>JBEQAD010000169.1:0-7037 GCA_041640515.1 Saprospiraceae bacterium | reverse complement strand
CTTGGTGCGCGAGCTCATGCAGACGGGTCAAGTGCCGCCGCCGGTGCTCAAGTATGGCTACGTAACGGCCGACTGGCTCAATGTGCGCAACCAGCCCTCGAGTAGAGG
The DNA here is from genome assembly GCA_041640515.1 of Saprospiraceae bacterium. GTDB lineage: Bacteria > Bacteroidota > Bacteroidia > Chitinophagales > Saprospiraceae > M3007. The sequence continues at coordinate 6,929 of JBEQAD010000169.1, read as the reverse complement.
GCGCAAAATCAACGTGACGCCCTTTGGCTCGGTGCTGCGCATTTATGAGAGAAGAAACAACTGGTACCGGATTTCCGCTTCCAAACAGGAATGGGTATCGGCTAATTTCGTCCGCGACGTTGTGCGCGCTACCGTCATCAATACGGCTACGCTCAACGTGCGCAGCGGCCCCAGTACGCAGTTCGGCATCATCGGCGCCTTGGTGCGCAACGAGGAGGTTTTTATCTTTGAAGAGCAAGGTAATTGGGCTAAAATCAGTGTTGACGACCGCTGGGTATCCAAGTCTTTCCTGCACCTGCACGGCTAAGTTAACCTGAGTTCCTCTTTACCGGAGAAAATGCGCATCTGCACATGCGCATCATTCTTTTTTGTGCATTGAGCCGGGCAGATGCATCTGTTTACGCCGGCTTGATGCCGCAACTTATTTTTGCTTTTATTAAAAAACACACCCAGCACCACCAACCATGTCGCGCCTTTTGCTTTTTCTGCTTCCCCTGACCTTTGCCTTTTGTAAATACGCCCAAAAGTCGAAGTCTACTTCCGAAACCTCCCACCAACCTGCACCCACCGCTATGCCCAAGGCCCCGCAACCGCCCTCGCCTACCTACGATGACTACGCTAAAGAGTGGGCCGAGATTGACAGCTTGGAGCAGCAAGGTCTGCCGCGAAGTGCCTTAGAAAAGACCGAAGCCCTCTACAAACGCGCTAAAGCAGAGCAAAACACACCTCAGATCATCAAGGCACTCCTCTATCGCGGCAAGTATACGGTGCTACTACAAGAGGACGGTATAGAAAATGCCATACTACTTTTCGAAGAAGAAGAAAAAAACGCTGTCGAACCAGAGCGCTCCGTGCTGCAAAGCCTGTTGGGCGAACTATACAGCGTCTATTTACAAAGCCGTGCATGGACCATCCAAGAGCGTACCCCTGCCCCGCAGGGTGAAGGCCGCGACATCCGCACCTGGTCGGCCGAACAAATAGAGTTGGAAGCGCTCCGCTATTACCAGACCTCTGTGGCTAATGAGGCCGTGTTGCGCGATGTCCCTGTGGAGCAGATGAAAGCCCTGTTAACTCCATCCCTCAACGACACTGTGGCCGGTGGGCTGCTGCGCCCTACCCTATTCGACCTGTTGGCCCACCGCGCGCTGAAACACTTCGCCGACGAGCGCAGCTACCTCACCCAACCAGCCTACCAGTTCTATCTGGAGCAGCCCCAAGCCTTTGCACCTGCTGCTGAATTTGTGCCTTATCGCTTCGACACCCAAGACACGACCTCGGGCACGTGGCTGGCAGTGCGTTTGTATCAGCGCGTCCTCGCCACACACCTCTCCACCGGAAACGTCGCTGCTCAGATAGACGCCGACCTGCTGCGCTTACAGTTCGCTCGCAACAAGTCCACCCTCAGCGATAAATGGGAGCGCTATGCGGATGCTTTAGGCGCGCTGCATCGCGAACATTACAACCATCCCTCCGACCCTGAAATCGTCTATCACTTGGGAGTAGCCTACCGCCACCTGAGCGAGCAACCCGAAAACGCCCAAAGCGACTTACTCCAGCAGGCCATTGCGGAGTGCGAAAGCGCCGCGGCAAGACATCCAAACACTTACGGCGCAGCATTGTGCAACCACTTGATAGCGCAGATAAAAAGCCCATCGCTGCAGGTCCAAGTCGAGCAAGTTTATTTGCCCAATAAACCCGCCTTAATAGCGGCAGCGTTCAAGAACATCAGCCAGATATGGGTACGGGTAGTTTCCGTGCCGGGTGCGGCTCAGGGCAGAAGAGACGAGCCTACCCTCGAAGATTTGCTCAAAATGCCCGCCATAGAGCAACGATCGTGGAACTTGAACGCTCCGGAAGACTTCCGCGAGCACCGCACAGAACTGCGATTAAGCCCCCTGCCTGCTGGCTACTACGCTGTGTTAGTGGCTCCTACTGCTTCCTTCGATGGCGAAAGCCAACCGACGTGTTATGCCTTCTTCGCCTGCTCCCATTTGGCCGCTATCTCTTACGACCTGAATGGCTCAAAACAGCTGGCTGTAGTACACCGCGAAACGGGAGCACCCAAAGCGGGCGTATTGGCGGAGTTTTTCGAGGAAAAATGGAATCCCACGACGAGAGACTACCAGAGCGTCCGCGTGGCACAGACCACCTCTGATAAAGACGGCATCATTCGCCCACAAATTGGCACCGACCGCCTTTCAGAGATACGCCTCAGTGAAGGCAAGGATACGCTCTGGCTCGACCAGCGCTTCTACGCCTACCAGCGCGGGCGTACCAGCACAACGCGCAAGGTCGCTTTCTTCACCGATCGCAGCCTGTATCGTCCAGGGCAAACGGTGTACTTCAAAGGCGTCCTGCTGGAGCGCAACTCAAAGGGCATGCCCCGCATCCTGCCCAACCAAAAAGTGAAAGTAACTTTCTACGACGCCAACGACCAGCCCAGAGGCGAACTGGTACTGACCTCCAACGAATACGGCACTATCAACGGCGCTTTTCAAGCGCCCGCCTCCGGCTTGACGGGCGCCATGAGCCTTCGAGCAGATGGCTACTATGGCGAGGCCTCTTTTTCAGTAGAAGAATACAAGCGCCCTAAGTTCGAGGTGACGTTCAAACCGGTAGAAGGCAGCTATCGTGTGGGCGACGCCGTTACCATACGCGGCGAAGCGAAGAACTACGCCGGCAACAGCGTGGATGGCGCCCAAGTGCGCTATCGCGTCGTGCGCCAGCTGCAGCAACCTTGGTGGTGGGGCTGGTGGCGTACCCGATGGCCTTTGTCTTCCGAGGAGGTAGAAGTGGCCAACGGTACCACCATGACCGATGCTCAAGGCGCTTTTACCATCACTTTCACTGCCTTACCCGACCGCAGCATTCCAGAAAAGGACCTGCCTATTTTCCAGTATACCGTCACGGCGGACGTTACCGACATTACGGGCGAAACGCGCAGCAAACAGACAGAGGTCTCCGCCGGCTATGTAGCCCTAAACGCCCGCCTCGAATTGAGCGAAGACATCGAGCTGCAACGCCTTCAGAAAGTTACCCTTTTCACTACCAACAATGCCGGTCAACCTCAGGCCGCCGAGGGCACGGTGAATATCACGCGGCTGGTGCCGCCGTCCACTCGTTTCGTCCGACGCTACTGGGCAGCCCCCGATGTATTGGCCATGAGCGAGAGCGAGTTTCGGCGCGACTTCCCGCTCTACGCCTGGAACAGCGAGGATAACCCAGAAAAGTGGGGACGCCAAGACTTTACCCGCACTATCTCCTTCCGCAGTACCGGCGAAGTAACGCTCGACCTGCACGAGGGCCAAATGCGCGCAGGCTACTACGAAATCATACTGAAAACCAGCGACGCCTCCGGAAAACCCATAGAAATCAAACAGATAGTGCGCGTGTGGGATGAGGCAGATGCCACCACGCGCTTTGACTCCCCCAGCGGTGCCTTAGAAAAGACCACCTGTGAACCCGGCGACACTGGCCGGTTCTGGTTGGGTGGAGGTGAGCGCTTGCATTTCTTACTTCTTGTAGGGCGTGAAGAAGAAATCCAAGAACCGCGCTGGCTCACGATCAACGGCTCGCAAAGCACCGATATCGCTGTGCAAGAGGCTGACCGCGGTGGTATTGGGCTAAATGCCTTCGCCGTCCAGCACAACCGGTTTTATCAAACCGGCCCTCACACCCTGAACGTACCCTGGAGCAACAAAGAGTTAGAAATCACCTTCGAGACCTTCCGCGAACGATTGGCCCCCGGCGACCGAGAAACGTGGCGCCTGCGCATTAGCGGCCCAAAGAAGGAGAAAGTAGCTGCCGAATTGGTTGCAGCTATGTACGACGCTTCGCTCGACCAGTTTTTGCCCCACAGCTGGAGCAAAATCCAATTTCCTTCCTACAACTACTTCCTAACACTGGAACCCAGCGGCTTTAACAGCCAGAGCGGTTATATGCGCTATGCGCAACGAGCATGGCCCTCGGTGCAGGAGCGGAGATACGCGCAGCTGGAATGGTTCGGCTTTCCGCTGCACAGAAGGCATTTCTATAGAGCACAAGAGGGCGCAGTGCTCATGAGAATGGCTCCGGCTGGCAGAGAAAAAGCGATGACAGAACCGATGGTACCTTACAGCGCAGAAACCGAAGAAGCGGCCGATGCACCATTGAAACGAGCCACTGGCGGTGCCGCTCCTACTGCTAAGCCAACTGAAGCGGCACCCGCACCTATTCGGCGCAATCTGAACGAAACCGTGTTTTTCTTCCCCCAACTGCGCACTGATGCTGCGGGCAATGTGGTGCTGCAGTTCACCATGAACGAAGCCCTAACGCGCTGGAAATTGCTCCTCTTTGCTCACACTAAAGAGCTGCAGCAGGCGCAAGTAGAGCGCACGGTGGTGACTCAAAAAGAGCTCATGGTACTGCCCAACCCACCGCGCTTTTTGCGCGAAGGCGACGTGTTAGAGTTCACCGCCAAAGTAAGCAACCTATCGGAAGCGCCTTTGGCGGGCACCGCCACGCTGAGCCTGTTCGATGCCGTCACGCTGCAATCGGTAGAGAGCGCCTTTGGCCTGACGCCGCGCGACATAGTCGTTGCTTTCAATACCGCTCCGGGGCAATCGGCGCTGTTATCCTGGCGCCTGAAAGTACCCGAAGCACAAATGGGCGCCCTGACGTGGCAAATTTTTGCCGAAGGCAAACAACACCGCGACGGCGAAGAAAACACCCTGCCGGTGGTCAGCAACCGCATGCTCGTCACAGAGACCTTGCCGCTGACCGTGCGCGGCCAGCAACAGAAAACCTTCACCTTCGAAAGTCTGAAAGGCAACACCTCTAAAACGCTGCGCCATCACCGCTACACAGTGGAGTTCAGCAGCAACCCAGTGTGGTATGCCGTACAGGCACTGCCCTACCTCATGGAATTTCCTCATGAGTGCGCCGAGCAGATCTTTAGCCGCTTCTACGCAAACGCGCTGGCCGCCCACGTAACGCAAAAGCTGCCCAACCTGCGCCGCGTCTATGAGCGCTGGAAAGCTACGGGCAGCCCGGCCATGCAATCGAACCTAACCAAAAGCCAGGAGCTCAAGACAGCCCTGCTCGAAGAGACGCCCTGGGTGTTGGACGCCCTCAGCGAAGAGCAGCAAAAGCAAAACATCGCCCTGCTGTTCGACCTCAACCGCATGGCCGACGAACGCACACGCGCCCTGAACACGCTGGCCGAGCGCCAGGCCGAAAGCGGCGGTTGGGCATGGTTCCCCGGAGGCCGCGAAAGCTGGTACATCACCCAGCACATCGTTGCCGGGATAGGACACCTGCGCCACTTGGGAGCCATTAACATCGAGCAAGACAACGCCGTAAGCCACATGCTCGACAATGCCATGGGGTTCTGCCATAGGGAAATGCAGCGCCGCTACGAAGAGCTGCAGCGCCTGGCTCAAGCAGGCAAAATCAAACTCGAAGATGACCACCTCGACGGGCTGGCCATTCACTACCTATATGCCATGTCCTTCTTCCCCGTGGACAAGCCCGACCGCGTAACAGCCTATTACCTCGACCAGGGCGCTCGCTATTGGCTGCAACGCAACCTCTACGAACAAGGCATGCTCGCCCTGGCACTGCACCGCTACGGACGCCCCGACGCCGCCCAGCGCATCGTAGCTAGCCTGCGCGAGCGCGCTATCATCAAGGAAGAACTTGGCATGTACTGGCCCTTCGACCGAGGCATGTACTGGTACCAGCTGCCTATCGAAACCCAGGCGCTGCTCATCGAGGTTTTCGATGAAGTGGCCAACGACGCCCGTGCTGTGGAAGAACTGCGCATCTGGCTGCTCAAGAACAAACAGAGCAATCGCTGGGAAAGCACAAAAGCCACCGCCGAAGCCGTCTACGCCCTGCTCCTCCGCGGCAGCAATTGGCTTGCCCAAACCCAGCCTGTGCGCCTGCAAGTAGGGAATAAAGCCCTTACTTCCAGAGAATACGAAGCAGGCACCGGTTACTTCAAGCAAAGTTGGAGCGGTGGCGAAATCCAGCCCAGCTGGAGCACTGTGCGCGTAGAAAACCCCAACGCACACATCGTTTGGGGAGGCGCCTACTGGCAGTACTTCGAAGACCTTGACAAAATTGCCGCCTTCCGCAATACGCCGCTGACCATCGTCAAACAACTGTACCGAGAGGAAAACACGCCCACCGGACCCAAACTCTATCCCATCCAAGAGGGCAACGCTCTCAAACCCGGAGACCGCCTCAAAGTGCGCATCGAAATCCGCACCGACCGCGCCATGGAGTTCGTCCATCTCAAAGATATGCGAGCCGCCGGCTTCGAGCCAGTCAACGTATTGAGCCAATTCCGCTGGCAGGATGGGCTGGGCTACTACGAAAGCACTCGCGACTTAGCCACGCACTTCTTCATTGACTACCTACCGCGCGGCACCTTTGTGCTCGAATATCCGTGGGTAGTGGCTTATCGGGGTAGCTTCTCCAGCGGCATTGCCACCTTGCAGTGCATGTACGCACCGGAGTTCTCTAGCCATTCACAAGGCATTCGCGTCCGGGTGGAGTAACCTCGTGCATTTGTTAACGGAGTCCAAAGCCCAAAAAAGCGCTGCGCACTGTTCCTCCTCAAAATGAAGCTTTGATGCAAGACGGCTTGTTAACGGCTCGCAAATCGCCCTCAGAAGGGCTTTTGCTGGTGTGACTATTGCTGTCCATGTCGTCAGAAAGATGTCTTTGCAGACGAGCAAGGGCAGGCAATACAAAAGGAAGATTGTTTTCATTTGGTTTTTTGGGGTTCTGCCGCCGACGCGTAACGCGCTCGGCGGCTCTTTTTTTAGTGGCTTTGAGAACGGCTTTTTTCTAGTTAATTACTACCTCTAACAAAGCCCGCGAGTAAATTCACCGCAACAGCACCATTTTGCCTATACCCTTTTGAAAAAAACCATCTACCGCGC
>JBEQAD010000168.1:3711-7130 GCA_041640515.1 Saprospiraceae bacterium | reverse complement strand
AAAAGCGAGGGAGTCAACGGCGTTCTTCAAAATAACCTGAAAAAAAGCAGATTTTTTCGCCACCTCACCTACACACTGAAACTGCAGCAGAGGCACAGAACGAAATAAAAACAAAACAAATTTACAAGACTTTCCTTTGTAAAGCATGAAGCCGTTGCATTAGAGGTAGTTCCGTTCGCTTGCCTCTCCGGAGCAAGGCCAAAAGTGAGCCTCTATTTTTTTCTTCGAGCGGCCTCACCAACTAATGCCCGTTAAACCGCCGGTTTATTTTAGAAAAATAGGCGTACGACAAGAACTTCGCGAAGTTTGAACGATAAGCACATAATGGCCTGGGGGCAAATGGCCAGTGGCGACAACGTGGTGCGTGGCCTCGCTGTGGTAGAGGCCTACCTGTCGGCCTATAACGTCAAACAGCATCAGCACTGCATTTGCGGGTTCTTCTAACTCAACAAGCAGGCGTTCGCGCGCCGGGTTGGGATACGTGCGCACACACGGACGCTCAGAGGAACGCTCCTGGCTGGAGGAAGCAGGGGCACAGGCGCCGTGGGGCGCTCCTTGCTGCACAAAGACACCCTGCACCGCGTACCAGTGCTGCCACTGGCCACCTGAACCCGTTTCCCACGTTTTCAAATCGAACGAGTGGCTGCCCATTTTTGTACCAGGGACGACGTAAGCAATGACGGCGGCCTGCTGTCGGTTCCACGTTAAAGGCACATTAGGCTGGATGACCTCCGGGCCGAAGGGCTGCTGGCAATTAGTTTTCAGGAAGTAAGCGTAGTCGTTGTAGCTGGGATAATCGCCAAACACAATGGCGCGGCCACTCGTGTCTACACAGACGGCGGTGTACTCGTTGCAGGCAATGCCATAGAAAGGCTCACTGTGCGCCTCGGTTAGGCGGGCCAAAAAGGCAAAATGGCGCCCTGCGCGCTCACGCTGGTCGTAGTGAGAGTCTGAAATGGCGCGGGCAACGAAAGGCGGCTGCAGAAAGTCCGCCCAGCCGAGCACATCGAAATTAGGGTGGAAAGGATTAGCCAGCGCTTGGGCTGAGGTGAGCGAGGCCACCGAGGGCGCATAATAGGCTGACGTCAATATGGCCATGCCGGCGCTAGTGCCCCCTACGGTAATTTTCTTTTCTCGCAACAGGTAGTTGAGCGCTTCCTCTACCGGCGTATCTTTCCAATATTGGTAGTAACGGTATTGATCGCCGCCGGCGATGAAGACGAGCTCGGCATTTCGGATTTGACGGAGTACATAGGGATCGTGCGCAGCCTCGGCGCTGTTGAAGCGTATGGTCTCGACGGAATTGACAGGCACCCCCAACTCGGTGTAAAAGTATGCGTTATAGCCGTTGGTGCCAGAGGCGCGCAGCACGACGACATCGCCACCCGCAGCACGCTGCAGCATCCAGCGCATGGCCTCGTCGTTGTCGGGACCACCACCAGCCAGCACCAAGCCGCCTTGATAGTTGCTCGGCGTTGCATCCGCCGTGTCGCCTACAACCCATCTGGTGTAACTTTGCCCAAGTGCACTGCTGGCCAATAAGGCGAGCCACACACTAGCTGTTATAATGCGTTTCATAGGCCTCTTTCCTTTGGTGACAAATGTAAGTGCTTCTCAGAAAGAGGCACCGCTCCTTGGAAGTGTTCACTTTAAATACATTCATTTTTAACCTTTTATCTGTCCTGCTTTGAACACAATAACCTCTACTCGCACCCGAAGCGGCCGGCGTCAGACGGAAGCGAAAGTCAGCCGGGCGGATATCCCGGCCGACGTGCTGGAACGCGCCTTTCGGCTCATGGCAACCGCTAAGGCCATGACCGACACTTATGAGGCTCACTTTAAGTTTGTTTCCAAATACGTACATGCTACCTCGCGCGGGCACGAAGCCATCCAACTGGCAGTAGCCATGCAGCTGTTGCCTCAGGACTACCTGTACCCCTACTACCGCGACGACAGTATGCTGCTGGGCATCGGTATGCGTCCTTACGACTGTATGCTCCAACTAATGGCTAAACGCGACGACCCCTTCTCGGGTGGGCGTTCCTACTACTGTCACCCTAGCCTGCGCGACCCCGACAAGCCCAAAATACCTCATCAAAGTAGCGCAACAGGTATGCAAGCGATACCCGCCACGGGCGCAGCCCTGGGGTTTTGGTATCGAGAGCAAGTGCCTGAATTGGCGCCACCACCCGAGGTAGAAAAACCTGTTGTGGTCTGCTCCCTAGGCGACGCCTCCGTCACCGAAGGCGAAGTAAGCGAGGCTTTTCAAATGGCCGTCCTGAAAAAACTACCCATTCTTTACCTCGTCCAGGACAATGGCTGGGACATTTCGGCCAATGCCGTCGAGACGCGCGTAGCTACAGCGGCCGAGTACGCCAGGGGTTTCCCTGGTCTGGAAGCCGTCAGCATCGAAGGCAACGATTTTGTCCAGTGTTGGATGACCGTGCGGAATATTTTACAAACAATCCGCACCGAACGCCGCCCTTTTCTGCTGCATGCCCGCGTGCCGCTGCTCAATCACCACACCTCGGGTGTCCGCAAGGAATGGTATCGCGACGACTTGGAGGAACACCAACAGCGCGATCCTTACCCTATCTTGCGCCGCACCCTGCTGGAACGCGGTTTCTCCGAAGAGGTCTTGCAGCATATCGAACAAGAAGCCATCCGAACCGTAAATGAAGATTTCGAGCGAAGCAAAAATGCCCCAGACCCGCGCCCCGAGGACCTCTATACCCATGACCTTGCCCCAACGCCCATTGTCGAAGAGCGTGGCACCCGCGAGCCTGCAGGCCGCGAACCTAAAGTAATGGTGGACTGCGCGCTATACGCCATTGAAGAACTCATGCGCAAGCACCCAGAGTGCCTCCTCTACGGCCAAGATGTAGGCCGACGACTGGGCGGTGTCTTCCGCGAGGCCGCCACATTGGCAGAAAAATTCGGAGATCACCGGGTGTTCAACACGCCCATTCAGGAGGCTTTTATCATTGGCAGCACCGCTGGTATGAGCGCAGTAGGGCTGCGCCCCATTGTAGAAGTGCAATTTGCCGACTACATCTGGCCCGGCCTCAATCAACTGTTCACCGAAGTGAGCCGCTCGTGTTACCTGACTAACGGCAAATGGCCCGTCAGCTGCATTATTCGGGTGCCCATTGGCGCTTATGGCAGCGGAGGCCCCTACCACAGCAGTAGTGTCGAGAGCGTCGTGGTCAACATTCGAGGCATCAAAGTAGCCTATCCCAGCAACGGCGCTGACCTGAAAGGGCTTATGAAAGCCGCTTACTACGACCCCAATCCTGTGGTCATTTTCGAACACAAAGGCCTGTACTGGAGCAAGGTGCGCGGCACAGAAGCCGCCCGCACTCCAGAGCCTGACGAGGAGTACATTGTGCCTTTCGGCAAAGCCCGCACAGTGGTCGAGG
>JBEQAD010000168.1:0-3701 GCA_041640515.1 Saprospiraceae bacterium | reverse complement strand
GGTCGAGGCCGACCCGGAGGCCGTCCGCCGCGGCGAAACGCTGGGCATAGTCAGTTACGGCATGGGCGTACACTGGGCCTTGAATGCGGCGCATGCATATGCAGGACGGGTAGAAGTTCTCGACTTGCGCACGCTTGCTCCACTCGACGAAACAGCCCTGTACACCTTGGCCCGCCGACACGGCAAAGTACTGGTATTGACGGAAGAGCCCGTAAACAATACCTTTGCCCAAAGCATCGCTGCGCGCATCGCGGAAGCGTGCTTCCAATATCTCGACGCGCCCGTACGCACCTTAGGCGCCGCCAACGTACCAGCAGTGCCGCTCAACGAGACACTGGAGCGTGAAATGATACCTTCTATTGAAAAAGTGGCCAGTGCTATAGGAGAATTACTCGCCTATTAACCTGAAACTGCCAGATACCTCACCACCATATGTTTAACTTGCTTAGTTTGCCAGCCTATCGGCTCCTGGCTCTTGCGGTGGGAGTAACTGCCTGTGGAGAGTCACTGCCTAAAGAAGAAACCCGCTACTTTTACTAGACGCGGGTGGACGCGCACCAGCTCCCCTGCGGGTATAGCGCGGAAGAAGAATGCAGCGACTGAATAAAACGCGAAATCCGGCAGTACGTAGGCAAGGTAAGCATAGCAGAGCAAAAACGCATGGGCAAACAAATGCACCAGGATTTCATCCACCTTATTTCGGAAGATGCGACTTACAATGCGCGAGTAGAGGCCATCCTCGGGCGAATGCGCCCTTACCTGAGCAAGCAAGATTTCGACCATAACATTTTCGTTTTAGAAGACAGCGAGTTCACCGCTTTTACCATTCCCGGTGGCAACATATACCTCAGCATTGGCCTAATAGAAGCGCTCCCTGGCGATGACGAACTGGGTTTCATCATCGGGCACGAATTGGGTCACAGCGAAAACAGCCACACTGCCGAACTCGCTCGGCTTATCAAAGACGTCGAGATTGCCGAAGAAGAGGGCGACTTGTTTACTCAAATAGTTGCCACCTTGACGAAGTACCAATCTCTTGTCTGCAACAAAGCCGATGAGCTGGAAGCCGACATTGCCGCGGTATACCTGCTCCATGCAGCGGGTTATGACCCGGAACGCGCTTTTTTGGCGACAAGTCTACTGCGCCAGATGGACGACGGGAAACCGAGCAATGCCATAGAGCACTGGATTTATAGCCTGGCCCGTATACACCCCTGGTCAGAAGACCGAGACCGCTGCGTGCGTCAATACGTGAAAAACGCTAAGGCGGTAGCGCAGTGCCGCAACAAGTACGAGAAAAGGACGCGCGCCAAGGTGGCGACGCAGCGCTCGCCGCTCAACGTACGCCAGTACCCCAGCACCCGCAGCCAGACGTTAGGCCAGTTTGAGCGAGGGGAGGAAATTACCCTCATTTGCGACTGCGTGAAACAGCAAAGTGGGATGCAATTCGTCTTCGCCCGCAACAATGATGGGCTAAAGGGCTGGGTAGATAAGGAATACGTTCAACTGATAGGAGGAAAATAGCCTCGGAGGTGTTGCTATGAGGTACTCACTTGCTTTTGTTTGTGTCTTGCTCGCAAGCGCCCTGACTGCCCAGACCCTGCACCCACTGCTCATCGCCGCCTTGGACAGTGCAGAGCGCGTACAGCACGGCTCCTATCGCATCCGCGCGGTAGAGAAGCACGCCTACAGCCGCGACTCCATTTTCTACCGAGGTCAAGTGTGGTTTGCGCGCTTCGAGCATTTCGATGGACGTCCTGGGCTGCGCTACGAGGCCGATTTAGAAACACAGTATCCTTCCAGCTTACAACATCTCCGGGTGGTGTTCGACGGCCGCTACAAATACACACTTTTTGGCGATAGCTTAGTTCAACGCTACGACCTGCAGCGCCTCGACCTGGAGACGCACCAATTCCACCATGGCCCGGTTTTTTTCTTCCTGCCGCTGTTGTTGCACACGCCTGCCGTGCGCAAGTACTACGGACTCAACAAAGACCTGGGCGTACCGCCTTACCGGACGCTGGGTGATACCCTCATTGGCAAGACTTTGTGCACACTGGTGGGCGCTGACTGGATAACCGAAGCCACCGCAGAGGAAGAGGCTCGCTGGCGCCACATTCGCTTTGCGCTCGAAAAACACAGCGGCTTGCCCATCTATTTCTACTATGAATTTAGCCGATGGGGGGAACAGTCTTCTCTTATCTCTACCCCCACTTACTTGCTGCAGATCGTGGTGGATGACTACACTCCTGCCTTACCTCGGAATAGCTTCTACCTGGATTGGCAAGCATTGCCCAAGACGTATGAGGTGCGCGAGTTTTTCGATTGCTACAACCGCGAAATCCTCCGCCCGAGGCATTTCGATGGGCTGTAAAGAAAGGCGAGATTCTTAAAACGAAATTGGCGAATTCTTGCCGACGGGCGACACTTCCTTGATTATTCCAGCCAGATTTTGGCGTACAAGTGCTTTTTAGGAACTTTGGCCCGCTTTTTGGAAAAGCGGGTTTATCCGCTTGTTTTCCCGTGAGTGGTGCTGTTTTTAATCCGCGTAGAGCCCAATCGCCGTTGCGACAGGCCAATAACAAATCCACAACCAGTTGTTTATATGTTTCTACGTTCCCGCTGGGTCTGGTCCGCCATTTTCTTCTTGGGTTTCCCGATTCTTCGCGCACAGGTGACGTTTTCCTTGCCGTTGGTCAACAACGTAACTCCCGGAACAGTGGTCACCATGCCAGTGCGAGTAGCCAAGTTCGATAGCATCGTTGGCGTGCAGTTTGTCATCCAGTGGGACCCTGCTGTCATCAATTATCTTTCTGTTCTAAATTTTAACCTGCCAGGGCTGACCATTGACAACTTCGGACGCAAGGACACAGCACAGGGTATCCTGCGTTTTGCCTGGAATACGCCTTTAGTCAAAGCAGGGGTCTCGCTACCCGACAGCACAGTCATTTTCCTGATAAAATTTGGAGTTAAAGGTGCCAATGGACAAGGCACGCCGGTAGCGTTTACTGAGATCCCGCCGACTCAGTTTGAGGTGGTCTTAGCCGACACTGCGCGGGCTCCGCTACGCATGAAAGACTGCGTGCTCAAGCACGGCTACGTAGCTATAGGCTTCGCTGTAAGCACAGGGGAGAGTCGGGAAGACCCGTCGTCTTTGCCTGTTAAAATATGGCCCAATCCATTCGCGCATAGAACGTTGGTTTCCTTCGCCTTAAGCAGCGCCGAGGAAGTGCAGCTGGTCTTAATAGAAGCCAGCGGGCGCATTGTAGAGGAACAGCGCTCTGCGTTGCCTGCCGGTTGGCATGGCATAGAAATTGCCGCTGCTCAGTTACCTAGGCATGGGGTCCATTTTTTACTCCTCCGAACCCGAACACAAACGAGCGTTCAGCCTTTGGTTAGACTATGACGAACTATTTATTATTTTTTCATCATCCCTATTCCTTATTAAAGATGAGACCGATTTTCCCTACACTTCTCTCGGTGAGTCTGTTGGCATCCAGTTTGACGGCCTGGGGGCAAAACCTGATTACTAGTTTTTCCCCATCCACTGTGAATGCTAATTTCGGCGACACTATTACGCTGGAGCTGAAGGTGCAGAACTTCACTAATATCACGTCCCTACAATTTCCTGTTGCTTACAATAATACACTTTTAGAGTTTGTTACGATGACGACCACGGTGTTGCCGGGCTTCACGTCGGC
>JBEQAD010000167.1:0-7167 GCA_041640515.1 Saprospiraceae bacterium | reverse complement strand
GCCAAGCATGGCAGCGCCCATATCGTGTACGTAGCCTTGCAGGCGCTGATGGCGGAAATAGTTGTCATCTTCTGTAGGCACACAACGGTCGGACCAACCAAGAGCCCACGGGTTAAATGTCGTCGTGCTGAGACCCATAGGCCGATAAAATATCCGGCGCACGAACACATCTAATGGCTGGTGCTCCAAGGTTTCTAGGATACGCGCACACAGATAGAGCCCCAAATCGGAGTAGCGATACGAGCGGTCGGAACGAAGCGGTGAAGTAAAAATGCGTCGCCAGATAGTGTCGCGATAGTCGTCAAGTAAGTACAGGTCCTTAGCAACGGGCACCTCGTAACAGGTCATTGGGCGAGGTAAATACAGCTCAGGGGAAGGGCGTCCTAAAGCGGCTAGGGTTTTCTGGTAGAAAGGTATCCACGCCTGGAGGCCGCCCTGATGGACAAGTATTTCGCGCAGGGTAAGTGCTGCCTTGTCGGTATGGCGCAGCTCTGGAAGGTAGCGCACAATAGGCGTATCCAGATGAAGACGCCCAGCGTCTATCTCATACATGAGCGCTAAGGTAGTGGCTGCTACCTTGGTAACAGAAGCCAGGTCATAGAGGTCATCCAAGGACACTGGACGCGCGTCGGGCTCATAAGTATGGCGCCCGTAGGCTTTATGCCAGACCACTTTCCCTTGACGAGCTACTAGCACCTGACATCCCGGTGCTGCACCTGTGGCAATGAGTTCAGCCGCTAGCGTGTCCAGCAGGCGGAGCGTATCGCTACTGAGTCCCACCGCTTCAGGGAGGTCATAGTCCAGGCGTTTGGCGGCAAAGTAGCGCTGTATGCCTTGGCCCGCCTTAGCCTGGGCAGAAGCCGTGACGGGTAATACGCCACTGATATCTACGGCACCGAAGAGCGCCCGAGCAGCGGCACTCTGAGTCGTAGCATCGTCAGCATACGCCACCAGCACCGTGGGGGCTTCTTCAAAGTGCGCCAAACTGTAAGGATTGCCCAAGACCACGAGGACTGACTTAGTGTGTTTTTCCAGGATGAGTCGAGCCAAAGCAATTTGGGCGGGTGTTAGTCCAAAACGCTGATCGGGACGGCGCGTCATACCATGTAGACTGACAAACACCACATCGAAAGAGCGGAGCGTGTCAAGTAGAGCATTAGCAGCAGCAGAGTCGGGATTTTTAGGCAAACAAAACATCGCCACAGGAGCGTAAAGGGCACAGGTTTTCTGGAAGACTGTGGGAGACGTGTCGCCCAGGGCCACCGTAGCTATGCGACAGCGATCGAGGTGAGGCATACCTACTAGCGAGTCGCGCTCACGCACTAGCGTAAGCGCACTCTCGATAAGTTTGCGGAGCAGTACAAAGGAAGATGGAGTGTTCAGGTCGCGCCGAATATGGGCGGTATCCACGCGTTGCGGATGAGTCAGGCCATAGCGGTATTTTGCCCGGAGGATGCGGCGCACGCTTTCAGCCAAAGCCCGAGGGTCGAGGGTTCCATCTAATAGGGCCAGCTGCACGGCATTGAAAGCCGCCTCTACATCGGCCGGTAACAGCACCATGTCATTACCCGCACGCAAGGCTTCCACTTCCGCCTGCCCCGGCTTAAAGAATTTGGCGACGCCTTCCATTTCCATGGCATCAGTAATGATCAACCCTTCATAACCCATCTTTTTGCGCAGGAGGCCCGTTACGGCGGCACGGCTAAGTGTTGTAGGGCGGTTCTTGCGGTCGTCCAGTACCGGCACATGCAAATGAGCAACCATGACGCTAGCCACGCCATAAAGAATGAGCGCCCGAAAAGGAAAAAGCTCTACAGAGTCTAATCGGTCAGCGCTGTGTTGGAGGATGGGCAAGTCGAAATGAGAATCCACATCGGTATCGCCGTGGCCAGGGAAGTGCTTGGCGCAGGCCATCACTCCGCCATCTTGAAGCCCCATCATGTACTGGAACGCCTTGGCTGCCACGTTTCTGCAATCTTCACCAAAGGAACGGTCGTTGATCACCGGATTGGCTGGGTTGTTGTTGATGTCGGCTACCGGAGCGAAATTGAGGTGTACGCCCAACCGCCGGCACTGGCGAGCAATGTCGCGTCCCATGTCGTAAATGAGGCGATTATCGCGCACAGCACCCAGCATGAGCTGTCGAGGGTAAGATATCGTAGACTCGCGCAGACGCATGCCCAGCCCCCATTCTGCATCCATCGAGATGAGTAGTGGTACGCGGTCAGAAAGAGCCTGGTACTGATTGGTCAACAGGGCCTGGCGCTCTGGAGTGCCTTGAAAAAAGCACAAGCCCCCCACGCGATATTTCTGAATGTATTCCGCTATTTTTTGCTCGTAATCCGGTCCTTTATTAGAATGTGCGCGCAGCATGAACAGCTGGCCGATGCGCTCGGTGGGAGTTAGCACCTGGAAAACGGAGTCCACCCATTGGCTCTCGCGCGGGTCGAAGACAGGCGCCTGGTGGAAGGCTCCGCGCCCAGAGAAGAAGACAACAAATAAAAAGAGCACTGCACCCGTTGCGGCTACGTGGAGAAACAAGGGGAACCGACTTCTCATGCAGGCAAAGGTGCTGCAAAGCCAGCAATTCTTTTACTCGCTCTGCAAACCGCGCATAAGCGCTTAGTCTACGATTGCCCGAGTAGGGATATCGTTGTTCTTGTCAATTCTATTGAAAAATGTCTCCAGGTATTGGGCCATATCATAAGAAACATCGCGGGGCAGGTGCCTTGAATAGCACAAGGTGAGGAGTTCTGACTGCTTTTGTCGGACAAGTTGTACGGCTCGGCGAAGGGACTCGCGCGGAATGCCATTCGCCATGAGGAATCGGTCACGCACGTTGTGCAGTCCGCTTTCAGACGACGGAGAGGCGTAGGGAGCACTAACCAACCCGGAGAAGTCAAAATCGTAAGGGATAGCCGCTATTTTCCCGTTGGGCATGCGCACCATGCGCACGTTGCGCATCATAGCGATGTCCCAGTCAGTATTGCCAATCATGTACTGAAAGACGGCAACCAGAGCGGCGTGCTCCACGTCGAGGCTGTCCACAGGCAGCCCGTACTGTTCAACGAGGACGCCGCCGAGGCGCGCAGCGGTCTCTTCGTTGTCTTCAAGTAGGAGGCCGTACATCTTTTTGGAGGACTTCTCTACGTGGTTGTCGCGTAGAGTAACCCGTACCAGGCGTGCGCGTACGCAGCGGTCAGTCAGTAGCTCAAACATGCGATAGGCAAGATACTCTTTGATGAGCAGCTGGTCGCCGCGATGGCTGTCGTAGCAAGGCAAAATAAGGCGCATCTCCGTGAGGGTATCTAAGCCACGCTCGCGGAGTTCTTTTTTAGCAACCTTGATTTTCAGCGGCGGCACTTCGGCAATCTTGCGCCGATATCTACCCTTGGGCTGGACTTTGACCGTGAACGTCTCGCCATTGGCCAGCGTCATCATGCCCGGTAGGTAATCCTCACTATAGCGATTAGCAATAATGGTAGTTAGGTCGGTTTCCAACGTGAAAGCTGCACCCTCTTGGCGACCCACATATTCGAAGAGCGATACTGGCTTATTATCTGCCTGTTGAGGTGCCGCCGCTAAGCTTAAGGGGAAAAAAAGAAGTATTAAAACAAGGGTTTGCGGTATTCCGGTAGTCATGGCTTTTCTTTGTTCGTAGAGGGTGAGAAAAAGAAAAAAGGGCCTGTCTTTTGCAACGGCAAAGTTCTCCTGAAATTATATTTTGAACCAAGCGCAAAAACTGCGCCTGTTCCAGAATTATTTTATATTTAACACTTTAAGGCCGGATTATGTTCCAACGTGGCGGAGTGTTGGACAAAATGTCAGAGCGCACATTCGAGGCTTAGTATGGCTCTTGTTTTATCAAAGAGGACTGCGGGCAGAGATGGTTGCTCCGTTGCCTGTCTTCTTTGTTGAGCAAAATGTGTTATCTTCTTGTTTAGTGCCTTTTGTTTAGCCAAACGTTCTGGCAAATGTGGTGTTAATATTTAACATTGCGCCATTTATTTGTTGCTTGGCCGCAGGTTTCTATTTGTTTTTCAGCCTTCGCGCAACGACAAAGGACGCTTCCCCGTAACCTAAAATGGGAACGGACTTTCCTTAGCGAAAAAATAAGGCTTACTACCTCCTTACTGCTCTTTGTGCTATGAGTAATCGTTATACACTGCTGTTAGCTGCTCTATTATCAACAGGTATTCAATCGCTTACAGGGCAAAATCACCTTTCAGTCCAGCTAGATAGGCAACGCCAGCGTCTCCCGTTAGAAGTAGCATACGGTGTCAACATCATCCAGGTGTGTGGGTTAGTGCCGGGCACGACCTATTCAGCGGTGGCTGTGCCGCGCGCTTTGGGAGAAAAAACGCCGCTGGCGTTAAAGTTAGCTGACCCTGGGCTAGAAAAGGAAGCCTATCGCATGTCGCGCCCCGACCGGCCGCAGCACCGGCAATTTGTAGCTGTGTCGGAATGCGTAACCTTTCGCCTTCAAGTAGGCAATGAAGGAGATGAAGGGCCCTTCCCCATATTTCTCTCGCTAGGCTGTGTGGATTGTCCGGAAGCCACCGCTTTTTTAGAGAACTTTATCAAACACGTAGGTGGGGCAGAAGCTAACCTATCGGTAACCGGCGGCACTACGCCGGCGAATATGGTCAATACGCTTATCGGCGGCAACTGCTTTCAGGTATCCAACATTACAGCACAAGGGCCGGCGTCATCGCGAGGCATATTCAGCAACGGTGCCACAAACATTGGCATAGGTAACGGTATCGTGATGGCCACTGGTAATGTAGGCAGCTTGCCAGGGCCTAATAACGCTAGCAACACGTCGGCCAACACGGCAGGATTCAATGTCAACACAGCGGATGACCCGGATTTGGCCACTCTCTCTAACGGCAATCAGTGGGACGTTATCAAGCTGGAGTTCGACTTTACGCCTACGGCAGAGTCTGTGTCGTTCGAGTATGTCTTTGGCTCGGAGGAATACTGCGAATACGCTAACAGTCAGTATAACGATGTTTTTGGCTTTTTTATCAGCGGACCGGGTATCAATGGCACTCAGAACATCGCACTGCTGCCGGTGGGGGGCAATCCGCCCGTAACCATCAATAACGTGAATCACTTGACTAATACCTCGTATTACGTCAATAACAACACGTTCAATCCTTGCCAGAACGTAGGCGCCTGTTGTACGGCAGAATGCGCATTAGACGGGTGGACAACCGTGCTCACTGCTACTGCTCAGAACCTCATTCCATGCTCGACGTATCACATTAAGCTGGCCATTTGTGATATTGCTGACGGCTTACTCTTCTCCGCAGTATTTCTCAAGGCCAATTCATTCAACGCCGGGGGTGTTGTAAAAGCCGTACCCATTTATCCAAACAATCAGCAATTCGCTATCGAGGGTTGCACGGGAGGGTTCATTCGTTTCGTGCGCGGTAGCGGTGGGAACGACACTCCGCTGGAAGTAGTTTTTACTGTCGGAGGCACAGCCACTCCAGGCGAGGATTACGACCCCTTGCCAACTACCGTAACCATTCCGGCAGGGTCTAATTACATAGAAATTCCGGTAAACATCTTTATTGACAATATTGCCGAGGGACAAGAAACTATCGTCGTCACGCTGAGCAATCCTTGCTCTTGTGACCAGATAGAGATAACTTTCTACATTAACGATAAAGATCCTCTTGAGGTAGACTTAGACGATGTATCGTTGTGTGGCGCATCCAGCACTACCCTGACACCGACTTTCGTCAGCCCTGGCCAATCGCCCTATACTTATGAATGGAGTACAGGTGCTACCACTCAATCCATCACGGTTAACACCCCGGGTACCAATACCTACACGGTAACAGTAACGGACGCTTGCGGGGACACCTCAACGGCTGAGGCTACGGTTACCTTGGAACCCGCTCCAACAGCTAACTTGAGCGGAGCAGGGGTTTTCTGCGCTAATCAGACTCCATCCATTGACCTAACGCTGACTTTTACTGGCTTTGGCCCCTGGACAGTAACCATTAACCACAACGGCAACCCAGAGACCTATACTTTCTCGCAAACACCGACAATCTTCACCGTTACCGAACCCGGCACCTATTCGCTAACCAGTGTGGCCACATCCAGCGGCTGCACGGGTACCGCCACGGGAACCGTTACTCTGGAAGAGATCACAGTAAGCTTAACCCTGACTCCCAATGATCCTACTTGTAACGGGGCTAACAACGGCTCCATTCAGGCGTCAGCCTCCGGAGGCAATGGGCCATTTACCTACAATTGGAGCAATGGTTTCAGTGGCAATAATGCCACCAACTTAGGACCCGGCACTTATTCGGTAACGGTCACCAACGGCCAAGGGTGCACGCAAACAGAAAGCGTAGAACTGACGGAGCCTCCCGCCCTAACCGCTACCGTTACCAACACAGGCAATATAGACTGCAATAATCCCACGGGCAGTGCAGAGGTAACCGTAGACGGTGGCACTCCAGGGTATACATACAACTGGAGCGGCGGCTCAGGCGGTCCTAACCCAACTTTTACCGCCGGCGGCACCTATACAGTGACAGTGAGCGATGCCAACAGCTGCACGGTAACCGGCTCAGTAACCATTACGGCCGATTTAACCCCTCCTACAGCCGTGGCCTCCTCACCGGGGCCAATCACTTGTGCGAACGCTGAAATTACCCTTGACGGCAACGGCTCTTCCAGTGGTCCCAACTTTTCCTATGAATGGAACGGCCCCGGGTTGGTTTGCTGCGAGACCACGCTACAACCAGTGGTCAACGCTCCGGGGACGTATGTGCTGACAGTAACAAATAGCGACAACGGCTGCACAGCTACAGCTGCTGTGACTGTGCAACAAAATACCACGCCACCCACAGTGGTCATTGCTCCCCCTCAAAACATCAGCTGCCTGACACCAACGATTACGCTGAATGCTGGTGGCTCATCGCAAGGGCCGAACTTTACATTCGTCTGGAGCACGGCTGACGGCAACTTCACCGGCGGTACGAACACATACACGCCTACCGTAAATCAGGCGGGCACGTACACCTTAGTCATTACTAACACAACTAATGGCTGCACAGGAGAGGCTAGTGTTACCGTTAGTGGAAACACCGACTTACCCACAGCGGTCATCGCTCCGCCGGGAGTAGTGAATTGCTATACGCC
>JBEQAD010000166.1:0-7170 GCA_041640515.1 Saprospiraceae bacterium | reverse complement strand
ACCATCTCTATATTCGGGGGCAAAACCCACATACGTGTGTTGGGGGCGACGTCGGCGCTGATCAGCATAGAAGCGCTCTAAAGACGCCGATAGAGAGAGGCGAATAGGCACATTTAGTCCGACGTAATCCAGTGCGGCATAGTCTACGGGCCCATTGGGATTGGCTGGTTGAGCAAGCAACACATCAAAGGGCAACAAAGCTAAGGCTCCATCGGGCGAAAGTGTTAGCCGTTGGGTGGGCTGGGCCAACACCGGTTCCAAAAGCTCGCGATACAGGCCATGTGCCCGGCTAATAAAGGTGCGCCAGAGAGCAGGATCTGCAGAGCGGTTTTCTGCAACCTTGACATTATTGACGAGGCGAATGAGGGCTGTGATAGCGGCTTCTTGATAGGGTTGGCGTATGAAGTTAGCTTCTCCACGTCTGATAGAGATGAGATATACCCACCCGCTATCGGGATCGGCAAAGTAATTCACCCAGCACTCGCCCGGGCGCAAGAGATAGCGTTGCACTGCCATTATAGAGATTAGCGGCAGCCGGGCCTGGCTCAGATTAATCCCGTATTGTTCACTGATGATCTGGCGGGTTTGGCGTTGCTCTTGTTCTATGCGGAAGATATGCTGCTTTATGGCCGTGCTGATAGAGTCATCGGGCCGGCCATGGTGGTTTAAATGTTGGAAGAGTTCGTTCTTAAGGTGGGCATAGCGATCACGCAGGTCTCGTTCGCGCTCAGCGAGCGAGTCGCTTACTTGCGCCTGTCGGAGTAGGGCGTCAGCAGATACTTTTTGGCGTAATAAGACAGCTCTGCTTTGCTCAGAGCAAGTAAAGGCGCGCTCTACAGCATGGTCGTCGCCGGCTTGGTGGTAAACGTATAGGATGCGGAACATGCGCCCGAAGAGGCGTCGGCTTTGCCGGCTAGAAAGCAGCTTGGAAGACTCATAAACTACTGCCTCGAGCAGGTTTTCCATCATTTCGAGTGCGAGCCAAACTGTGCTATCGGCCAAGGCTAAAGCACGCGTATCATTGTGGAGAGCGTACTGTTGCCAGAGTGCTTCACTTTTCAAGTCGAGCGCCTCCGCCACGGCGTTTTCTGGGTCGGGATCGAAGATGGCTGGGTCAGGGTTGCTGCTCAGGTTGGTGGCCGACAGGTGCGGGTAAAGGCGCCTCAGGGCTTGCTGCGCTAACAAAGCAGCGGCTCCTTGGTCTCCTTGGCGAAGCGCCGCCCAACCCATGGCTACGAGCAGTTTGCTGACTTCGCGTGGCTCTATGTTAGACGAAGGCAGGTCGGCTAACCGCAAAGCTTGTTGGCGGGCGGCTAGTGCCAGACTGTCGCGGCCCATTTTTTCCCAAATAGTGGCCAGAATGCCGAGGGCATTGAAGCGGTAATTGTACTTGTCTGGTCGGAGGTTTTGCAAGGCAGCCTTAACCGTTGGAGCGGCTTCGTTTAGTTGTCCCAGCTCAGCCAAGGCAGCGGCCTTATTGGCCAACAACATCCCGAGCGTGTTATCTCGACGCACCTGGTCTTTGGGTTCCAAAAGGCGCAGGCGCTGCAGCTCGACCAGCCCCTTGTCGTACGCCTTGAGTGCTTTTTGGGGGTTGCCGGCGTTCCCATAGGCAATGCCTAAATCGCTGTAGATGTCGGCAGCGGTGAAGGCATTAGCTGTAGCTTGAGCGGCACTCGTATCGCGCCGCAGCAGCTCCAGTGCCGCTAAGAAAAGTTTTTCTGCTTCTTCATTTTCGCCCAGCCGGGTTTTAATATTGGCCAGCGTCTTATAAATTGGCCCGGCCGGGTTGCGCGTCGTTACGTGACCGAAGCGCTCCGATAGTTGGCGAGCCTTTTCGTAGCAAATGCCTGCCGCATGGTTTCTCCCCAATTGGCGCAAGCAGAAGCCCAGCATGACGTACATGCGCCCGACGTGACTGTCGTCCTCCCACCATATTTGCTGCACGGCGTTTTCCAGCAGTGGGCACAGGTATTCAATACCTCCGCGGTCGCGGTGATAACGGAAGCGGTCTGCCCAGGCATTTACCCATTTTTCGGGCTGGCGCGCTTGGGCTAATAGCTCTATGGCCTGAGCGAGGAAGGTATCGGTGAATATAGTGTCTGTTTTGACTAGCGCGAGCAAAGAGTCGGCAGTATGGCGCCACTGAAGGGTATCCGCTGTCAATAATTCAGGCGGATTTTGGTTGGGCGAAGAAACAGGCTGGCACGCCACCCACCACCCGCTTACGCATAGGAGTATCCGACTGAGGCGAAACATGGAAGACCGTTTTGTTTACCTAGCGAAACTATGCATATCTACCTTTTATTTCGAAAAGCGGTGGATTTTTATCTTTGTTAACGAATGTTTGTTGGCGCGCTGTTTGACGCCGGTAGGGCTGCAAGTTGACAAGGGCTAAGAATTGCGACAAAGCCCGAAGAGACGCGGTGTTTCTTAAAAAAATTACTCACTACTTTTTTTATCTAAAACCATCACAAACAAAAACCGTATGTATCGCCTATTTCCCTGTGCCGCCCTTCTGACGGTCCTGCTCGCTCTTTTTTCTTTTGTCCTAAATGCACAGCCCTACACTATTAACCACTGTACATCTTCTAACAGAATATGGCCGCCTGTGGTATTCGACCAACAAACGAATGGCGGTGGTGCCCTGGTCAATCGCTATCGCTTCCACCTGGATTGGCCTCGAGTGGCAGGCACTTCTTGTCACCAAAACCCGCCCAGCCCTATCGTGGCAGGACAAGATTCGGTGGCCCGTTGGATCTATTTCTGGGACTTTGGCGACGGCACGTTTAGTCGCGATAGCGCTCCCGAGCGCATCTTCGCACCGGGTAATTACACGACCAAAGTAGCGCTTAAACCCATATACAGCGACGACGACGACCCTGTAGGCTTCACTACAAATACCATTACCGTTAGCAGCGCTCCCGAGACTCCCAACTATCCTCCTATTCTTCCCAGCGGTGCCCATATCGCTCTCAACGTTAACTGGGCGGCTTCGCGTCCAGGAGGCTATCTCGTTTTTGCCATCACTTATCCCAAAATTGTCGAACCTGGCCAACCAGGGCGCACTGTGTATTTGGCATTCCCCCAAAATGAGTTTGTGTTTGATACCATGCAGACAGGTCCGCAGCCGACGCTGGAAAGCGAAAGCTTGGTATGGGACGAAAAAGAGCATCGCGTCTATTCCTGGCGCTTCGAAACACCAGACACCACACCTACGCCTAACCCCGAAAACACGCTCTTTGTCCATTTGAAAGTTAAGAATGAGGTGGCGGACCTTTTCCCTGCCGACACCAGCAGCGTGCTCACGCATGTGTTGGCTTTTATCAAAATAGATGGCCAGGTTTTGGGCGGTGGAGGCTACCAACTAGGCCACACCAAAAACGATCAGACCGGTGGATTTTCAGGAGGTGGAGTGCCCAACCATTCGCCCTGGAGCGGTGCGGAAATGACGGCGCGCACCGTTGCGCTCAACTGGGCCTCTGACCCCAACTACATTGAGGTTAGCCCGCGTTACCTGGCACCGGGCACCAAGGATGCGGTGCTCACCTACACCATAGGCTTTTACAACGGCGGCTCCGCCACGGCGGACACGCTGCGCGTTAATGCACACATTCAGCGTGCCCTGCTCAATCCTACGATGCCCGCCACCTTGTCGAGCCAGCCAGTATTCCCTACTGCACCCACTACCGCTACTGTAGGCGCCGACCATGTTATTCGTTGGGCACACAATGACGCCAACCTGCCTTCGCTGGGCCAAGCACAAGCAGTAGGTTTCGATTCAAAAAACTGTTTTGGTGAGGTGAAATTTCAAATGACTACACGCCCTGGCTATGCTTTCAAGAGCGGGGACACCATCAGCGCCATTGCGCACTTGCGCATGGAGCGCAGCTTCGTCAGCACCAACACCGACGTGTTGCGCGTGCGCTCGCGCTGCTTACCGTCTCCCTGGTTCTGGGGAGTGAAAGTGCAGTACAACCTATCCCATACCGTTGCCCCGTGGGAACACCAGCGCGGCTACCAGGTGGCGCTCACCTTACGCAAGCCATTAGGGAAAGTATGCGGCCTGAACGACAACAGCATCTTTAGCCGCTGGCTACCCAAAAATGCCTTTCCGCTCTTTTGGTGGCAAGGCGAGCTGGGCTACGGACAAACACACCTCGTTTACAATGACCAGCGTACGTTCCGCGTAGGTCATGCCGATATCACACCCATCATGCTGCGATTTATCGCCCGCCAGCCGCAACTGCCCGGCATGCCGCGCAGCATAGGGCTTTCGGCGGGTTACACGGCCTCGTTCTTGTTGCATGGCGAAGAAAACGGCAATGCCATCTCTTGGTCAGGCAGCTCTCTGACGGAGCGCATAGACCACTCTGTGTCTGTGTCCTTGGACCTGCTCAACCTCATCGGTAAGCCTGGCCTTTCGGCGGGCATGGGTTGGCGTTGGCGCAACACAGCCCTCGTCCTGGGCGCGGGTGAATGGTATCAGCATCCGTTCACTTACGTGCATTACACGTTCTGACCTCTCAGTAACCCTCTTTTTAAAAAAGCGCAGGTCATCCTCACCATTTGTGATGATCTGCGCTTTTTATTTTCAGAAAATAATTGGCAGAAGGCGGTGCTCAATCTTCGGCCAAGCGCTCTGGCCACACCGGCAACCACACGGCGGAGGGATATCGAGCGCTGCGGTGCAACGCAATTTCGAGGGGAATAAAATCGCCGTCTTCAGCCTGGTAAATGTTGACGAACTGTTGCGGATTGCGGTCGGCTAAAGGGAACCAGCTGCTCTGCACCTGAATCATAAGGCGATGGCCAGGCAGGAAGGCATGAGCCACATCGGGCAGTTCAAAGCGCACGCGTTGAGGTTGGCGCGGGCGGAAGCCCTCGGGTTTTTCGAAGCTGTTGCGGTAACGTCCGCGGAAAATTTCGGCGCGCACCAGCATTTGATAGCCACCTAACGGGACGCCGTTCTCCACGCCAGCGAGTGTGTCGGGGAAGACATCGATGAGTTTGACCACGAAATCGGCATCGAGTAAGCGTTTGCGCGGCGCCTTTCCGCGGTCGTCGAGGCTGACCCATAGGTCGGCTACGAGCGGCCCGTGCAGGCGCAGCACCGTGTCGAGGGGAGGCGTTTCATAAACGAGCACATCGGGTCGGCGACTGGCGAAGCGCTGGTCGTCGGTCATGTATTCGTTGGTACGGCGCAGGTGCACCCGGTCGGTATAGGGCACGGGTTTGGCTGGGTCGCTGGGGTAGTGGTCGGCGGCGCCGGTTGCTGCGGTTGGTGGTTCGGTTTTCAGCTGCCCATGGGCGTGCAAGTAGAACGGCGTAGTGCGCATCTGTTGAGGTGGCCAACGGTCGTGCCGGACCCAACGATGGCTGCCGGTTTCGAAGATGAGCGCCTCGGGCAATGCGAGTTCGCCGCGACCTTTTAGATAATGCTCGAAAAAAGGAAATTCCACCTCGCGCTGGTAGAAATAACTGGTAGGCTGCCCGAAGACGATGTTTCCCAGGCGCTCTCCACGGTTACGCGCCCAAGCGCCATGGCTCCAGGGGCCCATGACGATGCGGTTGCTCACCGTGGGCGGATTTTGGGTTTCAATGGCTTTGTAGGTAGCCCACGCGCCAAAACAGTCTTCGGCATCGAACAAGCCGCCCACCGTGAGTACGGCTGGCTGAACGTTTTTCAAATGTGGGCGCGGATTGCGCGCCTTCCACCAGTCGTCTAAGTCAGGATGCTGCATAAGTTCGTTCCAGAAAGGTATTTCACCTTTGAGATACAGCCGGTTGAAATTAGGCAGGGCTCCTGTGCGTAAGAAAAAGGCGTAGTTATCAGGTGTTTTCCAATCGCTAAAGCCACGTTGTCCCTGAGTGGTCGGTGCAGGGCGAGGCTTGCCAAAGCCGGAATAAAACGAAAAGGCGTCCATGAGCATAAACGCCCCGTGGTGATGGAAGTCGTCGCCGAGGAACCAATCCGTCACAGGAGCCTGAGGCGACACGGCTCGGATAGCCGGGTGGGCAGCCAAAATGGCCATAGTGCTGTAGAAGCCCGGATAAGAGATGCCATACACGCCTACCTTGCCGTTGTTATCTGCGGCATAGCGGAGCAGCCATTCAACGGTATCGTAAGTGTCAGAGGCCTCGTCCACGTCGGTGCTATCTTTCTTGTCGGGGTTAAAGGGGCGCACGTCTACAAACTCGCCCTCGCTCATGTAGCGACCACGCACATCCTGAAAAACAAAAATATAGCCTGAGCGCAACAGGTGGCCATTTGGAGGGCGCGACGGGAATGCTTCTATCCCGTACGGGGCACATGAGTACGGCGTGCGCCGTAGTAAGATAGGGTAGGGCGGCTGCATAGCGGTTGAACGCTGCATCTGAATGCTAGGCGAAGGCGTGTAAATGGCTGTAAACAGGCGTACGCCGTCGCGCATAGGGATGTACACCTCGCGTTTGGTATAGTGCTCTCGAAAAAATAGGGAGTCCTCGGCCGGTGTCTGGGCTATGCCGACCTCTATCCTGAAACATACGCAGAGTAAAAGGAGTAACGAGAAGGAGCGTGCGTTCGCCATAGAGCATTTAAGAAGGAGGAGGGTTGTCGAGTTATCGGATGAGCAAACGTATGTTCGCTGGATGGCACCATGCGGAAATGTTGTAGGCAATTACGCTTGTCTGAGCGAAGCGCTGCTTTTTTTAAGGCTGTTCATCGCCTGAAGAACAACTCGGCGCCAAAGTGGGTAATTTTCATCAATAAGCCAAAATTTTAAAACCTTTGTTTGCATGAACACACGTCTTTTCCTTTTATGGATTGTCCTCTTCCAGCTCAGCGCTTTTGCTGCAGCACAGCCCGCAGGGGATGCACCAGAAACGCTTCGCTGGGTCAAAAAACAGGGGCAACGCATTGAGTCGTCGCTCAACGATGCCATTCGCTCAGGCGAGCAGACCTTCATGCTCCTGCAAATGCACCGCGCGTGGCGTGAGTTTGACGCGGTGGCGCAGGCGGGGCTTTACTGCCATGCTGCGCGGATAGCGGCAGAACGAGGGCGCTCGGCCTGTGATCTGCTCAATTTGGAGCGCAAAAAAGACTTGAGCAACTTAGTCATACGCGCCACTGAGGCCCGAGAGGAAGCTTTTCGAATGGCCGGCGCTGCGGAAAGCTGTCTCGCTCAA
>JBEQAD010000165.1:0-7176 GCA_041640515.1 Saprospiraceae bacterium | reverse complement strand
CAATACAACAAGACGTAGCTGCTGCTCGCGATGCCGCCAATCAAAAAAAATTAGAATACGCCAATGAAGTCCTCGAAGCCCGCAAAGCCAGCTTAGCTGAAATCGAAAAAGCGCGCGCCGAAGCCCAAGCCGCCATTACTGAAAGCCGAACTCGCGCCGATTCCATCTCCGCCCGCTTGCAGATGAACGTCGAAGAAGAGCGCCGCAAAGCTGCTGAAGAAATCCAAAAAGCCCGTATCACCGCTGCTGAGGAAGTGAAAAAAGCGCGCGACGCCGCCGCTGCCGAAATTGCCCGCATCAAAGAACGCCTAGAGCAGTCAAAACTCCAGTACAGCGATGAAGTCGCTACAGCCCGCGCCAATGCGGAAGAAGAAATGCGCCGCATTCGCGAAGAAAACGCCAGAGCCATCGCCGAGGCTCGGCTGCGCGCTGAGCAAGAAAAAGGCAAGACCGTCGAAGACGTGCAAAGTGCTAAGCGCAGTGCTACCGATGAAATCTTGCGGATACGCGAAGAGTCTGCTAATGAGGTAGCCCGTGCGAGAGAGAACGCCGTGCTCGAAAAACAGCGTATCGCCAACGAAGTTTCCGAAGCGCGGCGCAAAGCCGCCCAGGAAAAAGCCCTGCTGGAGCAGAACAGCGCCTCCGAACTGGCCGACCTGCGCGAAAGCGTAGCTAAACAAAAAGAAGCTAGCGCCCTGGAAGTGGCGGAAGCCAAAAAGCGTGCTGCTGACGAAATTGAACGCATCCGCCGCGAAGTGCAACTACAGCGCGAGCAAGCTGAAATCGAAAAGGCTAATATCGCCAAGGAAGTCGCCGAAAATCGCCAACGCGCAGCGCAGAGCGTCCAGCAAATTCAAGAGGAAGCCAACCGCGCCATCGCTGAGGCGCAAAACCGCGCCAAGCTCCAGCGCGACTCCATTGCTGCCGCCGTGCAGATGGCGCGCCAACGCGCCGCTGAAGAGATCGCCAAAATTCAGGAAGAAACCAATAAGACCGTGGCCGCTATCAAAGAGAAGGAAGCCCGTGTAAAGCAAGAAAGCGCCGAGGAGGTGCAGCGCGCCCGCGAGCGCGCCGCTCAAGAGATCGCTAAGGCTCAGGAAGAGGCACGCCTGCGCGTGCAGGCGGCCAATGCCAACGCTGAAGAAGCCCAGCGTAAGTATGCCGAAGAGATCAGCGCTTCCAAGCAGACCGCCGATCAGAAACTGCTGCAAATTCAGCAGGAAGCCGCGGCGGCCGTGGCTGAGGCCAAGCGCAAACAACAAGAAACAACCCAAGCCTCTGTGCAGGAGGTGCAGATGGCTCGCGAGCGTGCCGCCGCCGAAATTGCCGCCGCCCGCGAGCGCGCCGCCCAGGAAGTAGCTGCGGCTAAAGAGGCGGCCGTGCGCGCCCAACAGGAGTCTGCCAACGCCATTGCTGAAGCCAAGCGCCAAAGCGCACAGGCTATCGCCGCCATTCGCAGCGCCGAAGCCGACAGCATCCGCATAGCTCGCGAACGCGCCGCCGATGAGCGCCAGCGCTTAGCCGCCGAATTAGCCAGTGCTCGCGAGCGTGCCGCTCAAGAAATCGCTGCAGCCAATCAACAAGCCGCCGAAGAAATCAAGGCCGCCCGCGAAAACGCCGCTCGCGCCCGCCAAGAAAGCGCCGAAGCCATCGCCAAAGCGCGAGAAGAAGCCGCCGCTGAAGTATCAAAAGCCAAAGAAAGCGCAGCCCGCGAAGTTGCCGCTGCCAAGCAGCAATCCCTGGAAGTCATCGCCCAAGCACGGCGCGAAGCCGAGGAGCGCAAGGCTGCTTTCGCCCGCGAAATCAGCGAAGCCCAAGAGCGCGCCCGTCGTGAAATGGAAGACGTCCGCAACCAAGCCGCCCAGGAAGTAGCCAACGCTCGCAAAGAAGCAGAAAACAAGCGCCGTCAGTACGCCAACGAAGTGGAAGAAGCTCGCAAGCGCGCTGCCGAGGAAGCCGCCGCAGCCCAAAAAGAAGCCGCGCAGGCTGTCCAGACTGCACGCCAAGAAAGCGCCGCCGAAATTGCTCGCGTCCGTGCCGAAGTAGGTGAAAAAATCCGGGAGGAACAGCAAAAAATCGGACAAAAACAGCAGGAATTGCTTCAAAAGCAGCAAGAAGTGGAGCGCGCACAGCAACGCCTGGAAGCCCTCCAAGCCGACATTCAGAAAGCACAAGCCGAGCTGCAGCGCCTTCAGGAAGAAGTCCGCAAACAGCGCTCTTCCTCGGGTGGCAACCATTGACGCGCCCGCAGCAACATCCAATGGCAACAGCCTCCGTATCCGAAAGGCACTACTGAGGCTGTTTTTTTATTCCCACAGCATACTGTGCCCTCGCCGACCATCCCGCCGAAAATAGACCCCAAAAGCGATACCCACGTACCCAATAACCGGCGACCCCATGGCTATAAACGAGGTGTAAATGAAATACTTGCGCACCTCCGCAGGTGCAATGTGCATCTTCTCACCTAGGTACTGACAAACGCCGAAGGCACGTCGTTCGACCACATCTTTGAGCCAATGGTGTAACATAGAACCAAAAAGGTGCTCTCTTTTTTTGGTAGCAAATATAACAGCCCTTTTCTGCTGAGGTTCGTCAACAGAGCGCTCCGCTCGGTCAATGAGCGTAAAAAGTCATTGCTTGAGGCGACGTATCTCAATGACTCTGCAACACAAAGCTCGTAATGTTGCTTGTTGTTGAAAAAAAGAGGCACTAGCACCATGCACATCTCGAGGGACTTTGATGATGAAATTGTCGCTTTTGAAGCCTTGCAGGCCGAATTGGTGAGGCAGTTTGAGCACCAATTTCCTGACCCCTTAGCGCCCAAAACGGTGATTGTAGTCCCCAGCCAAACGCTCGACCAGGAAATTCTGGCGAAGGTTTCGGGCATCAGCCACTACGAAGAGCGGCTGTTGTGCCTGCTTATGCTCTTGCGCATGCCGCGCACCCATCTGATCTACGTCACCAGCCTCCCCATTGATGAGGCCATCGTGGACTATTACCTTCACCTGCTGCCCGGTGTGCCACCACGCCATGCGCGCCAGCGCCTAACCTTGCTCAGTTGCTACGATGCCTCTCCTCGCTCTTTAACAGAAAAAATCCTGGAGCGCCCCCGATTGGTGGAGAAAATCCGCCGCAGCATCCCCCGCGAACACGCAGCACACATGGTGGGCTTCAACATCACGCCCTACGAACACACTCTGGCCCTCCAACTCGGCGTGCCCATCTATGGAACAGCCCACTGGCTGAACCACCTAGGCACAAAAACTGGCAGCCGGGAGGTCTTCCGGCGAGCAGGGCTGCTCTTGCCCGAAGGCTACGAACACCTGCGCGACATGAACGACGTTCTGAAAGCCTTGCAGGCGCTGTACAACGAGTGTCCGCACCTGCGCAAAGCCGTGGTGAAACTCAACGACGGCTTCTCCGGCGACGGCAACGCCATTTACTCGTATGAAAAAAACGGTGTACCCCGCAGCGAGGATGACCTGCGCCACTCCCTCAAGCGAGTGGCCAAGGACATGCCCTACGATGCCTTTGCCCAAAAAATGGCGGATATGGGCGGAGTCGTCGAGGCGTTCATAGAGGGCAGCGAAAAAACATCGCCGTCGGCCCAGTGCCGCATTACACCTTTGCGCCAAATAGAGGTCGTCTCTACCCATGACCAGCTACTGGGTGGCCACGACCAGCAAGTGTACCTGGGAGCTACTTTTCCGGCCCACCGCGCCTATGCCAGTGAGATAGGCCACATCAGCCACCGCGTTGCCCAAATACTGGCTAGCGAAGGCGTCATAGGGCGATTCGGCATTGACTTCGTCTCTGTTAAAGAGCGGGGGGGCTGGTGGAAGCATTACGCCATCGAAATCAACCTGCGCAAAGGCGGCACTACCCATCCCTACCTCATGCTGCAGTTCTTGACCAACGGCTACTACGACCATCACACCGGTGCATATTACACTCCAACGGGTCAGATGCGCTATTACTTTGCCACTGACAATATGCAATCCAATGCCTATCGGGGGCTTACGCCCGATGACCTGCTGGACATTGCCGTTTGTCACGACATTCACTACGACGCTGCCGTGCAAGAGGGCGTCGTATTTCACTTGCTGGGCGCTCTATCGCAATACGGCAAACTCGGCGCCGTCTGCATTGGCACCTCGCCTGAGCAAGCCCGAGGGCTCTTTGAAAAAACAAAAAACGTCCTGGATAAGGTTACTGGCTCACTCTAAAAAGTACGCGCCCAAAAAAGCGCCCACAGTGGCCACAAACCCCATAAGAAAAACAGTGTAGGAGTAGGTGAGCAATCGGTACTTTTTGTCCAGCACCTGGCCGAGATGGTAAAGGTCGCGCGTCATGTTGCCAAAAAGGAGGCGCCCATCGCGCAACATGGCATCCGTAGCCTCCTCGTACTGGTCGAGAGTAAGATGTACGAAGCTACCAAAAAACACGGGATTGGGTGCCTGCCCAGGAACAGGCGGTATACTGGTGACGCGCGGACGTGAGGAGAGGACCGCGAAGGTGAGAGAGGCAAGGCTGGTAACCAGAAACATGATAATGGGCAGCACGTACAGCGGGTTGCGGCTGGTTAGCGTCTGGTAAGTCAACAGCGAAATAGCCACCGACAGCAAAATAGAATTGACGCTAATCATGATGTGCGCCTTATTGTCAGCGATGGCGCTCAAACGAATATGATTGGCGTAGTTGGCACGGAAGTAGGTCTGAATGCTAGAGCGCAGCGGTCGGCGGGCCAAGCGCTCGAAGCGCTCTGTCTTGCGCTCGCGTTTGGGCAACTTTTCCGAAGTTGGCTCTTTAGAGCACTTGGCCCGTTGTAGGGCTATAATAGGCTCCACGTGTCGTTTAGCATACGCCGTATAAAAGCGCAAACGCTGGCGTTCAGCAGCCATCCACTGGTTCCACTCTGCGTCGGAAAGAGGCTGCTGTCGGAGCAATTCTTGTTCCAGCCGCAGCAGTGCCAACCGCTCAGCACTGCTTTCGCCCCAGTCCGTTAGCGCTATGGCATCGCACAACAACACCGCCTCTGGAGTAAGGGGCGGCTGCCCCTCGTAAGCGGCCGCAATGCACCATCGAACGCGGCGAATGAGCGCCACCGCACAACGCTGGCTTGCCAAAAAAAACTCCGCCCGAATGCCGCTGGCTTCAGCTGGAGCTGAGGGGTTCTCCAGATAGCCTATGTTAAAAAACCAGGCTGCCAGCAGCGCCACCTCTGTCACATCGGCAGGCATACGCTCCTCTACAGCCAGAAAAGCCACGTGCTCAGCAACCTCTGCTGCTTGGGCGTAATTGTGAAACACCAGCCGAGGATCGTGATGCGCGTTCCATACGCGCAACACATGTGCTTGAGCAGCGGCGATAAGCCCGGAGTGTTCTTCTTGTGCGAGAGGCGCCGTCTTTTTTTCCATATCCTATTTCGTGCCGTAGTGCAAAAGTAGCGCCTCGCACATCGCAAGACTACCTCTACTTAAAGACACAAAAAAACCTGCCAAACCAGGCGTTTAGCAGGCCAGAAGTAAGGTTTTCTTGTGACCACGACTGGAGTCGAACCAGCACGTCCTTTCGGACACTACCCCCTCAAAGTAGCGCGTCTACCAATTCCGCCACGTGGCCGTTTGTGTTGGGAAGGGCGTAATAAAAAGTGCGTGCAAAGGTAAGACGCCTATTCAAAAGACCAAACGGAAAGCCAAAAGTTTTCAAAAAGCCAAGCACTACCGGCCGGCGGCCAGTCGATATTTCAGAAAACCTACCACCACCGCCAGGGCTTGTTCGAAATGCTGGTTATTATTAATGACGATGTCAGCCTCTTCGCGGTAGGGCAAAATATACCGCTCATATGCCGGCAATACGTGATGCTGGTATTTGTACAGCACATCTTCGATAGGATAGTTTCGCTCTAATTGGTCGCGATAAATCCGCCGAATGACTTTGAGGTTTTCTTTTGTGTTGATAAAAATTTTTAGATCGAGCTGAGCAGCCACCTTCTTATAATGAAACACAAACAGCCCTTCTACTACGATAATAGGGGCGGGCCTGACAACCAACAGGCGTGGCTTTGCCAAAGGGTTGTTATAGGTATACTCTTGCAATTCCACCACCTTACCCTGCCGCAGGTGCTCCAAATCGCGCCGAAAGGCTTTTTTATCAAAGGACTTGGGAAGGTCAAAATTGCGCTCTCCGCGTTCGTCCACATGTTGTAGCTCGCGCGGCAGATAGTAGTTATCCTGTGAAAGGATGCATATGTGTTCGGGAGGAAATAGCTCGCGTAAGCGTTGCACGAAGGTGGTCTTTCCGCTGCCGCTGCCGCCACAAATGCCAATAGTTAGAGGGTAGGATGGTGAGGCTTCGCTCATGCCTTGAAATTGTGGTCGCTTTTCGCGGCAAAATTAGCAAGCCTCGCGGTGTCAAAGGCGTTAGGCATCCTATTTAGGCTCTTCCTTTTCCTTTTCGCCCAACAACTCCTTCGCCTTGTCGGCAATGTAACCCAATGCTCCGCCCTCATGTCTGGTGATTTTCTCCTTGATGGCTTGCAACTCGGCAGCTTTTTCTTCGGCTTCATGGCGCACCTCCGCAGCCATTTGCTCGGCTTTCTCGCTCCACTCTTCCAGGCGCTCCTCTGCCACCTCTTTCAAATGCTCTAGTTGTTCGCTGGCTGCCTCTATGATGGGTGCCGCCTTTTCGGCTACTTTTTCACCCAGCTCATTGACTTTTTCGGCGGCTTGCTCAGCAAGATCGCGGGCAGCGTCGAAGAGTTCCTCTATTTTGCTTTTTTCTTCCATAATTAGACGAGCATTTAAATAGTAAAGACTTGTGTTGACTCGATTGCTTAAAGGTAACACTCTTCTCCGGTTATCATTTCCATTTTTTTAATGCTCGCCTTTTGTCGGAGCAGATCCTCAGCTTCGCTCTTCCCAAACCTGAACTAAGTGCACAATGGTTTCCGCGGCTTTTTCCATATCTTGTACTGAAACCCATTCATATTTGGAGTGAAAAGCGTGCTCTCCGGCAAAGAGGTTGGGACAGGGCAGCCCCATAAAGGAGAGGCGAGAGCCGTCGGTGCCACCGCGAATGGCGCGCTGAAGGGGCTTTTCAAAGCCAGCACGTCGCAGTGCCTCCAGAGCATATTCTACCACCTGTGGATGGCGGCGCAACACCTTGCCCATGTTG
>JBEQAD010000164.1:0-7179 GCA_041640515.1 Saprospiraceae bacterium | reverse complement strand
TGAACTTGTGGTAGCGCAGCATATCGAGCACGCCTACGCGTGGGAAGCACACGCCGAAGAGCTCAGGCCGTTGCGTCATGCAGGCGCCCACCAGCAGACCACCGTTCGAGCCACCCTCGATGGCAAGGCGCGGCGGGCTGGTGTATTGCTTGTCAATGAGGTATTCTGCTGCGGCGATGAAATCGTCGAACACGTTTTGCTTCTGGCATTTAGTGCCGGCTTTGTGCCATTTTTCGCCAAACTCTCCACCGCCGCGCAAGTTAGCCACGACGTAAATGCCATTGTTCTCCAGCAGCGCCGCGCGTGAGGCAGAGAAGGCGGGGGTTAAAGAGATGTTGAAACCGCCGTAGCCATAGAGCAGGGTGGGGTTTTGGCCGTCGAGGGTGATGTTTTTCTTTCGGGTGATGAACATGGGCACACGCGTGCCGTCTTTGCTGCTGTACCATACCTGCTCGGTAGTGTAAGCGTCGGGATTGAACGCCATCTTGGGAGCTTTGAACACGCGCGTAGTTAGCGTATTCATGTCGAGCAGATAAATGGTGGCTGGCCGCAGGAAAGAAGCAAAGGAGAAGAACGCCAGCGAGTCGCCGGGTTTGCCATGCACAGCGCCCACGGTGCCGATTTCGGGCAGTTCCACCTCGCGAACAAAGCGCCCTTCGAGGTCGAACACGCGCAGCGCACTGGCAGCGTTGTGCAGGTAGGTGCACACGATCTTGTCGCCACAGACGGCAGCGCTTTGTAACACGTCGGTGCTGTCCTCAGGGATGAGCGTTTTCCACTGCGCTTCTTCGGGCTGAGCGGTATTTACCAAAATGAGGCGCTGGTTAGGCGCCGAGTGATTGGTCAGGATGAGAAGTTGGTCGCCCAAGTTTTCCACCACAGTAAAATCGTGGTCGAATTGGGTGTAAATGGGTGTCAGGCGAGGCTTGGGCTTGCTCAGATCCTGGAAGGCAAGCGTGTTGCCGCTGGTGCTTTCGGCGCCGGCAATAAAGAGGAAACGCTCGTCCTCAGTCGTGCCGGCACTAAAGTAGTGGTTGGGATTTTTGGGGTCGCGGTGCACCAGTCGGTCCATGCTCTGCGGCTGCCCGATCTTGTGGTAATAGATGGCGCTGTTTTGGTTAGCTCCTTTCAATTTGTCGCCGGCTTTAGGTTCGGGGTAGCGAGTGTAGTAGAAGCCACCGCCTGCCCAGCCAATGCCGGTGAATTTGGCCCACTTGATTTCATCGGCCA
Organism: Saprospiraceae bacterium; assembly: GCA_041640515.1. GTDB lineage: Bacteria > Bacteroidota > Bacteroidia > Chitinophagales > Saprospiraceae > M3007. The sequence continues at coordinate 5,949 of JBEQAD010000164.1, read as the reverse complement.
GCATCTTGCCTGTCTGCAAGTCTTTGATCAGGATGGTGCGCCAGTCAGAGCCGCCTTCTGAGATGGCATAGGCCAGGTAGCGCCCGTCGCGGGAGAAGCTGTATTCCTGTAGCGAGGTTGTGCCGTCGGCGCTGAAAGTGTTGGGGTCGAGCACCATCTCTGCCTCGCCATCGAGCGCAGCCTGGCGATACAGGACGCTTTGATTTTGTAGGCCGTCGTTTTTGAAATAATAGTAATAGCCGGCCTTCTTAAACGGAGGGCTGTACTTCTCAAAGTTCCAGATTTGCTCTAACCGCTCCTTGATTTTAGTGCGGAAGGGTATCTGCTCCAGGTAGCCGAAGGTAACGGCGTTTTGGGCTTTCACCCATGCTTTGGTTTCTTCGCTTTGGTCGTCTTCGAGCCAGCGATAGGGGTCTGCAATGGTGGTGCCGAAGTAATCGTCGCTTACGGTGGTGTCGCGGCGCGTTTCAGGATAGACAACGGGTATAGGCTTAAAGTCGTAAGTGTTCTTAAGTTTCTGATCAGAACCACAAGCTGCTGCTAAGCCCATAGTTAACGTGAAAAGCATGTTTTTTAGAGAAGTCAGTCGCATAAGCAAGCAAATCGTAACAGGTACATTTGTGGCGCCAAATAACGGGCGAAAGCCTGATTTTTGAGCATAATCTTTACTAGAATGACGCTAGAGACGTTGTTAAAAGACTACACCAATTACAACCGCTGGGCTAACGAAGCCTTTGTTCGGTGGCTGCGCGCCAAACCTCAAGAGGCGATGACCACACCGCTGATTTCCAGCTTCCCCACGCTTCGCGATACATTACTCCACATGTGGGGAGCCGAGAAAATTTGGTTAGAGCGCCTACAGCAAGTGCCTACCCAGCCGTTTCTGCCCACCGTTTTCGATGGTGATATGGAGGCAGTCTTTGATGGCCTGTTGGCGGCCTCAGCAGCACTGCACGATTACGTCGAGGCACAGCCCGCCGATTTCTTTGAAGGCGTGTGCTCCTTTCGGCTTTTCAACGGCAAAGAAGACAGCCGCCAGCGCTACCAGATGCTCTTGCACTGCGTTCAACACGCCACCTATCACCGAGGCCAGCTGGTGACGATGGGTCGAACGCTGGGCTTTACCGACCCGCCTCAGACGGATTACATCCACTACTTGCGCTTGAGGGCTTAATTCATCGCCTTAAGAGGGCGCTGTGCTCCTCATACCTGCGCTATCATGGCAAAACCGACTATGCGAAAAAGACGCACTTTAGCTTTTCTGGCTTTTTTCCTATACTCCTTCCTCTACGTCTCGGGAGGAGATCTAATGGCGCAAGGGCAATGCCTTGATTTCCCCGACGTGGACTCTCTGCCTGCCAGACTGGATACCTTGCCCGACGACGAGGTGATTGAACTGGCCCGCCGCTTGCTCGACCAAACGACAGAAATACGCGAGGTGTTTGCCCGCAAAGCGCAGTATATTCAACTGGAGCGCAAGGTGCTAGAAGAGCAATGGGCCACTACTATAGCCAGCGCAGAGGCTTCGCCGGAAGACCTTCAGACACTCAGGCAAGCCGTCAATGAGGCTCAGCGGAATGAGAAGACGGCCCTTCAAGCGCTGCAAAAGGCCGACCGCGTGCTTACTTCCGTTCAGAAAATGACAGAGCAGCCGCCTCGCACCCTGCGCAAGAGCTTGCCCAAAACCCACAAACAGGTACTGGCCTTGTTGCCACCACAGGAGAAGCCCATCGCCGAAATTCTCCAGACCATCGGGATGCCCGGAGACACTATCGCTGCGCCACTACCCGCGCCACCATCGCCGCCAGCCAACCCCACAGATATATCAGCCAACAAACCTACTCCACCATCACCCGTCCCTCGACGGCCTGTGTTTAAAAAATACGATCCAGCTGCCGATGTCATGCTCAACCCTCCGCCCCGCCCTTGCGTCTGGGTGACCGACGCGCGCGACGAATTCTCGGGCGAACGCCGCCGCGACCACCAGCGGGAAGAACTTTTCCGCTACACCAACCCTTCGCTGCGGCCCTACTTGCAAGGACGCGAACACATTGTTTGCCAGGCGTCTGTGAGCCAAGTGGGCAAACTCTATCTGCTCAACCTCACCTTTACTATCAGCGACGCTAACGCCAAACGCACCTTCGGCAGCTTGCCCAAAAACAGCACGGCCATTCTGAAATTCCTCGACGGCGAAACCCTCGTGCTGACCAACCTGCGCGCTGACGAAGGACGCACCGGCGAGGATAAAGTGACTCACACCTTTATCGGGCAATATCCATTAGACCCCGTCGCTCTGCGAAAAATGCAAAAGACCTTCCTAGACAAAGTGCGTATTGCCTGGTCTACAGGCTACGAGGACTACGAAGTCCACCAGGTAGACCTCATTGCCCGCCAAATTGATTGCCTGCTCAAATGATCTCCCAAGGCGTATCGCTCAAGCCCTTCAACACCTTTGGCGTCGAGGCGCGCGCGGCCTATTTCACCGAAGTGGCCAGTGTGGAAGGCCTTCGGGAGGTGCTGCGTCAGGCAGTGCCGCCAGTGCTCATCCTGGGTGGGGGGAGTAACGTGCTCTTCACGCGCGACTGGCCCGGCACGGTTGTGCTCAACCGCATCGGTGGTATCGAGGTAGTGCGACGCTTTGCCCGTCGTATTTGGGTGCGCGCGGGCGGGGGGGAGAACTGGCATCATCTTGTCCAATGGGCTGTGCAACGCGGCCTGGGTGGCATCGAGAACCTCAGCCTCATCCCAGGGTCAGTGGGTGCTGCGCCCATCCAGAACATTGGCGCTTATGGTGTCGAAATAAAGGAAACGCTAGTGTCTCTGGAAGCCATGGAGCTGGCTACGGGGCGTCTCCGCATTTTTAGCCGCCGGGAGTGCTGCTTTGACTACCGAGACAGTGTTTTCAAACACGAAGAAAAAGGCCGCTGGTGCATCACCTCTGTGACGCTATCCTTGACGATAGAGGGCCATGCCATCAACACCTCTTACGGCGATGTGGCGCGCACTTTAGCCCAAATGGGCGTACAGCAGCCCACGCCTGCCGACGTCAGCGAGGCCGTCATGCGCATTCGCCGGGCTAAATTGCCCGACCCGGCGCTCTTGGGCAACAGCGGCAGCTTCTTCAAAAACCCAATACTTCGACCCGACGAGTGGGCGCGTATCCGCCGGCGCTTTCCGGAGGCGCCACACTACCCGCTGCCCGACGGCTGCGTCAAGGTGCCTGCGGGATGGCTCATTGAGCAATGCGGTTGGAAGGGCAAACGCGTAGGCAACGCCGGTTGCTACGACAAGCAAGCGCTGGTGCTGGTGAACTATGGCAACGCTACAGGTCAGGAAGTGCATGCCTTGGCGCAGGCCATTCAAGCCTCTGTAGCAGAAACATTTGGCGTGACGCTGCAGCCGGAGGTGAACATATGGTGAGCGCTGCAGGCAGATTCGGGCACTGAAAGGAGCTATTGCCCTAAGTTGCTCAATATTGCCTTGACCAACCCGGGACCGCGGTAAATCAACCCAGTGTACACTTGTACCAAGTCGGCGCCGGCTTGCAGCTTTTCGTTGGCGGCTTGGGCAGAGTCAACGCCACCTACACAGATGAGCAACGGTTCTGGCCCCAGGCGCTGGCGCAGGTGTCGAATGACTTCGGTAGCGCGCCGGCGCAAGGGCGCTCCGCTAAGGCCTCCAGCCCCGATGGCACTCACATGTTCAGGTGGCGTGCGCAAGCCGCTGCGCGATAGCGTCGTGTTGGTAGCAATAAGACCCGCGAGGCGCATTTCCCGGGCGATGTCGGCCACCTGGTCGAGCTGCTCGTCGTTCATATCAGGGGAAATTTTGAGCAGCAGGGGCCTAGGCGAAGGTTGGCGCTGATTGGCATTTTGGAGCGGTTCCAACAAGCGCAAAAGTGGTTCGCGTGCTTGCAAGTCGCGCAGGCCAGGCGTGTTGGGCGAACTGACGTTAACGGCGAAGTAGTCTACCCATGGGAACAGCACATCGAGGCAAGCAGTGTAGTCTTCAGCGGCGTGTTCATTAGGGGTGTCTTTGTTTTTGCCAATATTCGCTCCGATGATGGGGCGCGAGTGGTTATCCCTTTGCTCGTGCCAGTGTCGTAGGCGGATGGCCAAGGCGTGAGCGCCTTCGTTGTTGAAGCCCATGCGATTGATAAGAGCACTGTCGGCAGGCAGGCGAAACAAGCGCGGGCGTGGATTGCCCGGCTGAGGGCGCGGCGTGACGGTGCCCACCTCAATAAAGCCGAAGCCCAACAAGGTCAGCGCGCGCAAATGGTGCCCGTCTTTATCGAAGCCGGCCGCTAACCCTACAGGGTTGGGAAAGCGCAACCCATGGCGTTGGCGCTCCAGACTAGGGGTGTGGAAGGTAAACTGTCGCCGCAGGAGCGCATGCGTCGGTGCCAGTGCCGCCGCGCTATCGAGCAGAGACATGGCGGCCTGGTGAGCCACCTCAGGCGGTAACGCAAAAAGCAGTGGGCGCAGCAGGCGGTACATCGAGTGGGTCAGGGGTAGAGGGGGAACTCTTTCATGAAAGCATTGACGGCCTGGCGCACAGCGACGTGGTGGGCGGCGTCGTCGGGCCGGGAGAGGATGGAGTCTATCCACTCTACTACTTGGCGGCATTCATCTTCGCGCAAGCCGCGCGTAGTGATGGCCGCTGTGCCTATGCGAATGCCCGAAGTAATGGCCGGCGGCTGAGGATCGTAGGGTATCATGTTTTTGTTCACCGTGATATCGGCAGCCCCCAGGGCCTGCTCAGCGACCTTTCCAGTGATGTTTTTAGGGCGTAGGTCTATGAGTATCAGGTGGTTGTCCGTTCCGCCTGAAATAATGCGATAGCCGCGACGGGTGAACTCTTCGGCCATTGCTTGGGCGTTTCGGATGACTTGCTGGGCATACGCCTTGAAGGACGGCTGAAGAATTTCGCCGAAAGCAACGGCTTTGGCGGCGATGATGTGCTCCAGCGGTCCTCCTTGCATGCCCGGGAAGACGCCGCTGTCCAGAATGCTCGACATGTAGATGGGCGCGCCCTTTTTTGTTGTGCGGCCCCAGGGGTTTTCAAAGTCTCGACCCATGAGGATGACGCCGCCGCGCGGCCCGCGCAGAGTCTTGTGGGTAGTGCTGGTGATGATGTGGCAATGGGGTACGGGGTTGTTGAGCAGCCCTGCAGCGATGAGGCCAGCAGGGTGGGCGATGTCGGCCAACAACAGGGCACCCACCTGGTCAGCTATCTGGCGGAAGCGCGCATAGTCCCAATCGCGCGAGTAGGCCGAAGCGCCGCAGATGATGAGTTTCGGCCGTTCGCGATGGGCTATTTCAGCCACTTTGTCCATGTTAATCAGGCCACTCTCTTCTTCTACCCCGTAAAACGACGGGGTGTATACCTTGCCCGAATAGTTGACCGAAGAGCCATGGCTCAAGTGGCCGCCGTGTGCCAGGTTGAAGCCCAGAATTTTGTCGTAAGGCTGTAAGCAGGCTAAAAATACGGCTGCGTTGGCTTGTGCGCCCGAATGAGGCTGCACGTTAGCCCAGGCGGCTCCGAAGATCTCCTTTAACCGGTCAATAGCCAATTGTTCTATTTCGTCCACAACCTCACAGCCGCCGTAGTAGCGCTTCCCGGGGTACCCTTCGGCGTATTTGTTCGTCAGGCAAGAGCCCATGGCGTCCATGACGGCCTGGCTGGTAAAGTTTTCGGAGGCTATCAATTCAAGGCCGCGGCGCTGCCGCGCTAACTCCTTTTGGATGAGGGAGAAAACAATGTCTGCCATGAAGGTAGTTTTTGATGAAAGTGGCCCGCACGATAGCGGCGCGTCGCAAAGGTAGGGGTTGCGCTGAAAGTGGTCGGGAGCAATGACACCCGGCTGGAAGCGCCGCCGAGGGGGGTATTGGCACACACAGGAGCGCATATGCCCAGAGCCGATACCTTTGCCGTCCCAACAAGGAGACC
>JBEQAD010000163.1:0-7218 GCA_041640515.1 Saprospiraceae bacterium | reverse complement strand
GGCCGACTGTTCGACCTGCACAGCCAGGGCTTTGTGGCCCTTAATGCCGTGCGCATTTTGGCTGTGGACGAGGCCGACCATATGCTCCGACTGGGTTTTTTGCAAGACATCCAAGACCTGCTCAATCGCTTGCCGCGTCGCCGCCAGACGTTGTTCTTTTCAGCCACGATAGACCAGGAAATCAAGCGCCTGGCGTATTCGCTCGTGCGCAGCAGCGCCATACGCATCCAAATATCGCCGCAGGATCCGGTGTCGAAGAACGTACAGCATGCCGTAGCCTTCGTTGCTATGGACGATAAACGCTTTTTCCTCGAGCGCTTTTTGCGCGAGCATCCAACTTCGAAAGTGCTTGCCTTTGTGCGCACACGTGTGCGGGCCGAGCGCGTACAAAAGGCCATGGAGCGCGTCGGCCTACACGTTAGTTGCCTCCACGGCGCCCAAGACCAGCGCGCCCGTCTGCAGACGCTCGAACAGTTCCGCACCGGTGCTGTACGCACGCTTATCGCTACAGACGTCAGCGCGCGAGGCATTGACATCCCTGATGTGGACTTTGTTATCAACTATGATTTGCCCGACGTCCCGGAAAATTATGTGCACCGCGTTGGCCGCACCGGACGGGGTGAGCGCAAGGGGCAAGCCATTGCTTTTTGCAGCCCGCAGGAGATGCCACTGCTCGAGCAAGTGGAGCAATTGCTTGGCAAAAAAATCGCCGTCCTGGAAATAGACGAGTACACGTATGCTGAAACGCTGCGGCTCAGTGAAGACGTCCCTGACAAATGGCGCGACGTAATAAAGGAGATTCAGGATGCAGAGGCGTGGCTGGAAAAGCGCCGGAAAAGAAAAAAGTAGCGGCTTGCAGGGCTATGAAAAACAAGCACTTGGTCCTAATTTTTCTGGTCGTGCTGTTGGCTGGACTGCTGTTGCGGCATGTTCCCTGGTGCTGTAAGGCTTCGGTGCAAAGTCCATTGCTCAAAGCGCCTGTGGAGGCAGTCTATCGCATCTACATCCGTCGGCCGGGGCAGCCTGATTTTCTACTAGAACATTCCGCCACGGGTTGGATGGCGGAGCAAGGCGGCCGTACGCTACCTGTGCCAACAGATACGGCGCTGGTTTGGGTACGGCTATTGGCACAGCCCTTCTCCTTGACCCCGCTATCGGAAGAGGATGCTGCCGCTGCGCTGGAGATGTCCTCATTCCTTCGCCTGGAAGTGTTAGCGCACCATCGGCCCCCGCTCATTCTAGAGATAGGTCAAGAAACAACAGGGCCCGACGGTGTGCACACCATCATCCGCTTTCCCCAGCACAAGGGCATCTATCGCGCATCTGGCGCCCTGCGTACGCCCTTTGATCGGACCCTGGACGACTTCCGCCACCGGCAGGTGTTAAGCTTCCCCCTGGTCAACCTTTGTCGGCTAGAGCTTCGCTGGTCTGCTGACAGCAGTGTTTCTTTAGAAAAAAATGACTCTCTCGGTTGGCGCGTCATTGATGGCAAGCGAGTAGAGATGGCCCGTGCTTCCGTACCTTACTGGCTCAATGCGGTAGAGCAGCTTGGAAATCTTCCTTTCGCTGATTTCTTTGACGAAAGCCTTGAAACCCACAGCCTCTTGCTGACGGCCATTTTTACCGCCTGTGATGGACAAACCTTCACCCTCCGCCTTTTTGAACTTCACCCTTCCGACATGCCGGAAGACGTTGGCCTTTTGCTAAGCCAAGGCATAAGAATTCCCCCTCGCTATGCCTTGCACAGCTCGGCGAACCCGCACAATTACTTTGTTCTTGTAGATGCAGCGCTGGGCGGTCGGATCGCACAAGGCCCTCAAGCCTTCTAAATTTTGCCCATCGATTCTTCGGCGTCTTCGGCGGTGCGCCGCGCGCTTTGGGTTACTTCGCGCACTACCTCTTCGAACTTTTCAGTCATCTCTTCGACTAAGTTGTCCAGTTTTTCGCGCGCCTCATCCAGATATTCCTCTCCTTTTCGCCGCAGACGTTCACGCGTGCGCTCTCCTTTATCGGGGGCAAATAGGATGCCTAAGGCGGCGCCAATGGCTAAGCCGCCTAAAAAGCCCAGCAAAATCGTTTCGCGTTTCATGTTTGCAAGTTTAATTGAATTAGCCAAGATGCTTCGTATATATAGAAACTAAGATAGGCTTATCGCAGTGTCTGAAGAGCTGACTAAGGCCGTTTTCGAACTTGATGTTTGTCACAGGCAGCTGAAATGGCGCACTATGGCTCTTGCTGCAGCAGGCGCTTTACGATGGTCTCGCCAATAGCCAGCGACGCTGTGGCCGCAGGGCTAGGCGCATTGCAAACGTGGAGGATGCGTGGCATCTCTACAAATAAGAAATCGTCGTAAAGTTCACCCTGAGGCGTGCAGGCCATAGCGCGCACACCGCTGCGAGTAGGCACCACGTCTTCGGAGCACAGTTCGGGCACCAGGCGCTGCAGGGCACGTACGAAGTGCTTTTTAGAAAAAGAGCGCAGGACTTCAGCCCAACCATCGCGCCAATAGCGCCAGGCTAGCTGCCGAAAGCCTGGAAAAGCTAAGATTTCGGCTAGCTCGCCCACATGCACCTCCCAGCGATGGTAGCCTTCACGCCGAAAAGCCAGTACGGCGTTAGGACCAGCCTCCACCCCCCCGTTTATATTTCGCGTAAAGTGGACGCCGAGAAAAGGAAAATGAGGATGGGGTACCGGATAAATGAGGTTGCGCACGAGGTGGGTACGCTCTGGCACCAGCTCGTAATACTCTCCTCGGAAGGGCAAGATGCGCACTTCAGGATGGAGGCCACTGCTACGAGCCACGTGGTCAGCATACAGCCCGGCACAGGTGACCACGCGCTGAGCGATACCTTCCCAGCAGTCGGCCCGAAGGCGGACGCCTTCTGCGTGCTGCTGCAGCTGCTGCACGCGGGTGCCCCTTAGGATGACACCGCCAGCGTTTTCGATTAGATCGGCCAGCTTTCGGGCTACGGCGCCGTAGTCAGTGATACCTGTTTGCGGTACCCACAGGGCACCCACCGCTCGCACATGAGGCTCTATCTCGCGCGCTTCTTCGGGCCCAAGGCGGCGCAGCCCAGTAAGACCATTGGCTAAGCCACGCTGGTAAATGGTTTCCAGGCGAGAAAGCTCTTCTGCAGTGGTGGCAACGATGATTTTGCCGCAAATCTCATAAGGCAGCCCCTGTTGCTGGCAAAAGCTAAGCAACAGGGCATAGCCTCGCCGGCAATTTTGGGCGCGCAGGCTACCAGGGCGATAATAAATACCACTGTGGATGACGCCGCTGTTGCGGCTGCTCTGATGAGTAGCCACCTGCGGCTCCTTTTCCAGCACGATGACGCGCGTGTCGGGGCGCTGCTGGAGCCATTGCCAGGCTGTGGCCAGCCCCACAATGCCGCCACCGACCACAGCTACATCGCAGTGATGATTTGAAGATGCCATGTGCCTTTAATGGCCGAGTTGCTGTACGGGAATAGGCATACGCGAACGCCCTAAAGGAGCATAAGCCACGCGCAGAGCGGCCTGTCCACCACTATTGAAATACAATAGACGCAGCTGGTGCCACCCTTGTTGCAGATAGGCTACGCCGCTGCGTTCGCGCAAGGCGTGGTCGCCGTCGTTGTCCACAATGGTTAAGTTGTCAATGTCCAGACGCGAGCCGTCGTCCGACTCGAGGAAGAACTCGTAGCCGCGTGTTTGCGGAGCGTAAAAATAGCCTTTCCAAATCATGCCGCACTTGCCCTGCTGACAACTGGGGTCGAGTTCGAAGCCGTCAAGCACGCCTCGCTTCAAAATAGAGCCATAGAGCAACCCCGAAACGGTGTACTCCGGCGGCTGGACAACCTCAGCCACCAGTCCGCGTTGTGGCTGTCGATACATAGAAAGTGCGGGCATGAATGCAGGTACGCGCACGCGCAGGCTGTCCTCTCGGCTGGGCTGTTGCCCGTGTAAGAAAGCCCGTGCGCGCACCAGAGCGCTCTCCTCCAGCATAAAGGGTCGCTCATAGCGCGGCGATAACTCCGTGGGTGCGCTGCCATCTGTCGTGTAGTGGATGGCTGCTGACGGCGTAGCGCACATTAAACTGATTATTGGCCGCACCGATGTAGAGTCGTACTGCACACGGATGTCTACAGGGCCAACGAAGGCGCCGTAGTTAGCCACCTTTATCACAAAAGCATACGGGGCGGTAAAGGCATTTGGGTCGTAGAGCGGCAGGTTGAGGATGGTGTTGCTGCCACTTGGTTCGACGCGCGGCCGGCTTTTAGCGCCCAACAAGGTTACATCGGCACCATAAGGCAGCTGCACATCGCGCAGCACCACGCGCCCATCGCTAGGATAGCGCGGCAGCAGGATGTAGAGGCTGTTGGTTTTCGGGTTGTAAGTGTAGAAGAGCTCCTTGACGGCATAGCCCGGGTCAGGATTAAGCGTTTGCTTAAGAATAAGGTCGCCCTTAGCGGGTTCGTGTTTGTAGTTGAGGCTACCTGCACTCCACTGATACGGGACGCGCCAACGCCGGGAGCCGTAGATGGCCTCGCCATTGATGGCCAGCCATCGGCCTATTTCCAGCAGACGCTCCTGCATGATGGGCGGTATTTTGCCGTAAGCGTCAGGCCCCACGTCGAGCAGGAAGTTGCCGCCGCGAGCTACCTTGTCTATGAGGTGCAGGATAAGTGCCTGCGTGGAGCTGTAGTCGGCTGCATTTTCGGCGCGGTTGTAGCCGTAAGAATAGCCCATGCCGCGGCTTTCCTCCCAGGGATGTTCGAAAGCAAGCTCTGGTTGGTATTCAGGCGTATAAAAGCCACCATGTTGAAAGCGGGTGCCGCTGCCCCAGCGGTCGTTAGTAGCAATGCGGTCGCGCACAGGGCTTTGGTTGTAGAGCCAAGCTAAGAACTGCGTAGAGCGCCACGTTTCGGGCGCTTCCTCCCAATCACCATCGGCCCACAACACCCAAGGCTGGTAGCGGGTAACGAGGTCGTGCAGTTGAGGTAGAGCGTGTTCAAACGCATAGCGGTTGCGGTCTTGCTTCCACAGCGGATTGAACCACTCGTAAAGCGAATAGTACAGGCCAGGCTTAACCGAGGTTTTGCGCAAAGCGTCGAACAGCTCACCGACCAAGTCGCGGCGAGGCCCAATACTGGTAGCGTTCCAAGGAAAGCCCCATGTGCGGTCGGCTTCGGCGCTGGGCCACAGGCAAAAGCCGTCGTGGTGTTTAGCGGTCAGCACAACGTAGCGCGCCCCCGATTTTTCGAAGAGAGAAGCCCACTCCGCCGGGTCAAAGAGCGTGGCGCGGAAGTCTTGTGCTAAGTCGTAGTAGCTGCGCTTATCGAAGTTTTTTTCGTGAAAATCCCGCACCTTGCCCTCATGGGCATTGGTCTGCAACGCATGCTGATACCACTCAGCATAATGACCTACAGGCGCATAGGCAGGCACAGAATAGACACCCCAATGGACGAAGATGCCAAATTTGGCATCGAGCCACCACTCCGGCACAGGGCGGCTATCTAAAGAAGTCCAGTCAGGTTCATAAGTGGTCTGGTCCTGGGCAAAGCCGTAGCCGGCAGATAAGGTCAGCAGAGCAGTTAGGAGGCCGTTTCGCATAAGGAGATCGTTGTTTTTGTAAAGTGGTAGGCACAGGGAACGCCTCGTTCGAAGGCAAAGAACGCAAAGAACACCGATAGACGCCTCTGGCAACGCCCGAATGAGGTGGGGGCGTATGCTGGCCTGCGCGGTTGATGTTTATTGAATAATCTGCCAGTAGTCTTCAGGCACAAGTGTGCCTAAGCTGCGGGCCTTTTCAGCATCTTCTCGGGCACGAGCCTTATTGCCCAGCATAAAGTAGCAGCGCGAGCGATTGAGGTACGTCATGCCGTTATTAGGCTGGATGGCAATCGCTTTTTCAAAGTCGGCTAATGCTTCGCGGTATTCCTGTCTTCCGTTGAAGCGCGAAGCGCCTCGACCATTAAGCGCGTCCGCATCGTTGGGCGACAGAGCCAATGCCTGATTAAACGCCTCGATGGCTTCGTCATAGCGCTTCATGCGCTGCAGCACCGTGCCGCGCAAGACATATCCCTTAGGATTTTGAGGCGCTATCTGCACCATGCGCTCTGTCAGTGCCAGAGCAGGTTCCAAGTTGCCTAATCGGACGTAGACGAGCGTACGGATGTCTAAAGAGGGGTAATCGTTCGGCTTGACTTTCAGGGCTACATCACAGTCTTGCCCCGCTTTTTGCATCAGCGCTTCGTAACGGCCGGCGTTTTCAGGCTTGAGGGCTTCCTGGTAAAGGTAATTGGCTCGATTAGAACGCGCTACGGGTGCGTTAGGCGCATACTGAAGGGCTGTTCCCCAGAGATTTTCGCTATTTTTCCATGTGTCCAAATAACGACGCGTTAACCAACCAAAGCCTACAATCGCTGCGGTCAGCATGGCCCACCATGCAGTCGATCGCAGTTGCTCAGGTAAGTAAAGGGCTGCGCTCATTGCCAACGCAAAGGACAAGCCGATGTAGGGCACGTAGGTGTAACGTTCCGCCAACAGGGTGTTGCCAATAGAGACAAATTGCGCTACTAATATGAGGTTGGCCAAATAGAAAAGAGCGCCAAATACCAGCGCGCGGTTGTGCCGAAAAAACCACACCACCCCTACGAGCACCAGTAAGAACACGGGCGCCACTTGTATCTCCCAGCCCAGTTGATTGACAGGCGGATAAGGGTGAAAAGGTGACAATGGCCAAGGCCAAAAAAAACGCACCGCATAAGCTACAAGCGTGTAGCAGCCGAAGAGTAGTCGATGCCCCAGGGGGTACATCTCGATGGATGCCATCGCTTTTTGCGATTGAATGAGCACCGTAACCAGCCCCATGATGAAAGCTAAGACAAAAAATGGCGCCTTTTCTATCCACAATTTTGCCTCCCGGAAAGAGCGTCCTTTCCAATAATCCAGTGTCAACAGTGTCAGCGGAAAGGCCACGGCAGCGGGCTTAGAAAGGAGCGATAACACAAACCAGCCCAGGGTTGCGCTGTAAGCAATGCGCGTGCCCTGGGCTAAGTAGCGCCAGTAGGTAACGAGACCTAGCAAGTAAAAAAGAGTGTAAAGCACATCCTTGCGTTCAGAAATCCAGGCTACTGACTCCACGTGCATAGGGTGGAGGGCAAAAACAGTGGCTACTATTAGAGCCACCCAGCGGTGCCTGTTGGCCAATAGCCATGCTAAATAAAAGACCAG
>JBEQAD010000162.1:3342-7246 GCA_041640515.1 Saprospiraceae bacterium | reverse complement strand
GTAAATGGTCTTGGTATCTACGTGGTAATAGCCGCGTGTACTGGTGAGTTGACTTTTACCGTTGGTGAGGGTTCCACCTTCCCAATAGGTAGCTATCTTTTGCTCAAAGTCGTAATGAAGGCGATTGGAAAACAGCTCATGCGTTCCTCGCACCAAAACAACCTCTCCAAATATGTCGCACTGGCGCGCATCACCCCGGTATAGAGCCGAGTCGCCGTAAAGCCGAAGCGAATCGCCCTGCTCGATGAGCACATTACCCACTAAACGAGCGTCGTTGAGGTCGAGCAGCGCTGTATCACAAAAAATAAGCATGTTCCCGTGGCGAAGCCGAACCATACCACTCAGCTTCTGCACATAGCGCCCTCCACGCAGGAAATACTCGCCCAATAGCGAAGACTCCACCCTTACTTTTGACGTAGTGTCCCGGGCAGTCGACGCACTCTCGTTTTGCGCAAAGCTCTTTTCAGGCAAGAACCAACCTATCAAAAGCAAAAAAAAATATAGGCGCATACCTTTTTTATTTTAACTATCGAACGTAAGCGGAGGATTTTCCGTTGTTTCTTCAAATCACACCGCATTTGGAAAACGCGCAAAGTTCACCAGTGATATTATTCGATGGCGTTTGCCACCTGTGCTCTGCATCGGTACGGTGGGTACTCCAGCGCGACAAGGCCGGTCTTTTTCGCTTTGCATCGCTCCAATCCGAAGTCGGAAAAAGGGTGCTGGAACGTTTGGGGCTTCAGCAGCCGTGGGTAGATTCCGTAATATTGGTAGTTGAGGAACGGATTTATGTTCGCTCTGATGCCGCCCTCGAGATCGTCTCTCGGCTGGGGCCTCCCTGGTCGTTCTTAGCCTTATTCCGCTGGGTACCGAAATCATGGCGCGATACCCTTTATTGTTGGATCGCTCGAAATCGCTATCGTTGGTTCGGCCGTTACGATACCTGCTGGTTGCCAGACCCTAAATGGAAGGCGAGATTTATGGATATAAATAGTTGATTTGTAAATTTTTGTGACTTTAAATTATTGCCGTAGAATTTTGTCTATTTTCTTGCCTTTTGCCAATTCATCCACCAGTTTGTCTAAATACCGTACTTGCCTAGTCAGCGGGTTTTCGATTTCCTCAATCCGATAACCACATATCATTCCTGTTATCAACCTAGCATTTTTATTTAAAGTTGCTTGTCTAAAGAATTCTTCAAAGGTTGCTCTCTCCTCAATTAGTTCTTGTATTTTCTTTTCATTAAAGCCCGTGAGCCATTCAATCACTTGATGAAGCTCTTCTTTTGTTCGTCCTTTCTTTTCCACTTTTGCAACGTAATGCAAATAGACTGACGCAAAGGCCATCTTCGCAATGCGCTGATCCCGCTCCGGTGTAATTTTCATATAGAACGTATTTTTGATTTTTCTTCTTGAGTCAAAAATAAGTTGACTTGAAATGGAGTAGGGTAGAGACCCTCACTTTGCTGGGTTGGGCTCTGGCACACACAGGGCGTGTGCCTCCTCAATCACGCGATGTTGCCGGTAGGCGCTAATCCCTAGGGCATCGAGCACCTCTGGCCGCTTCACTAGGTCTTGGACAAGCACCATGCGATACTCTTCAACCAGCGCGGTTTTCTCACGTCTTGTCAGGTTGCTTAAGCAGGTGACTGGATGGAGTCCCGTGCGGTTTACCCATTCGCGCAGACTACAGCTATTGGGCGCATCCCAACTTACCAGCGTCATAGAGGAACACTCTCCATAGCGCAGAGCGTCCTCTGTAAAGCGCGTGTTGGTAAATACGAAGCATTCCAATGATTGTCCTTGACTCAGCCGCTCTTTCAACTCACCTTGGCGCAAATCTTCAAGACGAGAACGGATGTAAAGCACCACCTTTACATCGTTTATCAGCTGTTGACTATTTCTAAACTTGCATTCGCCAAATATAATTCTTTTATCTTTTTCTGCTAAAATATCTACTTCATGGTTAATACAGTGACCTTGTTGTAAAATTCCTTTTTTCACCGTAAAGCCATCGGCCTCTAAGAGGCGCGCTACAAACGTCTCAAACGGATAGCCGGTTGGACCTAAAGCAAACAAAGCTTGTTTTAAGGAGTAGCGCGAGGCAGCGGTCCTATTATAACGCCGCAAAAGTCGATGGGCTCGGCGGTAAACTTGTTTGGTAGTAAACCCTGTGTGCCAGTCGTTCAGAATGGCCTGGACAACGGCGTCTGCCTCATCTGAGCTGGCACCTGATCGCCTCAAAGACAAATGCAGTTTGGCCGGCTCGAAGAGAACCTCCTGACCGGAGGCTTTGATGATCTGTTTTTTTGTCATCTTACCTATTTAACATAATATAAATTATTTTACAAAAAAGCACTAAAAAACAACCGCACAAAGGAACTGAAAAAAGTACCGTATCTACCAGAAAAGAGTCTACCGCTGAGCGCTCCTACAGCGACACCTTTGTGATAAATTTCAAAATAAAAAAAATTTGGAAGATTATGGAAAAAACAGATAATGGCAAGGTGCTGTCGGGAATGCCTCGGATTGGCGATTCTGCACCGGATTTTGAAGCAATAACGACGATAGGCAAGCTGCGCTTTTCAGATTATGCGCGCGGTTCATGGGTGATATTTTTCTCGCACCCTGCTGATTTCACCCCTGTATGCACGACAGAGATGAGTGGTTTTGCTCTAGAAAAGAAGTTCTTCGAGGAGCGTAACACTAAGCTGATGGGTTTGAGTATTGACAGCATTCACTCGCACGTGGCATGGGTGCAGAATGTGCGCGAGAAAACCGGCGTTTTATTTGACTTCCCTATTGTGGCCGACTTGGACATGTCCGTATCCAAGCTGTATGGCATGCTGCAGCCAGGAGAAAGTGAGACGGCTGCTGTTCGCGCTGTGTTTTTCATTGACCCTAACTTCACTATTCGCCTCATTATGTATTATCCCTTGAACGTCGGGCGCAACATGGAAGAAATCAAACGCGCACTGATTGCTCTACAAACTGCTGACCAGTATAAGTGCGCCATGCCACTCAACTGGAAACCGGGAGAAAAAGCCATTGTTCCGCCGCCAAAGACACTCGACGAGTTGGAGCAACGCTTGAAGAGCAATTATGAGATGGTTGATTTCTATCTGGCCAAGTGTGAATTGAAATAAGCTTAACCTTTTAGTGAGCGGGGGCAGTGAGTGGACGAGTTGCACTCTTTGCCCTCGCTTGCTTTATTTTTGAACGCATAATGCAATACGATGTAGTTATTATCGGAGGAGGCCCTGGTGGCTACGAAGCAGCTTTAGCAGCAGCACAGTCCGGTTTGCGGACAGCTATTGTTAGCGACATGGCTTTAGGAGGTCGCGCTACATGGGGAAGTCTTGTACCTTCTAAGGTGTGGTTGGAGGAAGCTCATAAGGTACTGCTAACAGGCGGTGAGAACTTCGATTTAGGTCATCTGCGCGAAAAGATCAAAATACAGGGTCAACGCATAGCCCAGAACATGCGCGCACGGCTGGAAAGCGCCCGGGTGGCGATTTATGAAGGCAAAGCGGAACTAGGTTCTGCGGAGTGCGTATCGGTAGTTTCACCAGGGGGTACATCCAGAGATTTGGAGACGCGCTTTGTGGTACTTGCAACGGGCTCAGAGCCCATCTTCACTCCAGAGATGAAACCAGCCCCCCCACGGATTATTGCGCCGCGCTTGGCTAGTGCTATGGAGGCACTACCCTCTCACCTTTTGATGGTAGGTGGTGGCGTTACGGGAGTGGAATATGCCTCAGCATTTGCTGCGGTAGGAGTAGAAGTAACCATGTTGCAGAGAGGTCCCTCTTTGCTGCCGCGCATGGATGCGGAGTTAGTTGAAGCCTTCGAGCAGTGGCTTACCGGGACATTGCGAGTAAACGTATTGAAAAACACCGCTACTG
>JBEQAD010000162.1:0-3332 GCA_041640515.1 Saprospiraceae bacterium | reverse complement strand
ATACAACCGATGGGCGAATTTATACTGGCTCTCATGGCTTCATTGCTGCAGGGCGACGTGCTGACACCACCTTTTGGAAAGGCGACCCAAACCTCTTAACTCTTACGCCGGAAGGTGCTGTAAAAATTGACGATTTTTGCCAGACCAGCATTCCCGGTATTTATGCTGTAGGTGACCTGACAGGGGCCCCCATGACAGTAAATCATGCTCAGATGCAAGCTCGAGTGGCTGTTTCTCATCTGCTGCACGGCGCTGAGAAGGCCTTACGACGTAAGCCCACGGTAGAGGCTGTGTATACTTCTCTGCCCATCGGACAGTTGGGAGACACTACGGCCTCTGAAGGAGCATATTTCGTAGTCAAGCCGTACGAAGTACTACTAAAGGCACAAATAGAAGAGAATATCACCGGCATGCTCAAAGTAAAGGTGGACAAGCAAACGGGGCAAGTATTGGGCGCCTCCGCATTTGGATCTCAAGCCATTGAAATACTGGGACTTATACAAGTTGCCATGCACGGAAATATACCCTGGGAAGCCCTCCGGCTCTACCCTCTCCCCCACCCTACCTATAGCGAGCTGTTGTCTCAACTGTAAAGTGCCTATGCCTAAACAGAACCGCTTGTACGTGGCTGCTACCAACCAGCATGTGGGCAAAACAACCTGCACGCTCGGGATCATTCTCGCCTTGCAGGAGAAGGGCTTTCGGGTAGGATACTGCAAGCCTGTTGGCCAGGAATTTGTAAATTTAGAAGACGGCTTGAAAGCCGACAAGGACGCCCTTTTGTTTGCAAAGGTGCTGAATTTCCCACTTTGTCCGGCTGTACACAGTCCGGTCATTTTGGGCGAGGGCGCGACCCAGGCTTTTTGGGACAAGCCGGAGGCGTTTCCTTATAAAGAAAGAATCCGAGAAGCCTCAGAATACTTTGATCATCAGGCTTTTGACTGGGCAGTATACGAGGGCACTGGTCATCCAGGTGTGGGCAGTATCGTCGGCCTTTCCAATGCAGTAGTCGCTCGGCTCATGGGCGCTCGAGTTATCTTAATAGTACGCGGTGGTATTGGTCGAACGGCAGACGAAATGACACTAGCTCTGGCTCTTTTTCAGCGGGAAGGTATTCCCGTTGAGGGGATCATCATCAATAAAGTACTCCCAGAAAAGGTCGAGAAAGTGAGGCACTATCTGGGTAAGGTATTAGAATCTTGGGGTATTCCCTTGTTAGGAGTTATTCCCTACGACGAAACCATGATGTTTCCGCTCTTTGAGCAGATTCGGGCTGCTGTGAGTGGTCGAGTAGTATTTTATCCGGAGAAAATGGAGAATCGGATTGGAGCGGTTGTCTCTGGCTCATTGGTGGAGTCGTACGACTTGCGAGCGCATCGCAACATCCTCATTGTTTCCAACGCCCTGCGCCTTCCGGAGGTATTGCGCAAGATAATTGCGATGGCTCAGCGTCAAGGACTGCAATGGCCAGATGTGGCAGGTATTCTGGTAACAGGGGCCAAAGATGGCCATCCGCCCGTGAGCGCCGATACTTTATTTAATGAATTCATTCAAACGTTTCAGGTACCTGTAGTGGAATGTGAGCTGGATACCTATGGGGCAGCTCTGCGTATTAACTCTCTGGAAGTCAAGATAAATACCCGTACTCCCTGGAAAGTCAGCCGGGCGGCAGAACTCGTCAAAGAATACGTCAATGTGGATGCGCTGATCAACATCTTAGACCAACCTCCACAATAGATTACACTCCACCCCAGACAAGGGCGTAGTAGTCGTCGCGGTAAGTATCTTCTTTTCGCATTTCTAGTCGGTCCAGCATATTGCCGTAAGCATCTTCCAATGCTGCGGCGTTGCATTCATACCGCAATTCCACTATTCCTTGTAGGAGCTGTTCTTGCCGCCATCGAAAGGTCTTCTCTATTTTTTCAAAAATACGCTGGTTCACTTCGAGGTGATCAGTACTGTCTCGAGAAGGCAATACGGCATTCTGGAAGGCTTTTCGATTGCGAGCAATCATTCGAGCATCCTCGATGATGAAAAACGCCGTATACGCCCAATATTCCTGAGGTGGGAGCAAGTAGCTGTATAAGACGAGCTGTAAATCTTCTTCACTGGCCAGCAGGTTTTTGCGTCGTTGTGTGCCGCTCCATTTTAAGTCAATAATAGCCCATTCATTATCAGGGCGATACAGTACCAGGTCTGCTCTGGCACGCATCGGATAGGTGCAGAAATGACCATTCAGGTCAACTTCTGTACCGTGGATTTGCCATCGGTCTGTTCGGATACATTCTAGCAGACTCCAAGCTGCGGCTTTCACTCGGGAAAGTAAATAATGTCGCTCTGGCTCGCGCCCATACAGGAGAAGAGTAGCGCCTTCCTTTGCTAGTAAGCCAGTCGCTTTTTCTTCAATCCACTGATGGATAGTAGCTTCTTCCCACTGGAGGCACTCCGGTTCTCGCAACAGCAGCTCGAAGAAACGATGGGCCAACTTGCCGAGTAACTGTTGGTCACGGGCAATGCTGAGCAAGCTGCTCGGGAAGAACCTCATTTTTTGTCGAAAGAACCAGCGATGCGGAAAATACAACAGCTGTTCTAGCTCCGTGGGTGTTTCGCAAGTCGGCTCGCCCAAACGCTCAGGGCGTGATATGTACAGATGAGTGCCAGGCGTTGCCATAGAAACAAGCGGCATAGCCTTTCGCTGCACTCCCTCTCCCACCCTGCTCCACTGGTCGCCATCGAGATCGGTTATTAAGAGCGCTGGGTCTTCAAAAATGCTCTCCAGATCGCTCCACAACAAAGTAGACTGTGCTTCATTGCCCGCAATTTGGGTAGGTAAGAAAAGAATCAGTTGGCTAACTGTCTGAATAATAGGCCGATACAAAAAAAACAAGTAGCGCTGGATGCGCGCTTGCATAGTCTGCAGGTCTACGCCGGATGCTTGCAGCCATTGGCGCTCCTCTTGACGCCAATGGTCGGCGGGTAAGTTGGCCATGTCGTTGGCACAGTTCCACCAGCAAACCACTTCGGCGGTTTGAGCCAATGCTCCCGGATGTCGAACATAGGCCAAACATCCTACTTGAGCAGGATAAAGTATCAGTGGTGCCGGCTCGTGAATGGTGCGGATGACGCGTTCCAATTCCAGCCTAGAGAGACGGGTGTTAGGCTGAACCTGCAAAACATCACGAACACGGCGCGCTTGTTCAGCCAAGACCAGCAAACCGGAAGCGTACTGGGCATTGGCAGCCCGTTCCACGGCCCATCGGAACAGATAGTCAAAAATTTCCGCGGCCTCTGTTACAGGAGCAACGCCGTTAGCTGGGTAGCGCCGCCGTACA
>JBEQAD010000161.1:0-7264 GCA_041640515.1 Saprospiraceae bacterium | reverse complement strand
AGCGAGTGGAGTGCCACCAATGGGCTACTTCCGCCTGCCAGTAACGGTATCCTTGGGTGGGAGCATAGACCCTCCTACTGATCTGCCCCTTTCGGTAGGCAATCAGACCACCCTGGACGCCGGTCTTTTTGCTCAAGGTAGCTGGCGCACCCGGCACACATCGTTGTTAGGAGGGCTGGCCGTGCAGCTCGCTCTGGATGCGCCTACCGTGGTGGCGCCGCGCTTTGCCTTGCGCCACTATCTGGATTCTACGAAGTGGGTTCGCCTGACTTATGCCGAAGGCTTTCAGCGCCCGTTAGCATTTCGCGCAGCGCATACCTATCGTTTGGGCGAGGACGGCCCGCTACATGCACGTCCGCTCATTGTTGACGGCAACCTCGTAGGTGTGCCTGAGCGCACTCGCGCCGTGGAGTTAGGCATGGGCATTCAGCTGCTTCAGCTGAATGCCGAAGTGCTGGCATTTTACCAGGAGGCCCACCAACTAGCGCGTGGAGGTTACCTGCAATCTGTGGACAATGGTTGGCGCTATGGTTTTGCCCAAACGCCTGGTTTATCCATGCGCCTTTGGGGCACCCAGTTGGTGGTTGGGCGTTATCTTTTTCATAGCTGGGTTCATCGGGAGGCCTTAAAGAAAAACCAGGTAGGGCTCCGCATCGAATATGCCTTTCAGTACGGCCGCGGCCAGGAATGGCTCGGCGACGAACGAGCAGCCCTCCCCGATGTGCGCAACTTTCCACGACGTCTGACGCAAATGCGCCTGATGGCCTATGGGCACAAATGGGAAATGGGTCTGTTTTATTTGCGCGGCGCTACCATCAGCAGTAGTACCATTGCCTATCCAGCCATTTATCAGCGGTCTACGGGGCCGGCTACGCAGCCCGATTTTGCTACTTTAGATGCCACCCTTCGGCTTTTTTTAAGCGATTATTTTTCTGCTTACGTCGAAATACGCAATATCTTCGATCGGCGCTATGCCGGTATAGATGCCACACAAACGCCGGATGATTTGCTGTACAACCCACAGCCGCGCCGACTGGTGCGGGTAGGCGTTAGCTACACCCTCGACTGAGAAGAAGCGGTACGCAGTTGCTCTATAAAAGCCCGTACACCACTAAAGCTAACTGTCTTGCCGCGGAAATGCGCTCTTGCGGCTTCGCTCTCGGCGTCTGTGGCCCCTAAATGCTGGAGAATGTTGTTTAGGTGCATGCGCATGTGACCATCCTGGATACCCGTAGTGACCAGCGAGCGCACCGCCGCAAAGTTCTGTGCCAACCCCACAGCAGCGATAATGGTCATTAGCTCTGATGCCGAAGGGTTGCCTAACATTTCTAGTGCCTGCTTGGCCATGGGGTGTAGCGCCGTAAGGCCACCTACCGTGCCAACGGCCAAAGGCACTTCCAGCTCGAAGCGGAACACCCCATCTTCTACTCGCGCTCGACTGAGGCTGCGGTAGTGTCCACTGCGGCAAGCATAGGCATGGCCACACGACTCCACAGCGCGAAAATCGTTACCTGTGGCGATGACGACGGCATCTATTCCGTTGAATATGCCCTTGTTGTGCGTGACGGCGCGATAAGGGTCAATCTCGGCGATGCGCACGGCTGTGCAGAAGCGATCTACTGCAGCATGGCCGGGCAGGCCAGCGTTTTGAGCTAAATCTTCTAGTTCACTTACAGGGCATTCTACCCAAGCGCGCACCAAGCAGTTGGGTGTGAAATTGGACAGGATACACATGACTACTTCTACATCGCGCTCCGTGTCGCTAAGGCCGGGAAGAGTCTCCAAAAGGCCCTCCAATTGTTCGCCCATGCGCTCCAGCACGGAGTTGATGAAGTTGGCTCCCATGCTGTTGCAAGTCTCAAACGATACGCGCAACTGGTAATAGCCGGGTTCTTGTGCAGTGAAGTCAAGCAATTCGATACCCAGGATACCGCCACCACGCTGACGCATGTTGGCCGTAAGGTCGTCGCAACAAGTGCGCAGACGATGCTCTATTTGCGGAAAAAGGGCGCGCAAGCGCTCGGGGCAACCGTACCAGCGGAAATGCACTTGGCCCAGCTTGACCGTGCCCAAAATCTCGGCGTGGAAACCACCGCGCTCCATCCAAAAGCGCGCCGCACTGGAGGCTGCAGCCACCACACTGCTCTCTTCAATAACCATAGGTACGGCATATACCTTACCGTTGATAAGGAAATTGGGCGCTACACTAAAGGGCAAGACAAAATTGCTAATGGTGTTTTCGGCAAAGCCATCAATGACTTTTTGCTCTCCTTCGGGGCGATGCCAGGATAGAAAAGTCGCTTTTGCTGCGGTAGGGTCGGCGAAAAAATGCTGGGTTAGCCACTCGATTTTTTCCGCTTTATTCCACTTTGAAAAGCCCGTAACTGTTTTTGTCATACGTCGTAGCCGGAATGCAGGAAGGTTTCGTTTTGATAAAAAAAATTGGCCGCAGTGTTTTTGAACGTTAAAAAACTATCAGCAAGCCCTTAGGTTCATTAGCGCTTCCAAGGCTCTTGTGGTATTGCCAGCTTTCTTCAGCGACATTGCTTACTCTCAAGAGTACCGGAGTATGCCTTAGTCGGCCTGCGCGGGTGATGAAAGCGGCCACAGGGAAGAGTATGCGCTTTGTTCGCTCTTTCAGGAGCGTTTGGGAACAATACGCTGGGCGGCAAAGTGCGCTTTGTTCAATTACTGGAGACCTTTCGCACCGTCATTTCATTTTCCATAGGGCGGAAAGCGCCCTGGCTCCGCCTCCTGCATGAGGGCATAGATGGCGTCAAAGATGTCTTCTACTTGCGGCTTGCTAAAGTAGTCGCCGTCTTGGCCGTAAGCGGGCCGATGGTCGGGAGCTGTTAGGGTGAGCGGTGCTGAGTCCAAGTAGCGGTAAGCGCCTTGTTTTTCCAGCACCTGCTGAAGCATATAGGCGGAGGCGCCACCCTGAAAATCCTCATCTAAGAATACTACTCGGTTGGTCTTCTGCACGGACTTTGCACAAATATGCGGCAGATCGAACGGTAAAAGGGTCTGGACGTCTATGAGCTCCACGGAGATGCCGTGCTGGGCGAGCAGTTCACTGGCTTCCTCTGCTACGCGTACACAGGAGCCGTAGGTAATGAGCGTGACGTCAGTGCCTTGGCGCACTGTTTCAGGTATGCCAAGCGGCACGGTGAATGTGCCGATGTTGTCGGGTAGGCGTTCCTTCAGGCGGTAGCCGTTGAGGCACTCGATGACAATAGCCGGGTCGTCGCTTTGGAGTAAGGTATTGTACATGCCCGCTGCCTGGGTCATGTTGCGCGGGACACACAGGTATAGGCCGCGCAACGAGCCGAGCATCATGCCAATAGGAGAGCCAGAGTGCCAGATGCCTACCAGGCGATGTCCGCGCGTTCGGATGATAGCGGGTGCCATTTGTTGGCTCACCGAACGCCAGCGTAAGGTAGCTAAGTCGTCAGATAGGGCAGGCAGCCCATAGAGAAGATAGTCCAAATATTGAATTTCGGCAATAGGGCGCAAGCCGCGCATGGCCATGCCGATGGCTTGACCCATAATGGTCCACTCGCGAATACCTGTGTCGAAGATACGCTCAACACCGTATTTCTGCTGCAGGCCGCGCATGCCCTGATTGACGTCGCCGATGTGGCCTACGTCTTCGCCAAAGGCAAACAACTCAGGGTATCGGGCAAAATTGGCGTCGAAGCAGGCATTGAGGATTTCATAGCCGTCTTTAAGCGGTGAATTATCGGAAAAACGCGGCGGCTCCACCGGTACACGCAAAGCCGAGCGCGGCGTTTGGCTATAGAGGTGAGTGCTATACCAGCGGTGGCCGTTTTGGGTTTCTTGCCGAACGAAAGCAGCCAATTGTTCTTGGGCGGGGCTGCGTTGGCCAGCCAGGGCGAAGAGCGCGCGCCGAGCGATACGAAGCATTTCGAAGCGCAACGGGTCGCGCAGGCGGTCCAACTCGGCAAGCCAAGTGGGCAAAGCGCGAACGTGGGGATGAGTGTCAATGGCCGCCTGTAGGGCTGTGCGCAACTTGCGGCGTTGCGCCTCCACCGCGTCATGATAGTGCCGATAGGCGCGGTGGGCTGCAGCCATGACTTCTGTTTTTGCCTCTGACTGAATAGCGGCAATTTCCTCTTCGGTAGCGATGCCTGCAGCAATCATCCACTGAGCCATGCGCCGGTTGCAGTCGTACTCTTCCTCATAAGCCAGTCGTTCGGGCGACTTGTAGCGTCGGTGATCGCCGGAGGTAGAATGCCCTAATTGCTGTGTTACTTCCTCGATATGGAAAAGCGCAGGGCGGTGGGTTTGCCGCATGTGGGCGATGGCCTCTGTGTACAGCCGACACAGGGCAGGATAGTCCCAGCCTTTACCCGTGTAAATGTCTACAGCGCCGGCAAAGCCAGCCATAGCTTCCGAAATGCTTTCTTTGATGGTCTGGTACTTCTTAGGCACCGAGATACCATAGCCGTCGTCCCACACTGAAACCGCCAGAGGTACTTGCAGCACTCCGGCAGCATTGAGGGTTTCCCAAAAGACACCTTCCGAGGTAGAGGCGTCGCCAATGGTGCAAAATACAACCTCTTTGCCGTTGTCAGACAGTTGGCCGCATAAGGCCGGATTCTCCCGAAATTTTTTGGAAGCAAAAGCTAAGCCCAAGGCTCGGGCCATCTGCCCGCCCGTAGGCGACACGTCCGAGGAGATATTGAATCGGTTTTTCAAATCCAGCCAATGACCTTCCTCATCCACAAAAGGAGTGGCAAAGTGGCAATTCATCTGGCGTCCACCGGAAAAAGGGTCGTTTTCCGGGTCGCCGTACAACTGGCCGAAAAACTCTTCCAGAGTCATGAGGTCTAAGGCCAGTAGAAGGGTTTGGTCGCGATAATAACCTGCGCGCAGGTCGCCTTTCCGCCAAGCTTTAGCCATGGCTACCTGGGCCACTTCTTTGCCATCGCCAATGATGCCGAAGTTGGCTTTACCGGTCAGTACTTCCTTTCGAGCCAGAATACTGGCTTCTCGGCTGAGGCAGCAAATGCGGTAATCCCTAAGTACCTCCTGCCGATACTCTTCAGAGACAGACACAGGAAGGGTTGTCGAAGGAGGTGCGGGTGATGTTGATTTAACCATATTCCGAAGTAAGGCGCCAGTGGCAGAAAAGGGTGAAGGCCTCGGCCGCAACTGTGGCGCAAAACTACGTCATTCCGTTGGGTTGTCTTTCCGAGGTCAACAGCTAGGCTAAAGAATGTGTTCAGCAGCAAGTCCTCACTCCACCACAATTTCGTCAAGGAAGAGCCACGTCTTCTCGTTGCTCTGAGGCGCTGGGCCGTAGCCCTTGGCTACTACCTTGAGGTAGCGGCAGCCGATGCCGTTGGGCGTAAAAGTTACTGTCTCGATGCGATTGCCCAGCAGCTCATCGGCAGCAATGGTGCGCTTGTCTATGGAGCTGAAGTTCACGCCATCGGTAGAGGAGAGCAGCTCGATACTGCGCGGTGGATAGATGAGGTTTGCTGTTCCGACCAAAAAACTTACGCTGACTTTTTGAATGGGGGTTGTCTCCCCTAAGTCAATGACGGGATCAAAGTCAGCGCCTTGCAGCCCGACCCAGTTCGCCCATGAGCGCAGCGCGCCGATGGAGCCATTGGTAAGGGCGTATTTTTCCCCACCCGAATACTGCGAAGGCCATGTGGAGAGCGTGTAAGGCTTGCCCAGCGCCTTGTGCACCAGGTAGCGCACGGTAAGCACCTTGCCGGGAAACCGGCCCTCTACTAAGGCAGCTGCCTTGACGGTAGTGCTTTTCGACAATGGAATGGGCGAATACATACCCGGACTTGTGGGTTTAGGGTCTGAGCCGTCGAGGGTGTACTTGACTTGAGCCTGGGGGTCGCTGGTTGAGAGCGAGACGTACCCTCCCGCAAAGCTGGAGCGCACATCGTAGTAGCTGCGGGCGAAATTGACGCCCATGTTTTCTAGGAAACGGAAGTGTGTGCGCAGGCGGCGGATGAAGTCGCTCGACGCCCGCTTTTTGGCTGGTGTCCACAGCACCTCCGATAAAGCACAGGCGCGCGGGAAGGCCATGTACTCTACCTGCTGGGGCGTTTCCATGTATTCGGTCCAAACATTGCCCTGGGCGCCCAAAATAAAGCGCGCTTCCTCCTCATTGAGAAGCGAGGGTACGGGCTCATAATCGTACACACGCTGCAGGGTTAGGAAGCCTCCAATGGCTAGGGGCTCCTGAGCAGGGTCGCTCTGGTAGTAGTCGAAATAGCAGTGCGATACCGGCGACATGATGGCATATTGTCCGGCCTTTGCTGCTGCGATGCCGCCCTCTGTGCCGCGCCAGCTCATGACGGTAGCGCCGGCAGGGAGGCCGCCTTCAAGGATCTCGTCCCAGCCAATCAATTTCTTGCCATACCGGCTGAGTATTTGGCCGGCACGGCGGATGAAATAGCTCTGTAGTTCGTTTTCATCCTTGAGTTTCTCTGCCGCCATGCGCTTTTGGCATTTAGGACAGGCCTTCCACCGCGTTTTTGGACACTCATCGCCGCCAATGTGGACGTATTCGCCTGGAAAAAGCGCACACACCTCTTCGAGCACGCCACTCAGGAATTCGAATGTTTTTTCATTGCCAGCACAGAAAACATCTTCAAAAACGCCCCAAGACCGCGCCACTTCATAAGGGCCGCCAGTGCAACCCAACTCTGGATAGGCAGCGAGCGCTGCGGACGCGTGCCCAGGCATCTCAATTTCTGGCACTATCGTAATGAAGCGTTGGCGCGCGTAATCCACAATTTCACGCACTTCCTGCTGAGTGTAATAACCACAGTAGGGCTTGCCGTCGTAGCGCGGAGGTAAGTCAGTGGCATGCCCTACGAGCGTCTCTTTGCGACAGCCACCCACCGTGTGAAGGCGTGGATATTTTTTTATCTCAATGCGCCAGCCCTGGTCATCGGTCAGATGCCAGTGGAAGCGGTTGAACTTGTGCAGCGCTAGCAAGTCAATGTATCGCTTAACAAATTCCACAGGAAAGAAGTGGCGGCTCACGTCCAGATGCATGCCGCGATAAGGGAATCGCGGGTAGTCAGTAATAATGCAGGCCGCTGCAGTCCAAGTCGAGTCTTTGACAGGCACAGGGCTGCCCATATTGGGACCAAACATCTGACGCAAACTCTGAGCGCCGTAAAAAGCCCCTGCAGCCGTGCGGGCGCGGATAGCGACAAACCCAGGTAGGATTTCCAACTGATAGCCTTCTGCTTGTTCTATGCGGTCG
>JBEQAD010000160.1:0-7389 GCA_041640515.1 Saprospiraceae bacterium | reverse complement strand
TCTTCTGTTGATGGGTAAGGGTACGTATAGGGTATCTATGAGGGCAATAGCCAAACCCTGTGCGCCGGATTATTTTTCTTCTATCAAAAAATAGAATATTTCACTATGAAAAAATACTTTTTTGGCTTTTTAGCCACAGCCATTATAACTGCAGGCCTATCCTCTTGCAAAAAAGACCATCACGACGACGTCACGGGCTTCAACGACGTTGAAATTGAGTTTGAAAACCGCGCCGGCAACAAGCCGCTGGTCTTCGGTGTGGAGTACACCAATGCACTGGGCGAACGGCTGAAGTTCAGCACCTTTAACTATTATGTCAGCAACTTTGTCCTCATCAAGGCCGATGGCTCCGAATTCGTTGTGCCCAAGGACTCTTGTTATTTCCTTTGTAAGCATGAGCAGCCGGCCAGTCGCAAGATTACGCTTCGGAATGTGCCT
The DNA here is from genome assembly GCA_041640515.1 of Saprospiraceae bacterium. GTDB lineage: Bacteria > Bacteroidota > Bacteroidia > Chitinophagales > Saprospiraceae > M3007. Next base: position 6,951 of record JBEQAD010000160.1, on the reverse strand, counting down.
GCAGGTGACTACACAGCCGTGCGCTTTGTCTTGGGCGTAGACAGCCTCAAGAGCGTCAGCCCGGCTAGTGAGCGCCTCGGCGTGCTCGACCCGGCTGGGGGTGCCAGTGGCATGTACTGGAACTGGAATGCGGGCTATATCTTCGTAAAAGTAGAAGGTACGTCACCAGACGCTCCTCTCGACCCGGGCGCTAACGACCGAATTTTCCAATACCATATTGGTCTCTTCGGCGGCTATTCCAGCCCGACGCTTAACAATATCAAGACTATAACGCTGGCACTAAAAGGCGGTGAAGTGGCTAAGGTGCGCCGCAACGGCGGCCCGCATTTCCATGTATATGTGGACGTGCTGGAACTATTCACCAACCCGACGAACATCAGTGTAGCCACCTCTCCTAAAGTGCATGCTGGGCCGTACTCTAAGACGGTGGCCGATAACTACGCTGATATGTTTTCGCTTGACCACGTGCACAATCCGTAAACTTATGTTTAGCCGGAGCGCGCCTGCGAGAGCGCTCCGGCTTTTTTTCTTCTCCGCCCTGTTCAACCCGCGTCCGCTTTCCAGCGTTTGACCAAAAACACATGTTGCCATGAAAAAGCTGGTTTTTCTAATGGTTGCGGCAGTGGCATGGCTTTGGGCGTGTCGCCCTGAGCCACCGGATTCCATTCCGCTGCCGACGCGCATCTGCGTGCGCACCATACACCATACGTGGCCCATTCCGGCCTGTACGGTGTACGTCAAATATTTTGCAGATACATTTCCGGGCTATACTCGACCGCGCGCCTATTTCGACGCTATGTTCATCACCGACAAGGAGGGGCATGGCTGCATCACCGGCGTACCTGAAGGCCGCCATTGGTTAGTGGGCATCGGCTACGACAGCCTCTACTATCCGCACGACGTAATGGGCAATCTGCCGGTGCGTATTTCGATAGATGAAGGACGAGGGAAAATTGACACTATCCTTTATGTCACCGAAAAACATTAGCCTTTATGTTTTCCCGAAACCTCTTTCGAACCACCGCGCTGGGGGCCGTCCTCTTGCTGACGGTGGCGGGGTGTCAAAAAGATACACCCAGCCCAGTCTTCGAAGGGCCTTTTTTGCCAGCCAACTTTCCCTCGCCTGTATATGACTTAAGCAAAAACCCGGTCACAGAAGCGGGTTTTACCTTGGGCAAGCGGCTGTTTTACGACCCCCTTCTCTCGCGCGACAACACAGTGGCGTGTGGCGATTGCCACATCTCCTTCGCGGCTTTTAGCCACCCCGACCATGCGGTCAGTCATGGTATCGACGGGCTGTTGGGGCGCCGCAATGCCCTTCCTATCCAAAACATGCTGTGGCGCACAACCTTCTTCTGGGACGGCGGCGTACCGCATTTGGACTTCACTCCACTCAATGCCATCCAAAACCCCGTGGAAATGGACGAAAGCCCGGGGCGAGTTTTGGATAAACTGCGCGCACACCCGCAATACCCGGCGCTCTTCAAGGCGGCCTTTGGCTCGGAGGAAATCAACACTGCGCGCTTCCTGCAGGCGCTGTCGCAATTCATGGCCATGCTGGTGAGCGCCAACAGCCGCTACGACCGCTACGTGCGCAATGAACCAGGTGGTACGCTGAGTACCGACGAACAAGAAGGGTTAGCCCTCTTTCGCCAAAAGTGTGCCTCTTGCCATGCCACCGACCTGTTCACCGACCAGACGTTCCGCAATAACGGCCTGGATCGCTCCTTCGAATTTGACCAGGGCCGCTTCGAGGTTAGCGCTCTTCCTGGCGACGAAGGCAAGTTTGCCGTCTCGTCGCTGCGCAACGTCACCGCTACGGCGCCCTATATGCACGACGGGCGCTTCAAGACTCTTGAGCAGGTGCTCGACCACTATGCTTCCGGTGTGCAACCCTCGCCCACACTCGACCCCCTGCTGCGCCAACCCAACGGACAGTTGGGTATACCGCTCACCGCTGACGAAAAACGAAAGATTATCGCCTTTCTTGGCACCTTGCGCGATGAGGAATTCCTGCGCGACAAACGCTTTGCCGAATAAGAGAAAAAAGACTGTTGTTGAATACCCAACAAGCACGCTCCCTCCTTGCGCCTTCCTTACATGCAGGTAGCACACAGGTAGGCGCTAAGAAGGGAATGGCCTTAGTGCCAACCTTCAAATTCTAGGCGCTCGCCCATCTTGCCTTCATTGAGGCGGCCGTTGTGCCACGCCAGGTGTCCGCTGACAATGGTAGTAAGCACGCTGCCTCGAAAGGTATGCCCCGTAAAAGGTGACCAACCGCACTTGTAAAAAATGTTTTCAGGGGCCACCTTCCAACGGCGCTGAAGGTCTACCAGGGCCAGATCGGCCCAGTAACCTTCCTCGATAAAACCGCGCTCGCGAAGGCGGAAGGCGATGGCTGGAGCGTGACACATCTTATCTACGATTCTCTGCAAGGAGATTTTGCCAGCGTGGTACAGTTGGAGCATGACGTTGAGGCCGTGTTGTACAAGGGGCAAACCCGACGGAGCCTGCAAGTACGGCTGGTTTTTCTCCTCCCACGTGTGTGGTGCATGGTCGGTGGCTACAACATCAATGGTGTCCTCGAGCAAGGCTGGCAGCAAGGCATCGCGGTGTATCTGATTTTTAATGGCTGGGTTACACTTAATGAGGTTGCCCAGCCGCGCATAGTGACCCGAGTGAAAATGGAGGTGGTGCACACACACTTCTGCCGTAATCCGCTTTTTTTCAAGCGGCAGATGCTTGTCGAAAAGAGCAAGTTCGTCGCGGGTCGTGATGTGGAGCACGTGCAAGCGGGTGCCAAAGCGTCGGGCCAAATTCACAGCCAGCGAGGAAGAAAGCAGGCACGCCCTGACGCTACGAATGCGTGGGTGAAAGGCGGCGATCAGGCGATCGCCATAGCGCTTCTGGTAGCGTTCTAAATTGGTGCGGATGGTCGCTTCGTCTTCGCAGTGAGTAGCAATGAGGGTAGGCGCTTCAGCAAACAGACGCTCTAGGATACGTGAGTCGTCTACCAACATATTGCCTGTGCTGCTGCCCATGAAAATCTTGATGCCGCAAACGCGCTTAGCGTCGGTACGCAGTACCTCGTCCAAGTTGTCGTTCGTCGTACCCATGTAGAAGGAGTAATTGGCCAGCGAGGTGCGGGCTGCTGTTTGATATTTGTCTTCGAGCAGCTCCTGAGTAACTGCCGGCGGCTGAACGTTGGGCATCTCCATAAAAGAGGTTACTCCTCCCACTACTGCTGCCCGGCTTTCGGTAGCGATAGTGGCTTTGTGTGTTAGCCCTGGCTCGCGGAAGTGCACTTGATCATCGATGATGCCCGGAATGAGATAGTGGCCGAGCGCGTCTATCTCGACTTTCGCACTGTCGGAAATTGCCGAGTCTATGCGCTCAATACGCCCGCGGCGGATGTACACATCGCCCTGGCGAATGGCACCGCGATTGACGATGTGCGCATTTCGGATAAGGATGGTTTCAGTCATGTGTAAAAAATTTCGTCGAAAGAACAGCCGAAAAGTTGGCAGCCACTTACGGAGTGGCTTATTTTTGCCGACGGTCGTGTAAACGGCGATTTTAATTAAAAAATGAAGCGTGTTTTGATGATGTCCTTCCCCGTTGATGAATGGGGAGGGATTTTTTATTTTAAGATACTATCCGGTAGGCATCATTCTGAGAATGGAGGAAGTGCAAATACGCCCCGCTACTGAAGCAGACATGCCGGCGATACATGCTCTCGTCTGCGAGTTGGCGATTTATGAAAGATCGCCTGAAGCTGTCGTCACTAACCCTACGGAATACGTGCGCGATTTTCGCGCTGGGCGTTTCGAATGCTTCGTAGCCGAAATGTCGGGGCGTGTCGTTGGTATGGCCCTGTATTTCATTGCGTATTCTACGTGGAAGGGCAGCATCTTGTATCTCGAAGACCTGGTGGTGACGGAGGCGCACCGACGCAGCGGCATCGGCAGACGCCTGTTTGAGGCCGTGCTCGAAGAGGGGCGCCGTCGGGGTTGTCGTCTACTCAAATGGCAAGTGCTGGACTGGAACGAGCCCGCGATTGCCTTCTATCGCCGCTACGGAGCCATCATCGAGACCGACTGGTGGAACGGTAAAATTTTCCTTTAAATTTTATCCGTTAAGATAGCGCTCGCCAAGAATGCGCAGGTGGTGGCAGGTGTGTCCCCCGATGATCCACGCCAGGGCCAACGGAGTAATCTCGCGCTCACCAGCCACACCGCGCTGCGCCCACATGGCCGGACTAAAGCTGCGAAATAGATGTACCGACGCCCCCCGCACGGCTGCAAACTCATCTGCTAGCGAAGCAGGTGTCCGGCTGTTGGCTTCGCTGGCCTCAGCATACGCCTCCTGGTCGAAGCTGGGTAGTGGCGTCTTGTCGCCCCGCGCTATGCACAGCGCCCGATAAGCAAAAATGCGCTCGCTGTCTATGAGATGCTGCACCAACTGTGCCATCGTCCATTTGCCCTCAGCATAAGCCAGCTCCCATTTTTCCCACTCGATGGGGCGCAGGAAATCCAGCACGGCCTCTTTCTGCCTCTCTAAAAACAGGACAATGTCGTCCGTTTCTACTGCTTCCACATAACCTGCATAGAAGGGAGCATAATCCTTCTTTTCTGGTTTCATTTTTTGCTCTGCGTTTTATGATGTGTCGTTTTATTGAAAAAATCAGCGTTGGAGATGAAAAAGCTGACTTTTTATTTTTCAAAAATGGGCAAGAATGTCGATGCTTTTCAATGACAATCATCAAAGGTAGCCCTAATGTGGGTTAGGCACAGGCCTTTTCAAAGGCGGCACAGAAGAAGCCTTTACCTTTGCCGCCCGATGCTGAGAGCGACGACTCCGTCTCATCGCTTTCGGTCAGAAAAAGCCTAACGCATACATTATGACGATACTCATCACTGGTGGCGCCGGCTTTATTGGCTCTCACGCGGTGCGGCTGTTTGTGCGGCGTTATCCTCACTATCGGATGGTCAACCTCGATGCGCTGACGTACGCGGGGAATTTAAGCAACTTGCGCGACGTAGAGGAGGCGCCTAACTACACTTTTGTGCGCGGCGACATCCGCGATGCAGTGCTGCTCGATCGGCTATTTGAGGAGTTTCGCTTTGATGCTGTTATCCACTTGGCCGCGGAAAGCCATGTGGATCGCTCTATTGCCAACCCGTTGGCCTTCGTCGAGACGAACGTGCTCGGTACAGTCAACCTGCTGGATGCTGCCTGCCGGCACTGGGAGGGCCATTTCGAGGGGAAGCGTTTTTACCACATCTCCACCGATGAGGTGTACGGCTCTTTGGGAAGCGAAGGGTATTTCACCGAGACGACGCCCTATGACCCACGCTCACCCTATTCTGCCTCCAAAGCGGCCAGCGATCACTTCGTGCGCGCGTATTTCCACACCTATGGCCTGCCCGTCCTCCTGTCCAACTGTAGCAATAATTACGGTCCATACCAATTCCCGGAGAAGCTCATCCCACTGATGATTAACAACATCCGCGAGGAAAGGCCACTGCCCGTTTACGGCGATGGGCGCAATGTACGCGATTGGCTTTGGGTTATAGACCACGTTGAAGCTATGGACGCCATCTTGCATCGCGGACGCATAGGCGAGACGTACAACATCGGCGGCAATAACGAATGGGCGAATATCGACTTAGTGGAGTTGGTATGTGATCTGACCGATGAGTTACTGGGGCGCCCCGTTGGTACGGCGCGCCGGCTCATTACTTTCGTGAAAGACCGCCCCGGTCACGACCGACGCTACGCCATCGATGCCTCCAAAATACACCGCGAGTTGGGCTGGGCACCTTCTATTTCTTTCGAAGAGGGCCTGCGACGCACCATTCAATGGTACTTCGAGCACACCGATTGGCTTCAGGAGGTAGTCTCCGGCGAATACCGTTCCTACTACGCCAAACACTACGAGCAGCAGTAATGGCTCAGCCCGTCAAGCGGCGCAGCACCTCGCGCACGAGTTGAGCCAGTCGCGGTTGTGCCTCTTTTGCCAGAGCAATGACATCGTCCACTGTGGTTTCGCGGATGACACTGGGTGGATAGGACACATTAGTGACTAAGGAGAGCATGAGTACGGATATGCCCTGATGGCGTGCCACAAGCACCTCAGGCACTGACGACATGCCGGTGCAGTCGCTGCCCAGTATCCGAAGCATCGCATACTCCGCGGGAGTTTCTAAATTAGGGCCTTGCAAAGCGGAATACACGCCTTCGAAGGCGCTGATGCCGCGCTCTTGGGCGACGGCGAGGGCAAGGCGGCGCAGGTGTGCGTCGTAAGTCTGCGACATGTCGGGGAAGCGCGGGCCGAGGCGCTCATCGTTGGGGCCCCGCAGTGGATTTTCGGGCAGCAGGTTGATGTGGTCGCGCACCACCACAATGTCGCCGCTGCGCAGGTGCGGATTGATGCCTCCCGAGGCATTGGTGATGATGAGGCGCTCGATGCCCAACGCGCCTAACACCCGCACGGGAAAAGTGACCTGCTGCATCGTCCAGCCTTCATAGTAATGCAGCCGGCCTGCCATCACTACTACAGCGTGCCCGTCGAGCCGACCAAAGACTAATTCGCCTCGATGGCTCTGCACCGTGCTATGGGCAAAATGCGGTATTTGGGCGTAAGGGATGCGAGTTTCCACCTCAACCTCGTCGGCCAAGCTGCTCAACCCAGTACCCAAGATGATGCCGCTCTGCGGGCGCACCCTCGTCTTTTGCCGAATAACTGCTGCCGCTTCTTGTATTGCTTCGTAGAACTCCATAGATGGTAGTGAGGAGGCTATTTTCTGAAGATTGATTTTTTCCCAACAACCTCTTAAAGAGGTTTATATCGATAAAAAAGACTAAGCAGAAGGGTGTTTTCTAAAATTCAACACTCGCTTTTCTGAAGTACGCCACCACCATGCCAGAGAGATGCCGGTAATGAGATCC
>JBEQAD010000159.1:0-7401 GCA_041640515.1 Saprospiraceae bacterium | reverse complement strand
GTATTAGGACGGGCAAACAAATAACCCACTGCACCACCTATGTAGAGCCCTCGCCCGCGCAGATTGATGTCGGCCAAAAACTGGTCTCGGCCTATCAGGTCACCCTCAGGTGTGCGCAAAATGGTTAAGGGGTCTTCTTTGACCGGAGCGGCAAAGTAATAGTGCCCTTCGGCACCGAACAAGAAATTGTTTTCGGCCAGCCATTCTGCATTGCCACCGATGCTGCCGAATGGCCCAAAGCGGGTAGCTAAGTCGCCACCCGGCAAATGAGCGCCAAGATTGACGCTCAGCAAGATAGCCCGTCCTGTATTGCGAGCGTCACTTTGCTCTGGATGTTCGAGAAAGCGCTGCGCCTGCGCCGTACTGGCGCTGCAGGCCAGCAGAGCCAGCAGCCCGGCGAGGCATCTCATTGTCTGAATCATGAGGACAAAAGTACGCACTCCAACGGTCTTAGCTTGGCATAGAAAGCAGGGTGGCTGACTGTTTGGGCAGTGTTTTTGCTCTTGCGAAATTCCAGCAGAGCCGCGCATTTTTGCAGTGCATTTGGGGCATTGGCTCAGCTGGCTAGAGCGCTGCGTTCGCATCGCAGAGGTCGCGGGTTCGAGTCCCGCATGCTCCACAGGGGGGAGGTTTGTCGGGTGCCAGACAAACCTCCTCATGTTTTTAAGGGCTGGAGCATTGCTTCAAACGATGCGGTTTCTCTACCTTTACCTCTGTTTCCCCCCATGTAAAGTCAGTTGGCTGTTTTTTTATTCTCCATCCCGTCAACCGTTAGTGGAGTTTCACTCGTTTCGGGTTGTTAAAGCGGTGCAGGGCTGGTATGTTTTTTGTCCCGCCTCGTTGTTATCCCAGCAGGGCTAATGTCAGCTGCCATGCTTTCGTTGAACTAAAAAATCTTCTACGTGTGAATAAAAGACTACTTCTTTTCCGCGTCCTGGGGGGAGGGCTATTGCTTGCAATCAGCGCATTAGGTTTTGGGCAGGATGTTCACTTTTCCCAGTTTCACAACGCTCCTTTGAACATCAACCCGGGTCTGAGTGGTGTCTTTGGTGGCGATTTGCGCTTCATAGGCAACTATCGCAGCCAATGGCGCGCCGTGCCCGTCCCTTATACGACGTTCTGGGGCTCGGTGGAAAACAAGTTCTACTACCGCGCCCATCGCTACGATCGTTACTTGACGGGAGGGCTAGCGTTGAGCCATGACCGGCAGGGGACACTGGAACTGACCTCCATCGTTGCCAGCATTCCCCTGGGCATAACGCTGCCTCTGGCGGAGAATAACTTTCTGTCGGCCAGTATCATGCCGGCCTTCGGGCAACGCTCGTTTGGCACTACGCGCTGGACGTTCGATGCACAATTTGTCGGCTGCCTTTTTGATCCTACGGCCAGCACGCGGGAAGACGGGACACTTTTTAGCGACAACATCCAGTATTTTGACCTGAGTGCTGGGCTGAATTATCGCTTTCAAGCGCGCGAAAAACGCACGCGCTTCGATGTGGGCGGAGCTATCCATCACGTCAACCGCCCGCGGCACAACTTCTGGCACGATGCAGCCGAAGTGCGCTTGGCCGAACGCAAGGCGTTGTACGGCATGGGCTTGGTGCAGTTATCGTCGCTATTCGATGTTGTGGGGCAGGTGCTCTATCAACAACAAGGTGCCTATCGGGAACTGGTGTACGGCGTTGCTGGGCGACTGTTGCTCAGCGATAAGCCGTACGAAGAGCTAGCTTTGCAACTGGGCGCCAGCTTTCGCCATCGCTACACCGATGCTATCATCTGGACGGGTGAGGTGCATTGGAAAACGTGGACGCTCGGCTTTTCCTATGACTTGAACCTGTCAGACTTTGTGGTGGCCACAAACAACCGTGGCGGCCCGGAGGTCTCGCTCATTTATCGTCTGTACAGAATTAAGCCAGTCCTGCATCCTTGCCCAGTGGATTGAATGCTTTCGTTGGCCCGACACTATGAAGAAACTTTGCTTAATCCTGATATCTTGGGGAATAATGGCTGGGCCATTAACGGCCCAGAAAGGCGTACCAGAGCGCATTGGCGGCGACCTGGAGCGCGGCCCTTCGCTGAAAGCGCTGGAAAACCGCGCTCGGCGCAGCTACTATGAAGGCGACTATTTCGGCGCCATGCAGTACTACCGGCGCGTGTTGAAGGTGGATGCCCAGAACGTCTCGGCGTGGGAAGGATTAGCCGCTGCAGCCACTGCTCACACCCACTATGCGACGGCTGCTGCGGCGTATGAGTATCTGCGTGTCAACCGCCTGGCTGCTGACGAGGTACTTTTGCTCTTCCGCCTAGCTGAGATCCGCTATTTGAGCGGTCAATACGCCGATGCTCATGCTTTGTATCAACAGGTGGCCCAGCAGGCTGCGCTGCCCGAGCTCCAGCGCAAGGCGCTCGAAGGCATGCGCAACTGCCAGTGGGCGCTTCAAGTATACCAGAACACGGCAGACCTGGTGTTAGATAGCTTGCGCGATTACGTCAACACACCCTTCGCCGAATATGCTACGCGTTGGCTGAACAATCGCCTCTACTATTCCGCCTACGGTCATCCACATAGGCGCGACTCGGCCAGTCCAATGATCCAGATTTTTAGCGCCGAGCCGCGCCTCGACGGCAGCATGGCCATCCAACGACTGGATATCAACGAGCGCAAGCGCCATACGGCCTACCTGGCCTACAATCGCGATCAAACGGCCGTATATTATGCCGTAGCCAAGTATCGCCGCTCGGGTCGCTTGCGCTTTGATCTGTTGGAGCGCCGGCGCACAGGCGAGGCCTCGTGGGGCCGCCCTCGTCGCCTGCCGCGCCCCATCAATCAAAAGGAATACACCACTACTCAGCCATATGTGTGTGTGTTGCCGGGTGAGGTCTCGGAAACGCTTTTCTTTGTCAGCGACCGCCCCGGCGGTAAAGGAGGCAAGGATATCTGGTATTGCCGAATCGAAAACGGGCGCTTTTCGGAGCCAGTCAATCTGACCGCTCTGAACACCGAGGGCGACGACGTCACCCCTTTCTTTCACGAGCCCACGGGCATGCTCTATTTCAGCAGCAACGGCCGCCAAGGGTTGGGCGGTTTTGACGTATACCGCGCAGCGTACAAAAACGGCGAATGGAGCGAAGTGGAGCACCTACCGGTGCCCATCAATTCCAACGCCAACGATGTCTTTTATTCCCTTTCGGAGACCAGCAAACTGGCCTTTTTCTCTTCCAACCGCGAGGGAGCAATGAACTTTTCGGAAGAGGACTGCTGCTACGATATTTTCAAAATAGGCATGGGCAGACCAGAAATCTCGGTTGCCGCCTGCGATGAAGGCTCGGGCGAGGCGTTGTTCTACACCGTCATGACGCTGTACGAAGTAACGCCGGAAGGGCCTGTGGCGCTCAGCCGCGTGGCGGTGCCGGGGTCGAAGCACACCTTCCCGCTGCAGCCGGGTAAGTCGTACTGGATTATCACTGAAAAGCCTGGTTTTCTGCCCGATACCCTGCGCTTCGACATGCCGGGGCGCTTGTGGGAGGAGTCCTTCGAACAGCGCCGCTGCTTGAAAGCTATTTCCATAGACCTGGTAGTAACGGTAGTAGATGCCGACTCGCTCAAGCCGCTCACAGGCGTCGATGTGTTGTTTCGAACGATGAGTTTTCTGCGGCCCGATGGCCAAGTAGAGCAAGGCGAAGGCGGCAAAGGCCTCGCTTTTGAAACGCGCAACGAGCCTGGGCAGCATGTTTATCGCTTCCCTCTGCGCTTTCAGCATGAGTACGAACTTAAAGCACAGCGGCCCGGCTATTCGGCCGACTCGTTGATAGTGAGTACCATAGGCTTGACACCTAAAGGCGACACTACCTTGTACCGGGAACTGCGCCTGCGCCGCGGCTTGCGGCTGGACGTGTACGTCTTTGACGATGTACTCAAAGACCCGCTCAACGACGTAACCATCACCGTTACCGAGCTGAAAATGCCGCGCGAAGTGTGGGTGCACCGCACCGGCCCCGACAGCAACGACTACCACACAGTCATCAATTACGACACGCGCTATCGCATCGTAGCAACTAAAGAGGGCTATTCGCGCGACTCGGTAGAGGTACGCACCGACGATTTGCCCAAAACGCCCTTTCAGAGCGTTGAGCGCAAACTGTACCTGCGGCCTTTGCGCCCAGATGCTTATTTGCCTATAACCCTGTATTTCGACAACGATAAACCCGGACCACCTCGCCTTGGCGTTACGCGCATTAGCGAGCAGTATAGCAGTACTTACCTGCCTTATTATAACCGGAAACAGGAGTACATAGATATCTTTTGCAAAGGACTAACCGGAGAAGCACTCGCCGCGGCCAAGCACGACTTGGACACCTTCTTCGAGCGGCGCGTCAAGGGAGAGTGGGACCGCATGCGGATGTTTTCAGAAGTACTGTATGAAATGCTAGAAAACGGCCTCGAAATCGAGATTAAAATCAGCGGTTTCGCTTCGCCCTTGGCCAGTGCGGCTTATAACCTCGACCTCACTTCGCGCCGTGTGAGCAGCGTGTTTAATCACTTTGAGCTCTTTGAGGGCGGCCTGTATAGGCAATATATTCGCAGTGGGCAGCTGAAACTAACGCGGGAGCCAAACGGCGCATCGAAAGCATCTAAGACGGTCAGTGCTGACCCCGCGAACCGCCGGCTGTCGGTGTTTAGCGTAGACGCAGCGCGCGAACGACGCGTGGAGATAATCGGCGTGCGCGTAACGTCGGGCGGCATGCCATTGCCGGATTTCCACCGCCGCTGATGGCAACCGCGCGCTGCATTGCGTATTCTAAGTTTAGAAAGCCTATCGCGGTCACAAAGCTACAGATTAAGCAAAGGTGCAGCAGCGGCAGTTGTCTTTTACCATCAACACCAACGACTACAAAAGGAAAGGAAAAGCAGGGCTATGACAAGCAGATATTTACCCTATACTTATTGCCAAAAAATAAAAACCGGCTGGATGTTGCTTAGCCTGGTGCTGGCAGTCTATGCCTTGCCAGCGCAGGGACCGCTCCAGTTATCGCTGAGCTTCACGGCGCCTACCTGTGCCGGAGATGCCGACGGGAGCGCCACGGCTTCAGTAAGCGGTGGGGTGCCGCCCTACACCTATCAATGGAGCGACGGTCAGCAGACCGCTACCGCTCAGAATCTAAGCGCAGGCACCTACACCGTCACCGTCAGCGACAACGCTGGTAACACGCGCGTGGGAGCTGTACAAGTGGTTCAGCCTTCGCCCATACATTTCAATCTCGTGGTCAATATGCCGTCGTGCAATGGCTTCCCGAGCACGATGACCGTCCTGCCTTTTGGAGGTACGCCACCCTATCTGATCCAATGGAGCAACGGTACACAAGGTGCCACATCGAGCGGTCTGCTGCCAATGGTAACCTACACTGTCACTGTAACGGATTCGAAGGGATGCCAGCGCGATACTCTTTTCTGTCCGCCAACTATAGACAGTTTGAAAGTACAGCTGCTGATTAAAAAGGCCGATTGTGCGGGCATCAACAACGGCGTGGCCACGGCAGTCGTGACGCCATCCGGAGGTAATTATCGCTACACTTGGAACGTTAGCCCGCTCAATGCTCCGCAAATCGGCGGGTTATCGCCAGGCACCCAGGTAGCCGTAACGGTAACAGACCAAACGACCGGATGCAGCGGCAGCGCCACCGGGGTAGTGGGCACCCATACGCAGGTGAAAATCAAGATAACAGGCACGCCCAACGTCTATTGCTCGGGCGACAAGACAGGCACGCTGACGGCTAATGCGTCAAACGGCACGCCGCCCTATGCCTACGTGTGGCAAGGACCGGGCGTCAATGGCGCTACCGGGTCAACCCTCACTGGGTTAGGGCCTGGATTTTACTCCGTTACTGCCACCGATGCCCGAGGCTGCACTGCCGTAGGAGGCTTTAACATCGGCGTCATTTCCGACTTGAAGGCCAACTTTACCATAGACAAGTACTGCACAGACAGCATCTTTTGGGTAAAATTCCTAAACGCTTCGACCTCCTCCGTGGTCATCGTACAGTGGGAGTGGCGAATCGTATGGAATGGCGGAGCGGTCAGCAGTAACCAACCCAGCGTGGTCGTGCCCATACCTAATCGTCAAACAGGACTGGCCACGCTCATCGTAACCAGTTCCGACGGATGCACCGACACACTGACGAAGCCCTTCAGCGTGGACAGCTTGCTGGATTACCAAATCGTAACACCCGGCTACAGTTGTGACACCGCCGCTGTGCCTATTACCGTATTGGGCAGCCCAAACTTCACTTATACATGGACGCCAACAGACTTCCTGACCTTCCAACCTGGGCCGCAGCACGTGCTGGCTAATCCACCCGTAACCACCACCTATCGCCTACGCGTGAGCAACGGCACTTGCTTCGATACCGATACCGTCCTCATCCTGCGACAACCACTACTTGAATTAACCGCCATAGGGGACGAAGTCTGCGGCCCAACGGGTACGCTCAACGCCTTGACAAACGTGCCAGCTATCGTCGTGTGGACAACGTTAGCTGGTGATACCATCAACCCGCAAACCGCACCACCGGGAATTTACCGCGTTACGGCAACGGACACCTTCCAATGCGTGCGCACCGACACCGCGCGCGTCATCAGCCGAGCGCCAAATGTAGCCGCATCAGTGCCGCCCAACGCTTGCCCCAACGAGCCCTTTCCATTGGTGGCGCAAAACCTTAATCCGTCCGACATGCTCACCTACCAGTGGACGGCAGCTCCGCCGCTCCTCATTGCTGACCCTAACGCACCCGCAACGACGGCCATAGGGACAAAGGGTAACTACACCATAACCCTCCAAGTGAAGAACGACTTCGGCTGTGCGGATACACTCGTCTTTGCCGTGTCTATCCAGGACTCCTTCAGTGTAGCGCCATTCTTGAAAGTAGAACAGGCCTGTAATAGCTACCAGGCGAGCTTTGTCAACACCAGCGGTCTGCCAGGTACGTGGGCCTTTGGCGATGGGAATAGTGTTGGCTCAAATGGTCAGGACTCGCTTGTTCATATTTACGCCACGCTGGGTACCTACCTCGTCATTTTCACACCCGTAGCCGGATGTGCCAATACCTACACGCAAAGTCTCGATATCTCCGACAGTATTTTCACAGTGACGGCGCCGGATGTGGTGGGCTGCGAGCCGGCGGCGACGCTGGTGGCGACGACGAACCAGCCGGGCGTGGTGGTTTGGACGACGCTGACGGGCCAGCCGGTGGCCGACCCGAATGCGGTGCCGGCAGGCGTGTACGTAGCGACGGCGACGGATCTTTTGGGTTTGTGCACGGCGCGGGACACGGCGGTGGTGACGCTGCAGGATTCGATCGACGTGAGCGGGCAGGTGAGCGTACAGGTGCAGTGCAACAGCCAAG
>JBEQAD010000158.1:0-7440 GCA_041640515.1 Saprospiraceae bacterium | reverse complement strand
GTATCGGCACGTTTGGCTCCGCAAACGTATGTAGAGACACATTTGGACGTATTTGGGTGCACGGTGCAACAGACACAAACGCTGGTAGAGAGCGAAGCAGGAGAGCGCACTCGCCAGGAAGTGGATGCAGCAGCGGTAGCCGTCTTCCCTAACCCTACTACCGATAGGGTTTATGTGGATGCGCGTGTTTGGCCCGCAGGCCGCATGCGCGTACAGGTTGTAGATGCCTTCGGACGCGTGCTTTGGGACGACGCCAACGCCCTTTCGGGAGCGCTGTACACCTTGCCCGTGGCAGCCCATTGGCCTGCAGGAGTGTATCACCTGACGGCTTGGGCGCCGGATGGACAGCGCTTTTCGGCGCGAGTGGTAAAATAATTCGGCATTGGGTCCAACAAACGGTTCGGCTCATCCGTCGAAGCCGAACTACTTTTGCGCCGTAGCTGTTGGCAAGCACAGCTACGGCGTTTCTTTTGCCATGACGGAAAAAATCTGGCTGTTCATTCGAAGGATAGGGCTGGAGGTGTACAGCTTCCTAACGGCTCCGTATGTGGTGCGCAACTGCTTGGGTATGATGATTGCTGGGATGGGCTTTGTACTGCTGACAGTGTGGGGATTAAAGTGTTATACCAACCACGGAGAAAGTGTACAGGTCCCCAATTTCGTGGGCATGGGCTTTCGAGAAGCTACAGCCACGGCGAGACTGCGCGGCTTTGAGGTCGTCGTCAACGACTCTATCTATATGCCTGAAAAGCCACCCGGTGTCGTGCTCTTGCAAAATCCTAAGCCGGAAAGTCGAGTGAAAGAAGGGCGTACCATCTACCTGACTATTGCCCGGCGAAACCCCGATATTGTCCGGCTACCGGCTTTAGTGGGTAGTGACGACTACGACCTGTACAGCCGCAAATGCTTGCGTTTAGGGCTAAAGCCGCGCGTTATTGCGCGCATTGCTGACCCCAAGCTAGCGCCCAATACTATTGTAGCGGTGTTGTTTCAAGGTGATACGATTACCCAAATCGTGCGCTATGGTGGCTTTGAGGTAGAGATGGGCTCCGAAATTGACTTTGTTGTCTCGGAGCAAGTGGCGCTGTTGGTAGAAATTCCCGATTGCGTGTGCCTAACCTACGATGCAGCGCGCTTTCTCATCACCAGTAGCAACCTCAACATAGGAGCTGTCATCTCTGATGGTACAGTGACCGACCAGATGAGGGCTTATGTGTGGCGCCAGATACCGCCCTACGATCCTAACGGTACCCTGCGCGTAGGTGAACAAATCGATTTATACCTGACGCAAGAGCTCCCTGCTGCCTGCCAGTGAACACATGGGCGCATGCCTTATTCTATGCTCCTGTAGCTTCTTTGTACAAAGAAAGACCGCGCCCCTTGAAAAGAGAAAGCCGTAAAGGATAGCGCTTCCTTTACGGCTTCAGCGCATTGAAAAGTCTACCATTTATCGGCGGAGCCGAATAACGATCTGTTCGCCATTGGGCAGGGTTAGACGTGCTAAGCGATCGCAGGTGCCGTTTCCAAAGTCTAAAGTGGAGGTTTTACTATCTCGTGTTATTTGGATGGTGCCTCGGGTAATCCATCGGCAATTGCCGCGTTTTACAAGCGGCTCGATAACGGCCGCAGAGAACGCCTTGCCGTTACGGTCAGTACCTGAGGTGGAGCCAGTAATGTTCCACACATTGTCGCGGTGCGTAGGCGTCAGGGCTCCCTCAACAAGGTTAGCAGTGTGCGTGTGGTTCCAAGTGGAGAAAGTGCCGTCAGGATAGACGAGTTTCATATCTGTAGCCGTGCGCGTGTATGACCAATTGCCAGCGGCATCCTTTCCATTGTTAGTCCAAGTTTTAGTACCTTCTACGCGCACATCGTCTACATAGAAGTTCTCGAAGCTTTTCGTGCGTTTGGCACCGGCGGTGAACATTTCTGCTGTTTGGGTGATGATAATTTTTCCCTTGAGAAGGTGCTCGCCATTAGGGCCTAGGCAACCCGTAGAGCCGTAATCAATGGTGATGGTATTGGGCCATGTGCCCCAGGGTTGAGCCAAGGTGACCGTCGGGCAAGCACTGTTTCCACCCCGTTCTTCGATGGCGATGTCTACGGCCAAGTCAATTTCCGCAGAGAAATCCTCTGCAGTAGCTAAGTCTTCAGTAGTCATGATGTCGGCTGAGTCGTCCTTTTGACAAGAGGGCAGGAAGAGGGCTCCGATAAAGAGCAGGCTAATGGGCCACAAATGCATGTGCATACGCATAGTTTGTGTGTTTTTGACAAGGTTAATAATAATGTGTTTCAAAGTAGCAAGCGAATAGACGGCGTTTTGCCGCTCGAGTTTAAACCATCCTTGCTCATCGGGCTGTTAAAGTGTTTTGCTGAAACCAAACTACCTTTGCTGTGGACCAGAAAAGGCCCCCTTTACCCATGGAACAAAGGAAAAAGCCCACTAACACTCTACTAAAAAATGGTTTTGTTATGAAAAAAAACATTGCTATTGTGCTTGCCTTAGTGCTCGGCGCTGCCGCTCTTCAAGGGCAAGATGATCCCGTCAAACTTTCAAAACAGGCTGCTCGTGCCCTGACTTCCTACAACATGGACCCTGGCGGCAACGCGGCTAAGCTAGAAGAGGCTAAGGAGAAAATCGACCGCGCCCTTCAGGCTGCTGAGGTACAGAGCATGGTGAGTGCCTGGCAAACCCGAGGGGAGATATACAGCACGATTGTCCAGCGCGAGATGATGCTCCGCTCACTCAATCCGGCCACGCCACTTAGCGGCGACAACGACGCTTTGGAGGCTTTTCAATCGTTTAAGAATGCCTATGAAATGGCCACGAAGAAGTTTGAAAAAGCCGATGCTGCTAAAGGCATTAGTGAGATACAAAGCTACCTTATCAACATTGGTTTGATGAAGTATGAGAAGCAAGAGTACGAAAAAGCCTTCCGCTCGTTTGATGCACTTATCAAAAGCCACGACATCCTGAAGACCGAGAAGTTGAAAAGCCTATTGGACGACCCTGAGCAGCATCAAAATCAGCTATATGTGGCGGGATTGTGTGCTCAATTAGCCCGCCTCAATGATGATGCAGAGAAATACTACATGCGTCTTTATGAAAAAGGCAATGCCCAATCGGCTGTATATGAAGGCCTCTATCAAGTAAAGATGGAAAAAGGCGATGCTGACGGTGCAGAACGTATCCTGAAAGAAGGCCGCCAGAAATATCCTAACGACGCAGCTTTGCTGTTTTCAGAGATTAATCTCTACTTGAAAAAAGGAGAGCTCGACGGTTTGATTACCCGTCTCAAGCAAGCTATTGAACAGGAGCCCAATAACCTCAGTCTATACGTCACCCTGGGTAGCGTGTACGATAACCTCTACCAGCGCGAGGCACAACAAAAAAACGAGACCAAAGCGACAGAGTATTTTGATGAGGCTAAGGAGTACTATGAGAAGGCTATTCAGATAGACAACAAGGCCGCAGATGCCTACTATTCGCTTGGCGCGTTGTACTACAATAAAGCCGCGGCTCGCACACAAGACTTGAACGCTCTGCCACAAGATGACTATTCAGCAGCGACGATAAAGAAGTATCAACAGATACAGAAAGAAATTATGGCCTTATTCGACCAGGCGCTACCATATTTCCAAAAGGCAGAGGCCATTAACCCCAACGACACCAACACGCTTATCGCTTTATCGGAAATCTATGCGCGCAAGGACGAGTTAGAAATGGCCAACGAATTCAAAAAGCGCCTGGAAGTAATTCGCAGCGGGGGCAAAAATCCGAATTCATATTTCAAAATGTGATACCCACAGAGGCGAGGACATCATTTCCCTATGAAGGAAGATAAGGCTGTTGCACCTCGGTTGCTCAACGCCGCCGTTATTGTGGCGGCGTTGGGCTATTTTGTAGACATTTATGACCTGCTGCTATTCGGTTTTGTGCGGGTCAAAAGTTTGCAAGCGCTTGGCTTTTCGGGGCAAGAACTTACCGATATCGGTCTCATGCTACTCAACTGGCAAATGGCGGGCATGTTGATTGGCGGGGTCTTGTGGGGCGTATTAGGTGATAAGCGCGGCCGCGTGCGCGTACTTTATTTTTCCATTGCTCTTTATTCTATTGCTAATATTTTAAACGGCCTGGTAACATCTTCTACCGACTATGCTGTGCTGCGTTTTTTAGCTGGCATTGGACTAGCTGGTGAGTTAGGCGCAGGTATTACGCTGGTAGCAGAGAGCCTGCCCAAAGACAAGCGCGGCTACGGCACCATGATTGTTGCCTCTGTGGGTTTGAGCGGCGCTCTGTTAGCCTGGATTATTGATATGTTCTTTCCCTGGCGTGTCTGCTTTTTCATTGGTGGAGCCTTGGGGTTATTGCTACTCGTATTACGCGTCAGCGTGCACGAGTCGGGGCTGTTTCGCCAGATGGAAGCGAGCAAGGGTATCAGCCGCGGCAATTTTTTGGCGCTGTTTACCAATTGGGATAGGTTTTCGCGCTTTGCTCGTTGCCTACTCATTGGTTTTCCTACGTGGTTTGTCGTAGGGGTGTTGGTAACATTGGCCCCTGAATTTGGGCAGGCTAAAGGGTTGGACAACATCTCAGCAGGAAATGCCATTGCTGCTTGCTACACCGGTCTCATTGTAGGCGATATCGCCTCGGGCTTGATTAGTCAACTGCTGCGCAGCCGTCTGAAGGTGATGTGGATTTTCCTATTTGCCGATGCTCTTGCCGTGGCCTATTACCTCGCGGCGCCGTTTCCAAGTGCAGCAGCATTTCATTTCGCACATTTCTTGCTGGGTTTGTCCGTAGGTTTTTGGGTCATCTTCGTCACCATAGGGGCCGAACAGTTTGGCACCAACCTGCGCGCTACCGTAGCAACGTCGGTACCTAATTTTGCGCGCGGTATGCTGGTGCCCATTGCTTCCACTTTCTTATGGCTCAAAGGGCCGACGATGACCGGTGGCGTTCTCCCGGCAGCAGCCATTGTGGGTGCAGTGTGCTTACTCATTGCTTTCTCCGCGTTGGTGGGCATGAAGGAAACCTTCGACCAGGATTTGAACTACGTCGAAACCATCTAAACCTGACGGCTTACCTACCTTTGCCCGGCCATTTGGCCAATCACCTCAATCTTTTGCAAACATGAATTTCGACCTCATCATTATCGGCAGTGGCCCAGGCGGTTACGTAGCTGCTATTCGCGCCTCTCAGTTAGGCATGAACACGGCTATCGTCGAGCGTGAAAGCCTCGGCGGTATTTGCCTCAACTGGGGCTGCATCCCCACCAAAGCACTCCTTAAAAGCGCTCAGGTCTTTGAATACCTACAACACGCTGAGGATTACGGCGTCCGTATTGAAGGAAAAAGCCATGCTGATTTTGGCGCTATGATTAAGCGCAGCCGCGGCGTAGCGGAAGGCATGAGCAAGGGCGTGCAGTTTCTGATGAAGAAAAACAAAATCACCGTCATACATGGGACGGGTCGTCTTGCTCCAGGCCCAAAGGTAGTGGTCAAAGACGCCGAGGGCAAGGAAACCGAATACACGGCCAAGCACATCATTGTAGCTACAGGCGGGCGGGCAAAGGAGCTGCCTAACTTACCCATTGACGGCAAAAAAGTTATCGAGTACCGCCGCGCCATGTCGCTCGAACAGCAGCCCAAGCGCATGGTGGTGGTGGGGGCAGGCGCTATTGGCGTTGAGTTTGGCTATTTCTATCACACTATCGGCACAGAAGTAACCATTGTCGAGTTTTTAGAGCAGGGGCTGGTCCCTCGTGAAGATGCGGATGTGTCAAAAGAACTGGCTAAAATTTACAGCCGTAAAGGCATGAAAATTTATGCCGGTTGGGCGGTGGAAAGTGTGGACACTTCCGGCAAAGAAGTTAAGGTAAACATCAAGAACCGCAAAGACGGCAAAACGGAAACGGTGGTTTGTGACGTCGTCCTCAGTGCCGCCGGTGTAACCCCCAACACCGAAAACATGGGTTTAGAGGCGCTCGGCATTGCTACGGACCGCGGCTACATCCAGGTGGATGCGTACTACCGCACGAACGTGCCTGGTGTATATGCCATTGGCGACGTGCTGGCGACCCAAGCGCTCGCCCATGTAGCTAGTGCCGAGGGTATCACCTGTGTAGAACACATTGCAGGTCTTAATCCAGAAACAATAGACTACAACAACATTCCTAGCTGTACCTACTGCTCGCCCGAAGTAGCATCCGTTGGCTACACCGAAGCTGCCGCTAAAGAGGCGGGTTACGAGGTGTTGGTGGGCAAGTTTCCTTTTACCGCCTCAGGCAAAGCCAAAGCCGCAGGGGCTTCGGAGGGCTTTGTAAAGGTTATTTTTGATAAAAAATACGGCGAATGGCTTGGTGCTCATCTCATCGGCGCCAACGTGACGGAGATGATTGCTGAAGTAGTGGCTGCCCGCAAATTGGAAACCACAGGCCATGAAATTCTCAAGTCGGTGCACCCGCACCCTACGATGAGCGAGGCTATCATGGAAGCCACAGCAGCCGCCTATGGCGAGGTAATCCACTTGTAGCCTAACGCCCATAGGGCAAATGACCATCAAAGGGCTTCCTCTTCTTCGACAAAACGCACGCCGAGGGTTTCCAATTCGGCGAGGATAGGCTCGTACACTTCTGGAGCAATAGGTATATGCACGCCCACAGGTGCCGGGGCTCCCGCGAGTAGGCGCCGCCCAAAGATGCCTGCTGGCCACCCTACCAAACGCGCCATAGCCGTGTGCGTAGCGTCGTCCCCTTTAGCCACCAATGTCGAGGTGAGGCGTTTAGGCTGGCCGGCTTGCTCATACTCGAAAACATGCTGCATGATGACCATATCGCGGTCCTGTGGCCGCAAGGCCCATTTCTCCAACAGCAGTTGCTCCAGCGCCAGCGCGGGTGAGGCATTTGGCACGCCGATAGGCCGCTCTTCTAACAACCCTAACCACTTTAACTGCTGCATGACTGGGCCAGCAGGATCTAAACCCAGCAGGTGGGCCATGCGCTGCTCTAGCGTGCCCTCCTGCGGGCTATAGCCCAGGAGCGCCTCGACCAGTTCGGCGTAAGTAGTGCGCTCGCTATTCGGAATAATGAAATTCGAGTCAGTTAAGCCCAGGCGAATCAGCGCATTCCAGGCGTCGCAGAAGCCGCGGTGTCGGATAGTGCCTCGAAAAATGGTGTGGGCGTTTTGCAAGCCATAAGCACTCTGGTACGACAGCGAGTCGCGGTTAGCGTACACTTCCCATTCTCCCATGCCAGGCACTCGAATAAGGCGGTACTGTTCGAAAAGGCGGTGGTATGGAATGAAGCGCAACCGCCCGTGCTCTACATATTGCGCGGTCCCTTGCCCAGCCAATACCACATTGCGAGGGTTCCAGCTGAACTTGTAATGCCACGGATTGTCGTCGCTTTCCGGTGCCACCAAGCCTCCAGATCGGAAGAGCGT
>JBEQAD010000157.1:0-7463 GCA_041640515.1 Saprospiraceae bacterium | reverse complement strand
CTCTGAGCAACGTCTGCGCCAAGATGTCAGCTATCTGGCCGCAGACAAAATGAAGGGCCGTGGCACCGCCACTCCTGAAGAGCGCAAAGCCGCTCGCTACATCGCTAAACAATTCAAAAAGGCTGGGCTGAAGCCAATGGGCGACAATGGGACATGGTACCATGTTTTCTCTTTCAAGAAGACCAATGACCCCCATGGCGCCGAAGCGCCCAATGCCCCTCTGTTAACAAGCCAGAACGTAGTCGGCTTTTTAGATAATGGCGCCGCACATACCATCGTCATTGGTGCTCACTACGATCACCTTGGCCTTGGGCACGATCGCAACTCCCTCGATGCCAATCCACATGGCAAAATCCACAATGGCGCTGACGACAATGCCTCCGGTACAGCAGGAGTCATCGAGTTGGCTCGCTATTTTGCTAAAAACAACACCCGCGAGCGTCACAACTTTCTCTTCATTTGCTTTTCCGCCGAAGAGTTAGGGCTAATAGGCTCTAAAAAATACATCGAACGACCAACGATCGACCTGAACACAGTGCATTTTATGCTCAATATGGATATGATTGGACGCCTTAACGACGAGCGCCGTCTCGTAGTGGGCGGTGTAGGAACGGCGCCTGATTTCGTGCCGCTAATAGAGAGCCTGCCAAAGGGAGACTTGTCCATCAAAATGGACAGCAGCGGCATCGGCCCTAGCGACCACACCTCTTTTTATCTGAAAAACATTCCCGTACTGTTTTTTTTCACCGGCCAGCATGCTGACTACCACAAGCCGAGCGACGATGTAGAAAAAGTCAACTTCGCCGGCCAAAAGGCTGTACTCGATTACGCCGTGCGCCTTATCGAGGCTCTCGACCAAAGACCCAAACTCGTCTTTCAACCTACGCGCTCCAACACGGAAGACACCCCGCGCTTCCGTGTGACGCTAGGCATTATGCCCGACTATACCTTCGAAGGCGAGGGGGTACACGTGGACGGTGTTACCGATGGTAAACCAGCTGCCCGCGCAGGTCTGCAGCGCGGTGATCGCATCATCGCCTTAGGTGACATGGAAGTGCACAGTGTACGCGAGTACATGCAAGCCCTATCTAAGTTCCAGAAAGGCGACACCACGACGGTGAGGTTCGTCCGTGGCAACGAAACCCTCGTTCGTGAGGTTACTTTCTGAGCTTCGCTAACGCCTTGCTTGACTCTACCCTGTGGCTTCTACAAGATAGAGGGAGCCACAGGGTGGTAACAGTCCAAGGGCTAATGTTGAAGAAAAAAAGCCTTGGGCGGTGTTGAGTCACCTGCCTCTGAAATCCAGTAAAGGCCGTTGGGCAAGCCGCTTACATCTAAGGGAAAGCGGTTTTCGCCCGCTATCAGCCAAAGGCGCATTTCGCGGGCCAGTGAGCCATCGAGCGCCCAAAGGCGGAAGATGGCCTCGCGTCCGCCTTCTGATAGAGCAGTTATCCAAGCACGTGCTGAAGAAGGCTCATGCTGCACCTCCCAGCGCTCTGCTGGCAGCACGGCGGGAAGCTCAGACGAGTCGTCGGGTTGTACACTCAACGAGTTGCCCGCCGAGCGATAGAAAAAGGTGTTCATGCTCCCAACAAAAACGGCTCCCGTCATGACATAGTGAATGCCGTCGCGGATGAGTCTGGCCCCATAGATATCGCCTGGTGTAATAATCTCCCGCTGTTCAAGTACGCTGCCGCTAAGGGTAGTGCGAGTAATGGAGATATTGCTGCCCGTTTTGCCGACGAATAGGATGTTTTGCATGTTGGGCAGGAAGCTCACGCAGAAACCCTCGTTTTCGTCGTAGTCGCTTCGGTCGGCACCGCGGAAGTAACGGTCCCAGACCCGCTCGCCCTGCTCGTTCCACACAGCAGCATAATGAGCAGTGTAAAGCGAGGAGGGCAACTCTCGATAAGAGGAGCCAATGAGCGCGAACATGCCCTTGCTCAGTGGAGCAATATCTATGAGGCGGCTGACCTCGGGCGCGCCTGGGGGCAGATTAGGGAATTCTACTTTCTTCGACCACACCATTTGCCGTGTGCCTAAGTGCACCTTACTCACCCGGTCGCGGCTCATGATAAGACAGGCCTTGCCGCCCGAGGTTAGGTAGGCATCGAAGCCTTCCGGGACAGGGTAGTATTGCTGCCATATCACTGAGCCATCAGCACTTATGCACACCAGTACCATTTCGCCAGCGCCGGCACCTACGCCTAAGTAGCTTCCGCCCGGGAGTTCGAGCAGCTGATTAAAACGCGTGACGTTGGAGTAGGTCTTAGCCCATACGACCTGGCCGGTAGGGCTTATCTTCACCACCCAACCGGTATTAATGGGAGCACCTCGAGTGCCTGCAGCCAGCCAGCCGTCGGCCAGGGCAACGACGCCCCGCCCGAAACGCTCGTCGGAGTTCGGGTCGCCGTAAACGTGCTGAGAAATAACATTGCCGGCAGCGTCAACCCGCAACATAAAGGCGTCGGATTTAGTGCCTGCTCCCGGTTGTAGATAGCCAAAAATAGCATAGCCGCCCCCAGATACGGGCAGGATAGCCTGGCCAGCATCGTAAGCTGGTGTCATGCTGAAAAACTTGTTGACGGCAGGCTGACACAGTCCGAGGGCAGGAAAAAGAAGACCCAAAAGACCAACGATTTGTCTTCGTGTGAACATAAAAGACGGGATTTACATGTGAGAAAATAACGCTCTGCTGAGGCGCGTCAGCAAATGTAGAAAAATTCCCGTGTCGTCCCTTTCGCTGGGTGTGCCTGGCAGGGACGGATGCCGCAAACGCATAAAAAACTTCATACAAAAGCCCTTGTTCTCTCTTTAGAGGCGTACCTTTGCGCGCCTTTTTATCTGGCAACAGGCAAAAAGGAAAGGGGTAAAGGTCTCGCCCGGGCAGAGAGGCCATTTAACAGTGAACCCAAAAAACCCAGAAGACCAACCACTGTTTTTACTATGATGTTTGACGATGAAAAAGTGCCTGCATCCTCCGAGCAGGAAAACCTGCCAGCCGAGGAGCCGGTGGTGAGGGCCGCAAGCGAGCCGCCGGCAAAACAAGAAGACGAGATGGAGGCCACCCTTACTACAACGGAGGCGCTATCTGTTGGTGAAGAAGTTGAGGCAGAAGAAGAAGTAACGGCCAAAGACACCGAGGAAGAGGATGAAGATGTCACTACTGAAGACGACGATGTGATCATCGCGCCGGAGTCGGACGATAGTGATCTGGAACTGCCCCTACCTGAGCTTGTCAAGAGCGATGGCGCCCATGATGACTTTAACTGGGACATGGACAAACGCGGAGCCATGGCCTACAAACCCGAGGAGCGCGACGCCCTGTTGCGCCAGTACGAAGCGGCGCTCACGCAAATCTCAGAGAACGAAATCGTCCGTGGTCGCGTTAGTGCTATCACTGCTGGCGACGTGGTGCTCGACATCAACTACAAGAGCGATGGCTTGGTGCCACTCAGTGAGTTCCGCGATGTGCCCGACCTGAAAAAGGACGACGAAGTCGAGGTGTACATCGAGAGCCAAGAAGACAAAGAAGGCCAAATCAGCCTATCGCGCAAAAAAGCCAAAATCCTGCGCGCCTGGGAGAGCATTGTGGACTCCTATCGGAATGGTACCATCATCACGGGCACCGTCATCAGTAAGACGAAAGGCGGTCTTATCGTGGACTGCAACGGCCTGGAAACGTTCTTGCCTGGCTCGCAAATCGACATCAAGCCTGTCACGGATTATGACCAGTACGTGGGCAAGACGATGGAGTTTAAGGTAGTGAAAATCAACGAGCAAATCAAGAATGCCGTTATCAGCCACAAAGCGCTCATTGAAAGCGACCTGGCCGAACAGCGCGAGCACATCCTTGCCAGCCTGGAGCGCGGGCAAGTGCTCGAGGGTGTAGTGAAGAACATCACCGACTTTGGTGCTTTCCTCGACTTGGGCGGCGTAGACGGCCTGTTGTATATCACCGATATCAGCTGGGGGCGCATCTCTCACCCTTCCGAAGTCCTACAAATCAACCAGCGTCTGCACGTAGTGGTACTGGACTTTGATGAAAACAAGAAGCGCATCAGCCTGGGCCTTAAGCAACTGACACCGCATCCTTGGGATGTGCTCCCGCCGGATATTGTCGAAGGCGCTACCGTGACTGGTCGTGTGGTTAATATCGAAGACTATGGCGCTTTTGTAGAAATCCTGCCCGGTGTAGAAGGGCTTATTCACATTAGCGAGGTCAGCTGGGGTACTCAAAGCGTCAACGCCCGTGAGTATTTCACTGTCGGGCAGCAAGTAGAAGCGCGCATTGTGACCATCGATCGCGCCGAGAAGAAGATGTCGCTATCCATCAAACAGCTGACACCCGATCCTTGGACAGAAGTAGAAGACCGTTTCCCTATCGGCTCGCGCCATACGGTTACAGTTAAAAACATGACAAACTATGGCATCTTCGTGGAACTGACCGACGGCATTGGCGGCATGATCCACGTGAGCGACCTGAGCTGGACTAAGCGTTATTCTCACCCCAGTGAGTTCACCAAAGTAGGCGAACCTATTGAAGTCATTGTTCTGGGTATTGACCGGGAAAAACGCCAGATTAGCCTCGGTCACAAGCAGATCGAAGAAAATCCGTGGGATACTTTTGAAACCATTTACTCTGTTGGCTCTTACCACGAAGGTACCGTTGCTCGCCGCGATGATAAGGGCGCTACGATATACCTCCACTCACGCGGGGCCGAAGTAGAAGCCTTTGTGCCCATTAAGCAACTGCGCAAAGAAGATAACACTCTCCCAGAAGTAGGCGAAACAATCACGGTTAAAATTATTGAGTTCCAAAAAGATGAGCGCCGTATTGTAGCCTCGCATGTACGCTACTGGGAAGATGTCAAGCAGAAGGCAGAAGCTGCATCTAAAGAAGAAAAAATAAGGGAGATGGCCGAAACTCAAGCAGTTATAGGCGAAATTCATAAAAAAGTAGAAAAAGAAACTTTAGGTGATCTGGACGCTCTGGCTCAGCTGAAAAAGCAGCTCAGCGACGAAGAAAAGAAAGACTAACGCCCGGACTTAGTTCTAACAGCAATAAAAAACCCGCTCATAGGCTGCGCTTATGAGCGGGTTGCTTTTTTAGGTGGGCCCGGCAGGAATTGAACCCGCGACCGTCTGATTATGAGTCAGCTGCTCTAACCACCTGAGCTACGGGCCCTGCATTACTTTCGACGGCAAAAGTAGGTTACCCGGGCCAAATACACTCAATCCTTTTTTGAATGAAGAGGATATTTCAAGCCTTTATGCTCTTTAAGAACCATTTTCACCGAACCTACGGCAATAGGCGTCTCCACTAGCAAGGGAAGGCGGTTCTCATCATCGGAGATCCATACAATCATTTTAGCGTCGTCGCTAAAAATGTTACCTACGATGACTTGTGGCTGAAACTTCATTGTATTGAACCGGCCAAGCCCTCGGATTTTCTTGTCAGGCTCCTTACCCAAATAGCGCATACGCAGCGGGTATTCTTCTTGGTCCATAAAGATGCGGAAGGGATATTCCGTTCCTTTAGGCTTGTCTGAAAAATCAAGGGTACGCAAAAAATAGAGCGATGACAATACGTCATACACGCGCTCTTGTACAGCGTGCTCGGTGCGTGTCTCGGGGTCGCCGCGTTTCGTAGCACGCCAGACGATGGCTTTCCGGTTGCCTTGGTCAAACTGGATGCGTTCGAAGATGCGGTAATTCCCCTCGTGTACGCTTCGCTCGGAGTAACGCGGCAGGAGGTTGGTTTTGTCCACCCACGAATGGTACACGTCGTGCACGTGATAGAACCACTCATAGGATTCGTAGGTGCTGCCTAAGGCTTTGAAGTGATACAGCCGGTCATCCTCGTTGACCTCAAAAGTTACCTCACCGGCGGCCAGCCACACGAAGTTCCAGTTGTAGTACACTTTGTATGTCAGTTTTTCTCCGGGTTGAAAGGCATATTCATTGCCGTTGCTCTTGCCTTTTGCGTCGAGAGAGGCTACGGCAGCAGCCCCTTGAGGCACTGCCTCATTGAACCAGAACATACAAAGCGGCAGTGCCAGCCCAATTTTCATCGTGTTAGTCATAGGTAAGGGATACCATCGGTTTATTAACGCCTGATGCGGTGGGATAGTTTGTTGGCCAAAAGAAAAGCGGGCGATTCTTTGCTGTTCGCTAAGAGTCGCCCGCCACTTAGAGAGGGTCAATCCAAGGCCCTCAGCCTAAAAAATTAATAGCCGCTGGCTTTATTGCCCATAAAGCGACCTTTGCCGGCTTCTGGTCCTTCCGGACGTGGCTTGTCGGTTTCACCCGACTTGGCTACGCGGAACTCTACGCGGCGGTTAATCTGGGAAGAACGAGCCGGCACTAAGGCGTTGGTCTTGCCCGCCCAATCGAGCACCAGGCGATCGCGAGAGATGCCGTATTGGCTCACCAAGAAGTCAATAGCGGCCTTGGCGCGGTTGTAGGACAACACATTGTTGTAGGCATCCGAACCAGTCTGGTCTGTGTGGCCGGTTACCGTTACGCGAATTTTCGAGTTGTTCTTCAATACCTGGGCTACCTGGTATAGTTTGGTGTATTCGCCGTAGGCTATATCATAGCTGTTATTGGCGAAATTAATCACTGGTAAGAACCAGTCTGCCAAGCCCTCTTGTGTTGGCAGTTTGAAAGCAGCCAGCTTCGCATCTACAATACGGTTTACATCGGCTTCTGTTAAGGCTGGCGGCACCTGAGCTACGCCGTCTTCGTTGACCGGGTAACCCGGAGGTGAGAACGGCTCTTTGTCTTTGTAGTCGGGCACTTTGTCGCCGTCGCTATCCAATGTCACGCCGCGTGTGTCCACTCGGGCGCCAGCAGGGCTTTCTTTTTCCTGGTCGAACATATCGATAACGCCATCGCCGTCCGTATCCGTTGGGTCAAATACAGGGCGTGCTTCCAATGCTGCGATAGCATCGCTCACTTGGGCCAGCGGGTTAACCCAGTAGAGCGGCTCAGAGCGCATAGCACCTGATTTGTCTTTACCGCCCAAATTAAAGTTGAGACGCAAATTTGGATAGTGCAAATAGTCGCGGTACGTGGTCGTGCGCGAATCTACGTTCTCGTCGCCATCCAGCAAGTCGCCGTTGCCGCCCAGGACGAAAGCCACGCCATACTCCAGACCAATGTTAAACTTCGGGCTTACGCGAAAAGCCAGACCCACACCCGCGTCTACGTAGGGCGAGAGGCCACTCTTGAATTCGCCGTTGTTCGAGCCATCTACTTGCAACACGTTCGTATACTTTGTAGTAAAGCTAGTGGCGCCAGCGCCGATGAAGGCATTGACCAGCGTCTTGCGATAGGGCTTGTTGAAGCGAATGTTGTTTACCGCGGCTACTACTTGGAGTGAGCCGGAAAACCAGCTCATTTCCGAATTGCTCCCTGCGTCTGCAAATTCATTTTTCGTCTTCGCATACAGAGCGCCT
>JBEQAD010000156.1:0-7470 GCA_041640515.1 Saprospiraceae bacterium | reverse complement strand
CATGTTCGACGCGCACTCCTACAATAAAGGTGGCGCCGTATTGCACATGCTGCGCCACTACCTTGGCGATGAGGCTTTTTTTGCTTCCCTCCATTATTATCTCGCCAAAAACGCCTACTCCGACGTGGAGGCTCACGAGCTGCGGCTCGCTTTCGAAGAGGTCACTGGGCAAGACCTCAATTGGTTTTTCAACCAGTGGTTTTTTAGCGCAGGGCACCCACAACTCGATATACAGTACGGTTGGAACGACTCTACTCGCCAGGCTTCAGTGACCATTACGCAGACGCAAGAGGCCCAAAATGGGGTGCCTTACGTCTTCGATCTGCCGCTGTATGTGGACATCTACGACTACGACGGGCGCGCCAAGCGGCACTCTATACGCGTGAGCAAGCGCAGCCAAACCTTCACCTTTGACTTGCCTCAACGCCCTGCCCTTGTCAACGTAGACGCTGAAAAAGTGCTCCTGGCTGAAAAGAACGACGCACATACGCCAGAGGAGTGGTTATTCATGTACCGCAAGGCGCCTTTATGGCAAGACCGCCTTGAAGCCCTACAGGGGCTGTTGTCTACCGAAGAGCCTGGCCCTGCGAACATTACAGAGGAAGCTCTACGCGACCGCCATTGGGTGTTGCGCCTCTCCGCACTCATCTCAGCTGATATGGAAGATCTGAACATCTGTTCCATAGTAGCCCAAATGGCTGATAGCGACCCGGATCCTATCGTACGTGCGCAGGCCATCGAAAGATTAGGCGCTCTGGAAAACAAGCACTACCAACCCCTCTTCGAACGCGCCCTCAGCCCGGAGGTTTCGTATGGCGTGCTCAATGCAGCGCTCCAGGCCTTAGCTAAAGTTGACTTGGACGCAGCCTTGCAGGCCGCTCGCGTCCATCAGAACGAGCGCGACGAAAACATTACCACTACCATAGCCGGGCTATACGCTCAAACGCCTGACACAGCCTATGCCGAGTGGTTCTTCAGCGCCGCCCGTTGGGTGGACAACACGGCCGTCCTTTCTTTTTTTGAGCACTACACCCAATACCTCACTCGGCTGAACCAACCCGCTATCACTCAGCCTGCAGTCGCATTTTTCTACACTACGGCCACCTCCAGCGGCAGCCTCTGGCGCCGCTTTTCCGCCACCCGGGCGCTTCACGATTTGCGCGCGTTCTCTCGCAGCAACCACCACCAGGAAGAAGCAGAGAAACTCTCGCGCATGATCGAGGACATCCGCACCAAAGAAAAAGACGAACTGCTAAGGTCCTATTACAACATGTTCGATTAGGCCCACTGCCTAGTGAACGCCCGCAGTAAGGCGTTGCATGTGAATGCCTTATTGCGGGCGAGTTAGCGGCGTCAGCGTAGCCTCTACGCGGACGGCAATCTCTTTGGCGATGTTGTCGCGTACCACGCTGGGAATGCTGATGTTGTAATCAGCGCAGGCTACTTTGAAGTTGGACATCACCTCCAGTTTGCCCCCTGAAACGGTGATTTTGCCGGGCACCTCAATATCGCGCTCCACGCCATGGATGGTCATCTTGCCTTTGGCGCGCACGTTGTAGGTGCCGTCTTTACCGAAGTTGACCTCTTGCGCATTCACTAACTCGCCTTTGAACGTGGCGTTAGGGTATTTGTCGGACTCCATGTAGTTCTCATTGAAATGCTCCTGCATGAGTTTCTTCTCAAACAGGAAGTTCTTGATGAGCACTTTCCACTCCATGCGCCCACTGGCAGCATCCAAGACAGCGGAGCCGCTTTTGTTGATGGCTTCGATTTTTTCCAGGGGCGCTTCAGACAGGAAGGAGATGCGCGCATCGCGCGTCATGAACTTTTGAGCATGAGCTGTTGCAAACAGTAGGTATGCTGTTGCGGCCATTAACCAGGCTTTTTTCATAGCAGTGACTTGGTATTTTAAGTTCGTACGGAGGATTTGAGCAAGAAGAATGCCTCCCTTGCCTTCGCGCAGCCGAGCAAAGTGGATATTTAACTCTACATTCACTCTTCTACTACGGCACAACGGGACAACAGGACGTCAAAGTTTAAGCCGGCGCACTCACCTTTGAGCGTAACGGTTTCGCCAGGCTCAAAAGTGGTACGCGCATGTGAGGTATTCGGGTCGAATTCGCAGAGGATGCCAAAGTCGCGGCCTGTTTCCAACACGACTTTTATGGTACCATCGGGCAGTACTTGAGCCTGGCGCACTTGGCCTTGTACGGCGAGTATTTTACCCAGATAGCGGGTGTTGGCGCTATGCTCGTCAGTGTCAAAGGCTTCGTACAAAGCAGAAGCCGATATTTCCAGGTCGGCTTCTTGCGTGGCCATGCTGGGCATTTTAAGGTTGTAGAAATAGAGGCCAACAGCACCGCCAATGACGGCCAACAAGAGGGCGACCAGGAGAAGGCGCTTTTTCATTATTCTTGCTAGAGAAATAAATGAGCGAAGTGGTATCAGTTGTTAAGAGCCCCAGCGCGTACCCAGGCTTCTATTTGGGCGCGTTGGCAAGCAGGCATCAGGCCGCTGGGTGGCATGGGATTGGCGCTGTTATTAATGCGTCCTACTAACCGGCCATTCTTAGCCATAGTTTCCATTTGGGCATGGGTGGCCAGCGGTATGCCGGAGTACTGAGCAGCGCCCGGCACATGGCATCGGGCACAGTGGGCTTCAAAAATTGCTCGGATTTCCACGTTAAAGCGCATGCCCGCCGTATCGCACAAAGTAGGATTGTCCCCGTAGAGGTCTTCTTCGTTGTCGTAACGGCAGGCCAAAGGCAACAGGGTAAGGAAGCTTCCGAAAAGCAACAGGACAGCCAGACAAGGAATGTGTTTTATCATGTGGCAAGGTAAAGTGGATGTGTAGTCACATAAAAAACCAAACTAAGAAGCAGGAGATATCTTCCTTTGGGGCGCCAACTCGTTCAAATCAGAAACAGTCCAATGGCTTAGAAAGCCTCTATTCCTTTTGAAACCTTGTGTTTGGTTCCTCACAGAGGAAGGCCTCTGACGCCCCTACAAAACGCTTCGCATCTTGTATGAAGTACAGTTGTAAGGATTACAATGATGTCGTATCATCAACAAAAGTAACGCTCTCTCGTTTAGCCAGCGTTTTATCCTTTTTTTGTAATGCGTTAACCCTCGCACATAAACATGCAAGAAAGCAACTGGAAGGGCTGGCTGCGCCGCCTGGGTGTGGCCGGTTTTTTATTTTTTCTGATAAAGGGCCTGCTATGGTTAGCTGTTTTTTTCGGTCTTTGGAAAACGGCTTGCAATTGAAAAAGCGGCCGAATTTTGTCCTTAAACTGGCGACCTTAACATGGCAAACAAGCAAAAAGCGGCTGCGGCCACTCTGGGAAATTTGGCGCCCGATTTGGTGGATTCGCGGCGCATCGCAATCAAGGGCGCGCGCGTCAATAACCTCAAGAACATTGATTTAGAAATTCCCAAAAACGCCTTGGTGGTAGTAACGGGTGTTTCTGGTTCGGGCAAATCGAGTATTACCATGGACACCCTTTATGCTGAAGGTCAGCGCCGCTATGTGGAGAGCCTATCCAGCTACGCGCGCCAATTTTTGGGTCGCATGAAAAAGCCCGATGTAGACTACATCCGCGGCATCTGCCCGGCCATAGCCATTGAGCAGCGCGTAACTACAGGCAATGCGCGTTCTACGGTGGGCAGCATGACGGAGCTGTACGACTTCCTGCGATTGCTGTACGCCCGCGTGGGCAAGTATTACTCGCCTAAAAGTGGTCAGGTCGTGCAGAAACACGAGGTGAGCGACGTGGTAGATTTTGTCAGAAGTTTGCCCAACGGCGTGCGGGGTCTCCTGTTAGCACCCATGAGTTGGAGTGGTCGCCCAGCAAGACAAACGCTATCGGTGCTGATGCAAAAAGGCTATACGCGCCTTTTTCGCGGTGGTCAAATCGAGCGAATCGAAGACTTGCTGGCCTCCCAATCCGTGGAGATGGCGGATACGCAGTTGCTCATAGATCGCTTTATCCGAAATACTGCCGAAGAGGACGAAAGCACTTGGATGCGCTTTGCAGACTCCGTCCATACTGCTTTTCACGAGGGTGAAGGCGCCTGTACGGTGGTTGTCTATGCTAAAGAGGAGGCCGCGTTCCAGCAGTACACCTTTAGCGGGCGAATGGAGCGAGATGGGCTGACATTTCCAGAAATCACACCGCAGCTATTTAACTACAATAACCCATACGGTGCCTGTCCCACATGCGAAGGTTATGGGCGTGTGCTTGGTATTGACCCCGACAAAGTCATTCCGGACAAGACCAAATCGGTTTATGACGGCGCTGTAGCGCCCTGGAAAGGCGAAAAGTTTGGCGAGTGGCAAGCCGAATTTCTCCGCTTAGCCCATCGTTTTCAATTTCCCGTGCACACGCCTTACGAGGCACTAACTAAGGAGCAGCAGCGGCTTCTGTGGAACGGCAACGAGCTCTTCCCTGGTATTCGCGGCTTCTTCGAGGAGCTGGAGAGCAAGACATACAAAATCCAGAACCGTGTCATGCTGGCGCGCTATCGAGGCCGCACGGCGTGCCCTACGTGCGAGGGGCAGCGCCTTCGCTGGGAAGCCCTGTGCGTGCGCTTAAACGGCAAAAATATTGCCGAGTTGGCCAACCTGCCCATTGAGGAACTCCTGGCCTTCTTCGAGCAGGCGCGCTGGAGCGACACCGAAGAGCGCATTGCTCGACGCTTGCTCCTCGAAATTACCAGCCGCTTGCGGACCATGGTGGACTTAGGGCTGGGCTACCTCACGCTCGACCGCGTATCGAACACGCTCAGCGGCGGAGAAACGCAGCGCATCCACCTTACCCGCACCCTGGGCAGCAACTTGGTCGCTTCGCTTTATCTGCTCGATGAGCCGTCCGTGGGGCTTCACCCGCGCGACACGGCCCGCTTAGTGCAAACCCTCAAGCGCCTGCGCGACCTGGGCAACACCGTCGTCGTGGTGGAACACGAAGAAGACGTTATCCGAAACGCCGACTACCTGGTGGACATGGGCCCGGAGGCTGGCGCACACGGCGGGCAAGTCGTCTTTGCCGGCCCTTACGCTGACCTGGAACGCGCCGCCCCGCACAGCCTGACAGCCCAATACCTCACCGGGCGCCGGCGCATTCCGGTGCCCGAGCAGCGGCGCCAACCCCAAGACTTTATCCATATCAAAGGCGCCCGACAACACAACCTCAAGCGCATAGACGTCCGTTTCCCCTTGGGTTGTCTCATCGTCGTCAGCGGCGTCAGTGGCTCGGGTAAAACTACACTGGTGCGCGATATTCTCTACCCTGCACTGTTGCAGCACCTGCCCGAGGCACCGGCCATGGCTCCAGGGTTGTTCAGCGGCATCGAAGGGCCAGTTAAGAAAATTGCCCGCGTCGAGATGGTCAACCAAAGTCCCATCGGCAAAAGCAGTCGCTCTAATCCAGTGACCTACGTAAAGGCTTACGACCTTATCCGAGATCTGTTTGCTAACCAACCTATGAGCAAGATGCGCGGCTATGGCCCCCGGCATTTCAGCTTTAATGTCGAAGGTGGGCGTTGCGAAGCTTGCAAAGGCGAAGGCGAACAAGTCGTTGAAATGCAGTTCCTGGCCGATGTTCACTTGGAATGCGAGGTGTGCCGAGGGCGCCGCTTCCAGTCTGACGTGCTCGAAGTGGAATATCGAGGCAAAAACATTTACGACGTGCTGACCATGACCGTAGATGAGGCACTCCATTTCTTCAAGGGCCATAACGACATCATCGAGCGCCTTAAGCCCTTGAGCGACGTCGGTCTAGGCTATGTGCAGCTTGGCCAGTCCAGCAGCACCCTTTCGGGCGGTGAAGCGCAGCGCGTCAAGTTGGCCTCTTTCCTCATGGGCAGCGGGCCTGCTAACAGTGCCACCTTTTTCCTCTTCGATGAGCCTACTACCGGCCTGCATTTTCACGACATCCACAAGTTGCTAAAGGCTATTGAAGCCTTGGTCAACCGCGGCCATACGGTGCTCATTGTGGAGCATAACATGGAAGTTATCAAATGTGCCGACTGGGTGATTGACTTGGGCCCCGAAGGTGGCGAAAAGGGGGGCTATTTACTCTACGAAGGGCCGCCCGAAGGGCTGCTCCACGTCGAACAAAGTCATACTGCCCGCTTTTTGCGCGAAAAATTACAATGACTGTTATGCGGATGCTGTTTGGGCTTTTTCTTTTCTGTGGGTTGCCTTGCATTGTGCCCGCGCAAGGGCCATTAGATGGTTATTTGAAAGGCAAAGGTGTGCTCGATGTTGTGCCCTCGCTGTCCTTCAATTCGGCCGGTCGCTTCTTTGGCGCCGATGGCCAAACCTATGAGGAAGGCTTCCGCGGCCATACGTTGGCTCTTTTCGCCGAGTATGGCCTTGGCCAACGCCTAGACGTCGTAGCCACGGCCGCCTATGTGCTCACCGCAGCGCAGAGCGGTCTGCAGGACGGCGGCCTCCATTTCAAGTATCGCCCGTTTTACCAGCCTATAGGCCGGGCCGGTCACTTAGGTCTGCTCTTCGGTGTGGGAGCCTCTTTCCCTTTAACGCGCTATGACATCATAGCCGCGGGCGCCTTAGGGCAGCGCGCTGTGACCGCACCATTACGCCTCATCGCCCAATGGGATACTCCGCTGGGGCTGTTCTTCAATCTCACCGGCGGCTATCACTGGCGAATAGACCGCTTAGCCGAAGCTGATATCGCTGCCGTTCGACGCCTACGCCCGGGATTTTTGCCCACTCAGCCTTCTGACTTTTATACCTTTCTGGTGCGCACGGGCTTCCCAGCGGCGCGTTACTATGTGGATGTTTGGGCCGAATACCAGCACACGCCTGGCGGCAGCGATTACACCCCCGGCGTGCCCGATTTGCCTCAAGCCTACGGTGTCTCTTTCACCCAAATAGGCGGCACGGCGTACTATTCCGAAAGCGGGCGACTGGGCTTTCTTTTCAGCGGCGCTTACTTGCTTCGCGGGCGCAATACGGCCCAGATACTGCGCCTTACGGCCGGCATAGTGATGCGGTGGGGCGGATGACAGGCTTTGTGCATGCAGCCTGTGGACAAAGCGTTTTAGGGGGCTTGTGCTGAAACATTTGGCTGTAGCGCCAATGCGGCCTAACATTGCAGCCCTTTTCAGCAATGGGCGCAGCGCCCAAAGGAGGGTTTACCTATGGAATACACATTTCCGCCTGGTACAAAAATTGCCATTACCGGCGACTTGGGTAGCGGCAAAAGCGCGGTGGCGCGGCGCCTGTGCGAGCTGACGGGTTTTGAGTACCTCTCCACCGGGCGCATTCAGCGCCAATTGGCCGCGGTTCTGGGCGAGGACACCCTGACGCTCTACCGCTTGGCCGAGGTAGATCCCACGATTGACCATCGCATAGATAGCGCCATCCAGGCGCTGCGCCATGCGCAAGGGCAGTATGTGATGGACAGCCGGCTAGCGTGGTTTTTTGTCCCTGAAGCCTACAAAG
>JBEQAD010000155.1:0-7480 GCA_041640515.1 Saprospiraceae bacterium | reverse complement strand
TCCCCAATAAGCCAGTCGTCGCGGTCTACACACCGGCCAAAGATGTCAGCGAAGGACTCGTTGAGGGCGCCACTCTCATTTTGATACTCCAGGTTAGCGGTGTTTTCTATCACGCCGTGTGCCATCTCATGGGCGGCAACGTCGAGCCCTCGGGCTAAGTCGAAGAAGAAATCTCCTGCTCCATACCAAATAGCAAAGCCGTTCCAAAAGGCGTTATCCATGGGGCCGCCGCTCTCGTCAGCCACGTTGAAGAAAGAGATGATGTTGCCGCCTTTGCCGTCAATAGAGTTACGGCTAAACGTACTTCGGAAGTAGTCGTGGCTTTGAATGGCGTTCCAATGGGCGCTGACCGCGCTCTTATTGTTGAATACCGTGGAGTTAGAAGTTACAAAGGTGTAGTCAAAAGTGGAGGGCCTGGCTGGTGAAGTATTCTTCGCGTTCAGCGTAACGATGGCTCCAACGGGCTTATTAGGCATCTGTGAGGCGCTGGAGTTGAACATAGGTTTGCTGGCGTCATGCAGGTAAATCACACTGCCTTCCTGCCATGCTCCGAACGTTCGGTTGATGTTTTTCAGGTCGAGCCCGCTGGCCACTACAGGATTACCTGCTGGTGGAGCCAGTAGGTGGTTTGTCGGGCAGGGCTCAGCCAATGTAAGGTCCGAGCCAGAGGCAAAAGGAGTGTTGAAAGGCGAGATTCGGCACGTATGATCAAAGTAGTTTAGGATGCGGCCATCGTGCGCATCTACAAAGTAGATCTTCCGATGCAGCAGATCGGTATAAAAAGTAATGAGCCAGGTAAGCTGCGGAGCATCTATTCGACGGTTGGGATGATAGATGACCAGTTCTGCTTTGGCCTCTTGTCCACCCACAAGAGCGCGTTCGTCGTCTGTCCAATGTGTCTTGTAGGTACCTACGTGCGCGCGTACGTGCTGAATGGCCTCCTGGTCGCTAAGACTTGGCATGATAGAGGTTAGCCGTGGTGTGGGGTAATATCTACCGTTCAACAGAGAGAAAACGCCCTGTTGGGTATGTGCAATCATTTCCGCACCATACACGGGTATGCCTTGGTAAACTTGCTCTAAACGAACATGCCAATTGCCTTGCTCATCCACATGGGAGCGGTGGGCTACAAATTCTATTTCTGGCTGGTCTATACCGGCAGGCCGCAGTGCCGCAACATAAGCTAAGGCACGGATTTCCAAAGGTTTGTCGGCTTCTGTCTCTATATCAGACTTGACTTGCCCCTGAAACCAAATGGGCAGGCCGTTGTCGGTGTCCCGGACGTATTCTACAGTGCTCTGCTTTATTTCGGCAGGCAGTTGCAGGGCGCCGAGGGAGCGATAGGAGAAAGCCTCTTCTGTCAATGGCGAAGTAGCCATAGGGACAGCAGAGCGACCTGGCCACGGGTGAAGGTGAAGCCTGTCGGGATCGGGTTGCTGCCCGGTAACAGGAGGAGTGATTTTGGCGCTTTGCGCCATAGCGGCCTGGTATGCGAGTATGGCGCAGGCTGCCAGAAAGAGTGTTTTTTTCATAACGATGATTTCGTTGGTGGTAGTTAGGAACGATAAAGAAATGTAATTTTTCTAATCTAAATGCAAAAGTAAACTTTAAGTCGACTCTTTTCTGTTTACCCTTATGTTAAAATACCATGAAAACGAAGTAAATGATTGGGTGCCTGCTCGTTGTACACGCACAGGATGAGAGCGTTGCGTAGCTTAGCATCGCGGGGGAATAGGATTTTTATCGGGTTGTGGACATATCCGTACTCGCGAAACAGCTCTAACTGGGGCGAACGCGGGCGCCGAAACAGCCGAAGCTCTGCAGCAGTGGCTGGCAAAGGGACATTCCCATAGCCTTCTTCTTGAAGAAAGCGCCGAATCATATCAAAAGTGTCGGCCAAGGTTTTTCCAGCAAATACGCTGCGGTATTCCCAGCCATCGCTGTAGCCGCCCAAGTATTCCGTTCCGGCTGGCGGAAAGCGTTCCCGCATAGGCACGTGAGGCCCCGTTGAAAGCGGCGGGTCGGGGATGACGAAACCAAACTCGTCGTATTGCATAGCGCGCGATATCGGCGAGACAAAAGTAGGGCAGCATATTGGGATATTCACCTGCAAGTGAGGGCAAAAGCAAGCGGCATTGAGCCTTTGAATATTTAGTTAGCGACTCGCCTCGCCCTTTGGGCTGGCCTCTGAGACCTTGTCGTCCTGCTTGATGAATTTAATCCATTCCTCGTTTTCCGAAGACATGATTTGCTCCGCTTGAAGCACAAAACGGCGAAAAGCTGCTGCATCACCGGAGGCATAAGCCGCCGTGGCGCCGTTTTCATACAGCCAGCGCTCGCGGATGAGGCGTTCGGCGCTGAGGCGATAGGCACTCCAGAGCTCGCGGTAGCGCTTGAGTGACAGAATACCTTCTGCTATGGCCACTGCAGCCCCCAATATACCGGCAATGTATTTAAGGTGTTCCCACGGGCCATTAGCATAGCCAATAAGCAGGGGAATAAGTGCGCCTGAGGCAATGACGATCAGGCGGAGGCGGTGATACCACCGTTTGTTTTCACTGCTTTTTCTGTTGTACCAATTGATTTGGTCTTCGATGCGGTCTTTAAGGTACTTGTCGCGAAGGGCTTTCCAGTCGTTTTCCATTTTTACACAAGCGGAGATGGTTACAAGGCAGGCTGAGTCTATGACAAAGGTACTTGGCTTTGGCGGGATGAAGCATACACTGTCGGCCAAGGGACTAAAGGTCGTTCTTTAGTTTACCTCCGCGGATAGAACGTGTGGCATCCAAGCGCGTTTTACCTTTGTGGCACGACAATATGAGACGCCTAATTGGACGATACACAGGAAGCGAACCGGGGGCGCTGGTCATTGCCACAGCGGGTGTGCATGGCAATGAGCCGGCGGGCGTGCGGGCTTTGGAAGAGGTATTCCGCTTGTTGGCTCAGGAGCCTCAAATCAACCCAAGTTTTGTTTTCCGAGGCCGTTTTGTGGGCTTGTTGGGCAACGTTCAGGCTTATGAAGAGCGCAGGCGCTTTATAGAGCAGGACCTTAATCGCATGTGGACGCCGCTGCACTTGCGTTGTCTGCAGCAAATGACGCCGGCAGAGCGCCGGGCGGAATGGCGCGAGCTGGACGAGCTGTTAAAGGCTATTCAGGAGGAACTGCTCAGCTATAGGCCTCAGGCGCTCGTTTTGTTAGACCTGCATACGACATCGGCGGGTGGGGGCATTTTCTGCATCCCCACCGACGATCGCGCCAGTCTTCGCTTAGCCAAAGAGCTGCACGCTCCGGTGGTGTTGGGCATGCTAGATGGCCTAAAAGGCACACTGCTTCATTTCGCTGCCGGCAATCACTTTGAAGTAGGCGGATTTCCGCACCACTCAGTGGGGGTGGCTTTCGAAGCTGGTCAGCACGACGACCCACTTTCAGTGAGCCGCTCTGTCGCAGCCATTGTGAATGCCCTTCGGGCTGCGGGGTGTATCCGCCCTGAGGATGTGGACAGCCGCCACGAGCATATCCTTAGAGCTTTCTCTGCCCCCTTGCCAAAAGTAACCCGCTTGCGACATGTGCACCATATTCGCCCGGGCGATGCCTTCGGCATGAAACCGGGCTACGTCAATTTTCAGCCCATTCAGCGTGGAGAGCATTTGGCCAACGACGTCAGCGGCCCGGTACTTGCGCCTGAGGATGGACTCATTCTGATGCCCCTTTACCAGCCGCTGGGCTCCGACGGTTATTTTTTAGTACAAGAAGTGAGTGGGTAGCAACCCTGCGACCGAGGCCGTTAGGGCGTTTGTCTTTAAAAATTATCTCTTAATCACGCCATTTTCGCATTACATCCATGTTTACCAGCGTCAAACCTGCTATTGAGCGCGAATTAGCCGACATCCGGGGAGCCGGCCTGTACAAAGAAGAGCGCATCATCACGACACCTCAGGGTGCCGTTATTGACACGACCACGCAAAAAGAGGTATTGAACTTTTGTGCCAACAATTATCTGGGTCTGAGCAGCCACCCCGAAGTCATCGAGGCCGCCATCGAGGCTATCCGCACGCACGGCTACGGGCTATCGTCGGTGCGCTTCATCTGCGGCACCCAAGACATTCATAAACAATTGGAGGAGCGCATCGCAGCGTTCCTTGGCATGGAGGATGCTATCCTCTACGCTGCAGCCTTCGATGCCAACGGCGGGCTATTCGAGCCACTGCTGAGCGAAGAAGATGCCGTTATCAGCGACGAGCTGAACCACGCCTCCATTATTGACGGCATACGTCTGTGCAAAGCTAAGCGCTTCCGCTACAAGCACAACGACATGACAGCCCTGGAAGATTGTCTCAAGGAGGCCAACGCTGCTGGAGCGCGCCGTAAACTTATTTTTACCGATGGCGTGTTCTCTATGGATGGTACTATCGCTCAACTGGATAAGATCTGCGACCTGGCCGAGCGCTACGACGCCATGGTGGGCATTGATGAGTGCCATGCCACAGGCTTTATGGGCAAAGCCGGACGCGGCACGCATGAATATCGCGACGTCATGGGACGCATCGACATCATCACTGGCACGTTAGGCAAAGCACTGGGCGGCGCCAGTGGTGGCTTCACGGCCGCCCGCCGCGAGATTGTGGATATTCTGCGGCAGCGCTCGCGCCCCTATCTGTTTTCCAACACGGTAGCGCCGGCTATCGTAGGCGGCAGTCTGAAGGTACTCGACCTGCTGAGTAGTTCTACTGCCTTGCGCGATAAACTGGAAGCTAACACGCGCTGGTTCCGTCAAGCTATGACAGAGGCTGGCTTCGACATTTTGCCAGGAGAGCATCCTATCGTGCCCATCATGCTTTACGATGCGCCACTGGCTCAGGCTTTTGCGCGTCGCTTGCTCGACGAGGGCATCTATGTCATTGGCTTCTTCTACCCGGTGGTACCCAAAGGGAAAGCGCGCATTCGGGTGCAAATTTCGGCGGCCCATGAACCGGAACATCTGGAAAAATGCGTAGCGGCCTTTTCCAAAGTTAAGCGCGATTTAGGCCTGTAGGCCCGAACTTTGCAGAGGTTGCGCTCTCACTGCCCCAAGCGGCTTCAGTGTTAAAAAGTCCGCTTTTCGCCTATACAAGTCTCTTTTTGAAACCCGCCCGGACATCTCTTTTGATTTTTAATTTTTGCTGTGTTATGAATCCCTTGCGCTGTATCATCGTCGAAGATGAACCGTTGGCGGCCGAAATCCTGACCGAGTACATTCAGATGACGCCGTTCCTCCAACTCGTGGATACCTGTCCGGATGCTATCAAGGCCATGGAGGTCGTTCGCGAAAAGTCAGTGGATGTCATTTTTCTAGACATCAACTTGCCCAAACTCACGGGCATTGAGTTTATTAAGTCGCTGCCTCAACAGCCCAAAATAATCATCACATCGGCGTATCACGAGTTTGCTTTGGAAGGTTTTGACCTGCAAGTGGTAGACTATCTGCTCAAGCCCATTGAGTTCAACCGCTTTACTAAGGCAATAAATAAAATCTTACACGCGCATCGCGTGAGTGAGGTGGTCTCGCACTACAAGCAATCTATCTCGAGACGCCCTTTTTACTTTTTCGCCGTTCAGAAGCGGTCGGTGAAAATTTACCTGGATGAAATCCTATATGTCGAAAGCCTGAAAGACACGGTCACTATTCACACTGCAGAGAAGTCGTACCCTACCCACTACCACCTAAATGAGCTGGAGGAGCTGCTGCCCAGAGATCACTTTTTGCGTATTCACCGCTCTTTTTTGGTAGCCATTGACAAGATAGACGCCTTTTCCGCTGCAGAGGTAGAGATTGGCGGCCGTACGCTACCTATCGGCCGTAAGTACAAAGATTTTGTGACAAGTCGGCTGGAAGCATGAGGGCATCCCATGTCAAGGGTGTTTCTTTGCGCTTCTTGAGACCTTTGTCTTGTCTATGAAGCCTTCCTCTCGCTTTGGCCCCGGACGTGTCCATGTGCTCTTCTTATTCCTCGGGTTTGTTTGCATAGCGCCGAAAACCTTTGCCCAGGTGCTCAGAACCGACTCGGTACCGCCGTTGCTAGAAGATTGGCGAACGCGCTTTTCTTTGCCCAATGGCGGGTTTATGGACGTTAATCTGTACCTTCAATGGTGGAATGTGTTCAGTTTGCGCTTTTCTGGAGCCGACGAGCCACCGCGCTACGATATGTTTATTCGGCGCGGCCGATTGGGTACTACGGGTAAGGTTACGCCGCGTCTTTTCTACAACGCTACGTTTGCCTACGATGGCGTAGGTAAAGACAGTTTATCGGCTGCGGCGGGAGTGCCCAACGCCGAAGACAACACTACTTTTTTCCCGCGCGATGTGTTCGTCACCTACAGTGCATTTCCATTGCTTAACATCACTATGGGCTATTTCCGCCCGCGTGCAGGCAAGGAGTCGTTCTACAGTTCAGCTTTTACTATTTCCCAAGAGAAATCTTGGGCCAGCTTTCAGCCGCGGTTCCATCTGACTGGGCGAGGCATTGGGCGCGAGACGGGCATTAACTTAGGTGGCCTGAAGAACTGGAACCGCTTTGGTTTGCTGTACGACGTAGGTCTCTTCGACTGCAACCATCCGCGTATTGTTGGCGATAACAGCATCTGGTCGCCGTTGCTGACAGCACGCCTGGTGGCATTCTTGGGGGACCCAGAGGTCACGGAATACACTCTGGCCTTCGTCCAGTCGGGGTATGGTCGGCGCAGAGGGCTTAGCCTCGGGGCCAACGCCGGCTACCAACGCCGCACTCAGCTGTTTCGCAACAACACCTTCGCCGGCATAGATGCTCAACTCAACTACGGCTCACTGGATGTCCTTCTGGAATATAATTGGCTCTATCGCGATAATGCCCTCCATGAAAATGAATTTTTACCCACCATGGACCAGATGTTCACCTTCAAACTGGCTTGGAATTTCCTCTTTCCCAACGAGACCATCCTACAATGTGTGTTCATGTACAGCGATGAACGCGCCGATGCCCGTTTTGCCAACGGGCAAAATCCCTTTACAGGCTCTAACTCGCAAAATGTTATAGACTTGGGCGTCAACTACCTGCTTCGGCGCGACCGGCTAAAGCTTGGCCTTCACTACTTCGACGGGCGGAAAGATGTCTTCGCTCCGAAGGCATCTTATCGTTACTTTAATGCTAGCTTTCAATTT
Source organism: Saprospiraceae bacterium (assembly GCA_041640515.1). Taxonomy (GTDB): domain Bacteria; phylum Bacteroidota; class Bacteroidia; order Chitinophagales; family Saprospiraceae; genus M3007. The sequence goes on along the minus strand of JBEQAD010000155.1, from coordinate 305 downwards.
ATGATGTAAATCGCACACGCCCTGTTGCAACATCCTATGCAAATATCTGCAGCCTTTTTTACACACCTGTTATACTCGATACTTTCAAAGGCTGTTAAGCTTCTTTCGGGGACGGTCATCGTCGGAAAATCTATGGCTGGGTTAAACAAAAAGCTCTACTACGAAAGGGCTCAGCACTTGACTTTCCTTTTCCAAAAACAAATCCGCTATGAAGAGTCTATTCAAAATGCCATAGCCTCTTATGTTCAGCCAGGTTACTTGGTGATGGACGTTGGCGCCAATATTGGCCAATACACCTTGTTCTT
>JBEQAD010000154.1:0-7496 GCA_041640515.1 Saprospiraceae bacterium | reverse complement strand
CGCACCTCAGCGATATCGCCAAAGGAGTCGGCCTTCCAACGGCCGTCTAGTTGTTTGCACAAGACGTCCACCACGTCAAAGCCGACATTGTGACGAGTGTTGGCGTACTCAGCGCCGATGTTGCCTAAGCCACAAATGAGGTATTTCATGCGTGCGAAAAAAGCGACGCAAAGGTAGGTGGCTGAGGGCGATTTCATACAGCGGGGCTTTGCCTCCCTGCCTTACAATTGGGCTAACCATTGTTCCAGCACGGGGTAAAAGGCATTCGTAGCGTATTTCCCTTGGGGGATGCCACTCGTCTGGCTAAGGTCTCGAATGCCTTGCTCGATATTTAGCGCCTCTTGTTTTTGTTTAACAAAAAAGCGGCGCTCAGAAAGGAAATCGGCCAGGTATTCTTGCTCTGTTTGGCCAGGCGTGGGAATGAGGATGGCTTTTTTACCCAGAGCTGCCAGGTCCATGATGCTGCTATATCCGGAGCGCGAAATGAGCAATTGACTGGCTAAAAGAACCTGGTTGAGTTCTTCGGAGGTTAAGAAAGTCACCACCTCTATGTTGGGCGAAACAAAATGGTGGTTTTTAACCTGAGTCTTCCCTTGGATGAAAATGAATTTCAAAGGTGAAAACATCGCCTGTTCGAGTAGACGCTGCTCCAGAAGGCTGCGTTGCGGCTCCGGTCCGGAAAGGACGACGGCCACGTCATACTCAGGATGGCATTCATAGCTGCTCATGCGCGTAAGTATGCCAATAAATTGTACTCGGCTGCTTGGTGGCTTGTCGGCATGCGAAAGATCACCCGACAGCCCTGGTGGCTCGGCAACATCAGGCACCCAGATAGCATCGAACTGGGCCATGAAAAAACGAAGCGTGGGTCTGACGAGCCAAGAGAACCACGGGACGCGAACATGCAACTGGTGAGTAATGAAGACGCTGTTAACGCGACGGCTAAAACATCCGTAGCGGTTATCGGAAAGGATGCCTGACAAGTTGTATTGTTCTACCCACCGCTCTACTACCTGGTGCTCTTGCCAGATAGCCCACAGAATACGAGGCAGCTGCCTGCCGATGTTCCAAACCATGCTGGGCGTGTCGTAACGGATGCGGTACGACGGCAACTCGATGCAAGGCAAATGAGGAAACTCGGCTTGCAGTAAGTTGAGCGCCACACCATCGGAGGCGAGCAAGACATCTGCACCGAGGTCTTGTATCGCCCGAATTAGGGGAATGCAACGGGTGGCATGTCCAAGCCCCCAGTTAAGTGGTGCTATTAGGACGCGTTTCAAAGTCTTTTTAATTCGTTTTGAGCGTATTCCGGCCAACGGGGCTGTGCCGTCGAGTTACCTTAAAATGGCCACAAGCATGGGCGAAGATACCGCAGCGCCAACCATGGCAGGTGTTGGTCTTTGGAAATTCTTCTTTTAATCTGCGTTGAATGAAAAAACTAACACGTAGAGGCGATATTTACCTTTGCGCATACATGCGATCGCTGTCTGCAGTACTGCTTCATGTAGAAGGCCTCTTGGGTGAAAAGATAGCTGAGGTCACGCCAGTGAGGGGAGGAGGCATCAACCAGGCGCTCTGTTTGGTAGGGCAGCGCGGACAAAAATGGTTTCTCAAAACGAATGCTGATTCAACGGCCTCGCTCATGTTTAAGCGAGAAGCACAAGGGCTGGCCCTGTTGGGGGCCAGCGGCGTTATTCGCACACCGCGCGTTTTTGGATATGGCCAAGTTGAGGAGGGCAATGCTTTTTTACTGCTTGAATTCATTCATAGCCGACCGCATTCGCCGCTTTTTTGGACGTGCTTTGGGCACGCATTAGCTAACTTACACCAGCAAACCTCTGCCTTTTTTGGGTTTGCTCACGATAACTTTATAGGTCGCTTGCCGCAGTTGAATCGGCGATGTGCGACGTGGGCAGAGTTCTACGCAGAGGAGCGATTGCGACCACAAATGCAGCTCGCTCGCGAACAAGGATACTTAGACAAAGGAACCGAGCGGCAACTTGAACGCCTCTGCCAGCATTTAGGCGAAATTTGCCCTGACGAGCCGCCAGCTTTTGTTCACGGTGATTTGTGGAGCGGCAACTTCCTTTGTGACACTCAGGGCAAGCCAGTGCTCATAGACCCGGCGGCTGCTTATGCTCATCGCGAGATGGACCTGGCCATGAGCCGGCTATTTGGTGGCTTCGATCCGCGTTTTTACGCCGCTTACGAAGAAATCTGGCCATTGGTCCCGGGTTTTGAGCAACGAATGGAAATCTACCAGCTTTACTACCTGCTAGTACACGTTAACCTCTTTGGAGCTAGCTATGAAGATAGCGTCAGGCGCATTTTAAAGCGCTGGTAGTGGTCGTTTATTGATTTGCGCGAGTATAACCAGGGTAGGTGTAGGTGCTTCGCTACCTTTGCAGGGCCTACTGAGGCACTTCATCAATTTTTATTTTATCAATCGCTATCTCCTCATGGTTACAACAGAGCCGTTGCCCACGGTGGATACGGGCGTCAGCCTCGGTCTTCTCCCCGAAGAATTTGAAAAAATCTGCCAGATTCTGGGGCGAACCCCAAATTTTACTGAGCTATCGCTCTATTCCGTGATGTGGAGTGAGCACTGTTCGTACAAGAACTCTATTCTCCAGCTCAAAACTTTGCCTCGCAGTGGTGGGCGCCTGCTGGTAGGAGCCGGTGAAGAAAATGCCGGACTGGTGGATATTGGCGATGGCTACGCCTGTGCTTTTAAAATTGAAAGCCACAATCACCCTTCAGCCATCGAGCCCTATCAAGGCGCCGCAACGGGAGTGGGAGGCATTCACCGCGATATTTTTACTATGGGGGCGCGTCCTATTGCAGCGCTAAACAGCCTGCGCTTTGGCAAGCCCAATAATTCGCGCATGAAGCGTCTTATTGCTGGCGTAGTGAAAGGCATTGGTGACTACGGCAATTGTTTTGGCGTGCCTACGGTGGGCGGGGAAGTGTACTTTTATGATTGTTACCACCACGATATTTTAGTCAATGCTATGTCTGTAGGCGTGGTGCGGGTGGGCGAGACGGTGAGCGCCACCGCAGGTGGACCAGGTAATCCAGTCTTCATTGTTGGCTCCGCTACAGGTAAGGACGGTATCCATGGAGCCACATTTGCCTCAGCAGACCTGACCGAAGACAGCCAAAAAGACCTTCCGGCAGTGCAAGTAGGCGACCCATTTCAGGAAAAATTGCTCCTCGAAGCCACCCTCGAAGCCATCAAAACAGGCGCTATTGTAGGTATGCAGGATATGGGCGCCGCTGGCATTGCCTGCTCCACTGCCGAAATGAGCGCTCGTGCCCATTGCGGCATGCGGATTGATTTGGATAAAGTACCCCAGCGCCAGGCCAACATGAAGGCGTGGGAAATTTTACTCTCAGAGAGCCAGGAGCGCATGCTCATTGTTTGCCAACCCGGTTGCGAGGAGAAGTTGAAGGCCGTCTTTGAAAAGTGGGACTTGCCTTGCGAACTCATCGGGGAAACCACGGAAGGTGGCATCCTTGAGTACTTCTGGCACGGAGAGAAGGTAGCGGAAGTACCCGCAGAATCGCTGGTGTTAGGAGGTGGCGCGCCTGTATACGTGCGGGAACAGCGTCCACCGGCTTATTTAGCGGAAATTGCTCGTTTCCGCTTAGAGGATGTACCTATCCCGGCGGATTTGCGTCAAGCGGCGCAAGTCGTTTGGGCTTCGCCCAACATCGTATCCAAACGATGGATTACACGGCAGTACGACTCGATGGTGCGTACTGGCACTTTGACAACCAATCGCCCTGCGGATGCGGCAGCGGTATACATCAAAGGCACACGGAAAGCCTTGGCCATGACCACTGACTGCAATTCGGCTTACGTATACGCCGACCCTTATCGAGGAGCTATGATAGCGGTATGCGAGGCCGCGCGTAATATTACATGTGCTGGGGGCGACCCCGTGGCCATTACCAACTGCCTAAATTTTGGAAACCCATACAACCCAGAGGTGTACTACCAATTTGCTCAGGCAGTACGCGGTATGGGCGATGCATGCCGAAAACTCAACACCCCAGTAACTGGAGGCAATGTCAGCTTTTACAACCAGTATACAGAAGATGGGCAGGTTATCCCGGTCTACCCTACTCCAACCATTGGCATGCTGGGCATTTTGGACGATTGGGAACAGCTTATGACACTGGACTTTAAGGCTGAAGGCGACCGTATCTACTTGCTTGGTGTTAGTCGCGAGGACCTCGGAAGCAGCGAATACTTGCGCGAAGTACACGGTATAACTTACAGCCCTTGCCCTTACTTCGACCTCGAGGAGGAAAGTCACCTGCTGAAGGTGCTGCGGCTGCTTATTCGCAAACGAGCCGTGCGCAGTGCTCATGACGTCTCAGAGGGCGGGCTGTTCGTCGCGCTGATGGAGTCTGCGATGCCGCGCGGCTTAGGCTTGGAGGTGGTTAGCCAGCCTGGCATTCGGAAAGATGCCTGGCTATTCGGCGAATCCCAGAGCCGTGTAGTTATTAGCGTAGCGGCTGAGCAGGAGGAGACTTTGGAGCGCATACTCATTGAACACAACCAACCCTTTACCCGCATAGGCGAAATAGGGGGCTCCCGTATACGCATTGACGGCGAAGATTGGGGCGAAATTGGCGACTGGGAGAGCGTCTATGACCATCGCTTAGAAGAGCTCATGCGATAGCCTCTTTGCTAACCTATATTTTAAATCAAGGTTAAATAGAATTTTTTAGCAACTCTTGCGACCCTAAAAGCCCGAAAAGGGCTTGTAAATTTGCCCTGTCATGCGCAACAACGGTTTGCCCACAAACACAATGCGCTCTTGCCCTATCATCTCTTCGGAAGAGCAGGCGAAGAAAAGCGCACTGGTTTCAATATTCGTAAGATGGGGAAAAACCAAATTTTACCACCTGCAAATCGCTGAAAAGGCCTTGTTGGTGCAAAGCAACTTCTGCGCAAATGGAGAATATTTCTCGGGTTCTTGGTAGGCTAATTTTTAAATTAAACACCGCTCAATCTTCTCAAATTATGAATAAATATTGGTTCTTGGTGGCTTTCGCTGCTGTGGTCAGCACCCTTGGTTGTGTAAAACGCGAATTCGACGAACCACCAAGCGGGGGTGAGCCCATCAATGTAACCCCTAACATTTCCATCGCTCAGCTGAAGACGCTGCATGTCACACCGGGTGGCTTTGATACCATTAAGCAAGACCTCATCATTAGTGGTGTAGTAGTTATGGACGACCGCTCTGGCAATTATTACAAAAGCATCGTCATTCAGGACAGTAGCGGCGGCCTTGAAGTCCGCTTCAACGATGGTTTCCTTTTCAACCAGTTCCCGGTAGGACGTCAGCTTTTTATATATTGCAAAGACCTCATCCTGACAGACTACAATAACCTAGTGCAACTTACCGGCAGCGTGATCGAGCAGGGCGGTGTGTTTCAAGACGTAGGTCTGACAGAAAACCAGGCGCGTCGAAAGATTGTCAAGGGCCCTATGGTAGGAGCACCTACCCCTCGCCTTCTGCGCATCAATGAACTCAACAATAGCCATATTAGCACGCTTATCCGACTGGATGGCGTGCAGTTCATCGCTGCCGATGCGGGTAAGACATATGCCGACCCTATTACGAAAAACAGCATCAACCGCACATTAATGGACTGCTCGGGCAACAAACTGGTTTTGCGCAGCAGCGGTTATGCCAATTTTGCGGGGCAATTGACCCCTTCGGGGAATGGCTCTATCGTAGGCGTGCTGAGTGTATTCGGCACTACGCTTCAGATGTACATTCGCGACCTCAGCGACGTAAATATGACAGGTGACCGATGCAGCGGCGTAGGCGGCCAGCTTATGGACATTCAGGATTTACGCGCCGTATTCACCGGCACCACTACGCAGGCGCCTGCAAACCGGAAGATTCGCGGTATCGTTATTTCAGATCGTATTGGCAATAACCTCAACGGACGTAACGCTTACGTACAAGCGCTCGACGGCTCGGCAGGTATCCTGGTGCGCTTTTCCGCTAATCATACATACAACCTCGGCGATGAGATTGAGGTGGATGTGTCTAACCAAGAACTTAGCCAGTTCAACGGACTGCTTCAAGTCAACAATGTGCCGCTCGATCGTTCGGCCGTAGTCGCTGCAGGCAAAACCCCCGTAGTGCGCACGGCCACAATAGCGCAGGTCAATGCCAACAGCGAAGCCTGGGAAAGCACGTTAGTACGCATCGTAGGAGCCACAGTCTCCGGGGCAGGAACGCCGCTTTCGGGCAATAAAACCGTAACCGACTCCACGGGCAGCATCGCTATGTTTACCCAGTCATACGCTACCTTTGCTAATGCTTCAACGCCTGCCGGTACGGTTACTATAACGGCCATTATTTCAGATTTTAATGGACGCCAGTTGGTGCTACGCAACTTAAACGATATTCAACCATAAGCTTGAGGGCCGGCCATCATCTTCTTCTTCCTCTTTTGTCTGTGCGCTATGCGCAGGCCGCTGCCAGGCGGAGCGGTATGCGAATCGCTTTATGTGCTATGGTGTTCTGGGCCGCGGAAAATGAAAAGGTCCTGGCACAAATGGTTGACACTTCCACCGTTTCACCCATTAATCGCCCAAGCTTGCTCCAGCGAACATTTGGCGGCTACCCTAACCCGCGCACGGCAGTTGTTCTGTCGTTGGCTTTACCTGGTGCTGGCCAGTTATACAACAAAAAATGGTGGAAAGTGCCCATCGTTTACGGTGTTTTGGGTGCGTTAGTCTATTCCGAAGTGATCAACGTCCAGCAATATCGCGCTTTGCGTGATAATTACAAGTGGTTGGTGGACGACGACCCGAACACGGCGCCTACCGAACCGCCCTACAACCAGCTAGACGCCACATCGCTGCGGCGATACCGAGACCAGTGGCGCCGCTATGTTGAGCTCAATGCCATCGGCATCGGAATCGCCTATTTTTTAACAGCAGCGGATGCGTTTGTTGATGCCCACTTGGCTCGTTTTGACGTCGGTGAAACCCTTGGCTGGCAACTCCGCCCTAGTATACAGCCTGGTCCTGGCGGTGTACCAGCTGTGGGCTTGGGTGTTTCGGTGAGATTAGGGCGCTAAATGCCAGACAAATTTTCGATTTTTGTCTTTATGAAAAACACTGCACAGCCGCAGACCACACAACATCTCTTAATGGTGCGGCCTGCCCATTTTGGATACAATGAGGAAACGGCCGTTAATAATGTCTTCCAAAAGCGCAACGGCCAACTTACCCCTGAGGAAGTCCAACGGCGCGCCGTGGCTGAATTTGATGCCTTTGTGGCCCGGCTGCGCGAAGCTGGCGTGGACGTCGTGGTCGCGCAAGACTCCGACCAGCCGGTTAAACCCGACGCAGTTTTTCCGAACAATTGGCTTACCTTTCATCAAGGCGGTCTTTTAATCACTTATCCCATGTACGCGCCTTCGCGCCGGCTGGAGCGGCGCCCAGAGGTCATACAAGC
>JBEQAD010000153.1:0-7520 GCA_041640515.1 Saprospiraceae bacterium | reverse complement strand
AGATAGTTGAACAGGTTGACCGGTCGCGGATACAACTCGCGCGAAGCTTGCGCTAAATCGCGGCCGGCTACTACGCCCAGCCGTGCGCTCAGGCTTTGCATGAGCAGGGCAATGAGGTTCGACATAACCAGCACCCACAATAAGGCGTAACCAAAACGGCTACCACCAGCCAAGTCGGTAGCCCAGTTGCCGGGGTCCATGTAGCCTACGCTCACCAAGTAAGCTGGCCCGATGAAGGCCAGCAAGCGGCGGAAAGGCCCGCCTTTTACGTTCGTTTCCACAGTTCCGTGTACTTCGGAAAGCGAGCGGTCTGCGTATTTTCTTTCCATAGCTGTGATTGTTTGTAGCACTCAAGCGTTGGATATCTCTACAAATAAGCTACGCGCTACCTTATCGCTGAGCATCAGATTGCGGTTCTGTTCGGGCAGGTGTACGTACAGGGAAAGGTCAAACTCAACGCGTTCGACTAATTCTAGGCGAGTACCCAGGCCAATGCCCAGGCGGTTAAGATGTTGTAGGAAGGCTGCGCTGTGGTCGTCCACTCCCACGACGGCTGCTATTTGACCAGTTGCCAGGCTACTAAGTAGCTGGTGAGGGCGGCTCGGCCATTCGCCCTGGGCATTGGGAATAGGATCGCCGTGAGGGTCAAAGGTGGGATAGCCCAAAAAGGCATTCAGCCGCTCTGTCAGTTCGGGATGTTGCACGTGCTCTAGCTGCTCGGCCATGTCGTGTACCTCGTCCCATTGAAAGCCCAGTTTTTGGGTCAAGAAAACTTCCCACAAGCGATGGCGACGCACCAGAGTAGTTGCGATGCGCAGCCCTTCCTCAGTCAGCGCCACGCCGTAGTACTTTTCATAAGTGGCCAAGTTTTTTTCCGAAAGACGCCGCAGCATATCCGTTACTGAAGGCGCTGTGGTGTTCATTTCAGCGGCCAAGGCACCAGTAGTTACGGGGCCCTCTTCCTTTCGGGCTAATTTCAAAATGGCTTTTAGGTAGTTCTCTTCCGATGAGGTGTACATAACTTTACTACCCTAAATTTTATTTTAGGGGCGAAGGTATAGTTTTTTTAGGTTTACTTAAAAATATTTTTTCGCATTGAATGCGATATCAGGCGCCGCTTCTGTAGTTGGGAAGTCGAGCGGAGTGGGGCGCGCTCTTGGTAAATACGGAAGCGCTGGGCTTGAGTTTTCCCTTATTATTCTCTGGTCAATGCGCCTGATTTAATTTCATCCACGACCTCAGGGTTGAGCAGGGTGGTGGTGTCGCCCAGGTTAGAAGTGTCGCCTTCGGCGATTTTGCGCAGGATGCGCCGCATGATTTTGCCTGAGCGCGTTTTGGGCAAGCCGGGCACCACTTGTATCTTGTCGGGCTTGGCAATGGGGCCTATTTCACGGACGACGGTATCGAGCACGCTCTGTTGGAAGGCATGCGTATCGCCCACTGGGCCGGCGGCAATAACGTAAGCATAGATGCCCTGTCCTTTTATAGGGTGCGGATAGCCTACAACGGCGGATTCGACAACGTTGGGCGCTTTGTTAATAGCGTCTTCCACTTCAGCCGTGCCGATGCGGTGGCCGGAGACGTTGATGACGTCGTCCACGCGTCCGATGATGCGGTACATGCCGTTGGCATCGCGACGGGCGCCGTCGCCGGTGAAATACTTATCTTTGAAAGCGGCAAAATAAGTCTGTCGGCAGCGTTCGTGGTCGCCGTAAGTAGTGCGCAGAATGCTAGGCCAAGGGAATTTGATACAGAGCATACCCTCGACGGCGTCTCCCTCGAGTTCGCGCCCCTCAGCGTCCACTAAGCAGGGCTGGACGCCGGGTAAGGGTAGGGTAGCGTAGCAGGGTTTCAGCGGAGTGATACCGGCCAGCGGACTGATGAGGATGCCGCCCGTTTCGGTTTGCCACCAGGTATCCACAATGGGGCAACGCTTTTTGCCGACGCGCTCGTGGTACCAACGCCAGGCTTCTTCATTGATGGGCTCGCCAACGGTGCCGAGTACGCGAAGCGAGGGCATGCGGCGCCTTTTGACCCATTCATCGCCAGCGGCCATAAGGGCGCGTATGGCCGTAGGAGCGGTGTAAAAGATATTTACGCGGTGGCGTTTTACCACGTCCCAGAAGCGGCCGGGGTTGGGATAAGTGGGAATACCTTCGAACATGAGGGTCGTAGCACCGGCTAACAGAGGCCCATAAACAATGTAGGAATGGCCGGTTATCCAGCCAATGTCAGCTGTACACCAGTAAATATCGCCGGGTTGGTATTGGAAGACGTTTCGGAAGGTAAACTCAGTGTATACCATGTACCCACCGTGGGTGTGTACGACGCCTTTGGGCTTGCCGGTAGAGCCGGACGTGTAAAGGATGAACAGCATGTCTTCGCTGTCTACGACGGTGGCTTTGCACTGCTTGCGTTTGCCTTTGATAGCGTCGTGCCACCAGAGGTCGCGTCCTGGTTGCATGGTTATGGAGTCACCCGTATTTTTGAGAACGAGAACTCGCTCTACGCTACCGCAGCCTAGTGTGAGAGCCTCATCCACTACGGCTTTGACAGGGATGTTTTTGGGCCCTCGAGCGTTGCCGTCGGCGGTGATGATCACTTTAGCCTGGGCATCCTTGATGCGATCCGCCAAAGCAACAGCGCTAAAGCCGGCAAACACGACGGAATGCACGGCGCCGATGCGCGCGCAAGCAAGCACGGCAATGGCCAATTCAGGTACCATAGGCATGTACAAGCATACGCGGTCGCCCTTGCGCACGCCTTGGTCTTTAAGGGCGTTGGCAAACTGGCACACTGAGCCATACAGCTGGCGGTACGTAATGCGGCGCGGCTTGCGCGCAGGGTCGTTGGGCTCCCACAGGATAGCTACCTGGTCGGGGCGGCTTTCCAAGTGGCGGTCCAGGCAGTTTTCGGTAATATTGAGCCGCCCGCCGATAAACCAGGCTATATTGGGCTCGCGGAAGTTCCACTTCAGTACCTGGCGCCAGGGTTTGCGCCAGCGAAAAGTGGCGGCTTGTTCGGCCCAGAAACCTTCAGGGTCGCGCACAGAGCGTTCGTAGGCCGTTTGATATTCTTCAAAAGTGCGTATTTGTAACGTCATATTCAGCTACTTTTTCTCTGAGCGCGAAAATAGACGGGCTATTAGTTATTTTACAGCTTAGTTTCTTTTGTCTCCGCTATCCGACACTAATGGAACGGCCAATAAGGCGGGCATTTTTGCTAAAAAGCGGTGCCGGGCTAACCTTTGCAGGAGCGGTGGGTTTTTATGTATAAAAAACATAGGTGAACCTCGCAGGCAGGCTTCCTTTGAAGGTTGTAATTTTTTTCCTGCCATTGTGTAAGGTTTTCTCCGTTTCATGAATCACGGTACTGCTCTGCTCACGTGCGTAAGGATGCGCTTGTTGGTGTTGGGAGGTATTCTGGTGTTTGTGTCGGACCTTTGGGGGCAGCCCATGCAGGTAACCTCTGGGGCCACTTCACCTTTTACGCCAGTCAACCTTATTCCCAACGTTTTTTTGGGTGATGGCGTGGAGGTGCTAAGTATTACTTATAGCGGCAAGCCCAATTCAGTAGGCTACTTTACCAACGGTACGCAAGCTGTAGGGCTAACGCGGGGTATCGTGATGACGACCGGTCTGGCTGAAACTAATAACCCCGCTGCTGGGCCATTTGGCTGCGACCAGGTAGGCACTGTCTTTGCCAACAACAACGTGAGTGGACTGCTACCTACTACCGACCCAGACCTGTCGCCCGTGGCCTCTGGGCCGCTGTTCGATGTGACGAGCTACACTATCCGCTTTATTCCAACCGCCGACACGCTGCGTTTTCGGTATTGTTTTGCTTCGGAGGAGTACCCCGAATTTGCCTGTAGCGAGTATAACGACCTGTTTGGCTTTTTCATCTCAGGGCCCAACTACCCGGTGCCTACGAATATTGCTCGTATCCCGGGCACAATGCTGCCGGTGGCCATTAACAACATTCATCCTAATAACACCACTCCCGACCGCCCTTGTCCGCCCAAGAACGAGCAGTACTACGTCGACAACCTTAACTCGAGCAAGCAACCTACTTACGACGGCCTGACGCAAGTATTTACCGCAGAGGCAGAGGTGATACCGTGCGATACTTACGTCATTCGCCTGGTTATCGCCGACGTGGGCGATCCGATGTACGACTCAGGAGTTTTCCTCGAAGCCAAAAGTTTTGGCACGGGCTCAGTGCGCACCACCTTGGTGACACCTAATCTGGATGGCATAGTGGTGGAGGGCTGTACTTCAGCTACGCTCACTTTTCGCTTGCCCAATCTGAGTATGGTTGATGTACCATTAGATTACCAGATATTTGGCACAGCCACCAATGGCGTAGACATCATGCCCATACCGCCTGACCTAGTCATACCAGCCGGTCAGCAGGAAATCTCGCTGACCATTCAGGCGCTGGAAGATGGTATTGTCGAGGATGCCGAGTGGATTGCTATCGATGTGCGGCGCGACCCCTGCCACCGCGATACCTTTGTTATCTACATTCGGGACAATCTCTTACCAGCGCCCGTATTGCCAGCGGATACCCTCTTTTGCCTCGATGGGGATGCACTATGGTTGGATGCTACGCTTCCTTTGCCCGTGCCATCACCACCCTATTTCGAAAATACACAGCCGCTGCAAATCCACCCGGTCAACACGGCTGTAACCTCGTCGCTGGGGGTGTTTGGCGTCTCGCCTCCGGTGTTGCAGCCCGGTGTTATTCGCTCCGTTTGCCTGAACATTACCCACGGCTGGGTGGATGACCTGGATGTGTATCTTATCGCTCCAGGCGGTCAAATCTTGGAGTTGATGACCGACTGTGGCGCTAATGGAAAGAATTTCACTCAAACCTGCTTCACACCTACAGCTACGCGCAGCATTGCTACGGCCACTGCTGCGGAAGCGCCTTTTACGGGCGAATGGCAGCCTGAAGGCCCTTGGTCTGACCTTTGGGGTAGCCCTGTCAATGGCACCTGGCGTTTGGTACTCAAGGATGACCAGAATGGCTTTATTGGCACGTTGCAGCAGTGGTCTATCACCTTCGAGCCTTCCTACCGGGTGCACTACCAATGGACGCCTACGGCTGGGTTGCCCTGCTCAACCTGCCCGCTTATCAAAGTAATGCCCAAGGACACTACCACTTATCGTGTTACAGCAGTCGACTCATATGGCTGTGTGGTTAGCGATTCGGTGCGCGTAGATGCAACCGCTGCGCTTTCCGCCCCGAAGGTAAGTTGCGGTGCTTTTACGGCCTCCTCGCTAGCCTTTTCTTGGGACGACGTACCAGGCGCTACCGGCTATCTCGTCAACGTTGGCGGTACGGGCTGGATGCCGGCTAACGGCACATTGGAGCACATAGTCACGGGCCTAACTCCGGGTGCTGTCGTGACGCTGGAGGTGCAGGCTGTAGGCACTACACCTTGCCCGGCTTTGGTGAGCAGCGCTACATGCTCCAATTGCAGCCAGCCGAGTGTAAGTGTGCTTGTCACTGACGCTTCGTGCGCCACGGCTTCTAATGGGCGAGTGGTATTGGTTCCCGATGGGCAAAACCCGCCATACGACTTTGTTTTGGAAGGAAGGGTTAACCAGACGGGCGTGTTCGACCAGCTTCCTCCAGGCACCTACACGGTGCGTATAACCGACGGCAGCGGATGCCAACGGCAAGTGAGTGTCACTGTTGGATCGCCACCACCTATAGTTGTATCGCTGGTAGCGCGAAATGTGACCTGCTTCGGCGGCGACGATGGCCTGCTGCGCGCCGAAGCAAGCGGTGGCATACCGCCGTATCAGTACCTGTGGAGCGACCCGCTGGGTCAAAGTCTGGCCCAGGCAGTCAACTTGCGCACAGGTATCTATACAGTCACTGTCAGCGACCGAAATGGGTGTACGGCTACGGCTACCTCTGCCCTGTCGTCGCCATCGGATCTGGTGCTGTTGGTAACACCCATTGCTGCCCGCTGCTACGGCGAAGCCTCAGGAGTGGCCACGGTTGCCGTAAGCGGCGGTGTGGGACCTTATCAATTTCAATGGGCTAACGGTCAGACTAATCAAGTGGCGGTAGGTTTATCTGCTGGAAGCCATGCCGTTACGGTGACGGATGCATTAGGCTGCGCTAAAGCTTCCTTTGCGCTCATTACGCAACCGCCAGCGTTAACCTTAAGCACTGCAGTCATTCCCCCTCTGTGTGCTAATCGCAATGACGGCACGGCATCGGTGAGTGCCCAAGGTGGCACCGGTGCACTGACCTATGCCTGGAGTACGGTACCGGTGCAGACTGGACCTCAAGCAGTGAACTTGACGGCCGGTACGTATACTGTAACCGTGAGTGACCAGAACGGCTGCTCCAGTACGGCCACCGTGATGGTGCAAGCGCCTCCGCCCCTTGAAATCGTACTATCTGTGGAAAACGCCCGCTGCCATGCCCAACCAAGCGGAAGCGTTACAGCTGCCGTCAGTGGCGGCACTGGCGCCCTAACCTATGCCTGGAGTACGACGCCAGTTCAAAACGCGGCTCAGGCGGTAAATCTGCAGGCAGGCACCTATGTGGTTACCGTCAGCGACCAAAATGGCTGTACCATCACCGCTATTGCTACTGTAGATCAACCGGCTCCTATCCTTGTCGACCTCCAGTTAGAACACATCCGCTGTTTTGGTGAGAACACTGGTTCTGCCAGCGCTATACCCACTGGAGGAACGCCGCCCTATACTTACCTCTGGAGCAGCAGTGAGGCTACTGCTTACTTAGCCTTCAAACCTGCTGGCCTTTACAGCTTGACAGTCAGCGATGCTGCAGGGTGTACGGCCACGGCTGTGGCTGTTTTGGAGCAGCCCGAAGCATTGCAGCTGTCGGCCCAATCGCAAAATATCGCTTGCCATGGGCAGCCACAAGGCGTCCTAAACCTTGAGCCCAGTGGTGGCCGTCCACCCTATGCAGCCCTGTGGAATGGCTCCGGTGTGAATGGCGATGTTCGGTTTGCCCTTGACCTATTGGTCGCGGGCACCTATACTGTCACGCTTACCGACGCCAATGGGTGCACGCTGGTGCGCACTTTTACTTTGACCCAGCCCTCTGCTCCGCTGACATTATCCCTGTTACCGCCTACCGATACGCTGTGTGCCAACCAGCGAGAACGAATGGTGGCAGCCATCGCTGCAGGCGGGACGCCTCCCTATGAGTACTCCTGGAGCAGTGGTGCGGCCAATGCACCGACAGTTAGCCTGTTGCCGGGCACCCATACGGTTACCGTAACCGACGCCAATAGCTGTGTAGCAAGCGCTACGGTGCACTTGGCGCAGCTACCGCCCCTAAGCCTTGCACTGACCCTGGAAAGCATAGACTGCGCTAAAGGCGGCGCCGCTGCGGTAACAGGAGCTTTTTATGATTCTACGCCTGTAGACTTAGACCGCTTGCAGTTCGTATGGAGCACCGTGCCTACGCAGACTGGGCCGCGCGCGGTGCAGTTGGCACCAGGCCAAACGTACACTGTTACAGCT
>JBEQAD010000152.1:0-7547 GCA_041640515.1 Saprospiraceae bacterium | reverse complement strand
GTACGGATACGGCGATTGGACAGGTGGTCAATGTCATCTATTTCGGCCTTGTTGTTGACCAGAGCCACGATGTATCGCACGATGGCAATAATGTCCTCTTTGGTCAACACCAGCACGTCTTGCGGAATATCTACTTGTAGCTTGCGGTTAATCTTGAAGCGCCCTACTTCACCGAGATTATAGCGTTTATCGGAGAAGAAAAGCTTCTCGATGATACCCCGTGCCGTCTCGTCGTCAGGCGGCTCAGAGCCGCGCAGCTGGCGATAGATATGCGTCACTGCTTCTAACTCCGTGGAGGTTTGGTCTTTCTGAAGGGTGTTGTAAATAATAGAAAAGTCCTCCTCCACGTCCACCCGTTGCAGGATAATGGTGGGCACCTCGGAGGCCAAGATTTGCTCGATATTGGTCTCATCCAGTACCACATCGCGCTCTAAAATCACCTGGTTGCGCACGATAGTGGCCACCTCACCCGTGTCCTCATCTACGAACTCTTCGGGCCAAGTGCGCATCACGCGAGCAGCCAATTTGCGGCCAATAACGGCCTCCAGGTGCTCGCGCGTGCAAGGAACCTCTTCTGCCAGGTTGAACAGGTCAAGAATAGCCCTATCGCTGTCATAGCCGATGGCTCGAAGCAGGGTGGTCACTGGGAATTTCTTCTTTCGGTCAATGTAAGCGTACATGACCAGGTTAGTATCGGTGGCGAACTCCATCCACGCACCTTTGAAAGGAATGACGCGAGCACTGTAAATTTTCGTGCCGTTGGGATGATAGCTCTGTCCAAAGAATACCCCTGGAGAGCGGTGCAGCTGCGAAACAATCACGCGTTCCGCACCATTGATGACAAAGGTGCCTTTGGGCGTCATGTAGGGAATATTCCCCAGGAAGACATCCTGAACAACGGTCTGGAAATCAATGTGCTCCTCGTCGTTACAAGAGAGGCGGAGCTTAGCCTTTAGCGGAACGGAGTAAGTCAAACCACGCTGCATGCATTCCTCGATGGAGTAGCGTGGGGGATCAACAAAGTAGTCAAGAAACTCCAGATTGAAGATGTTCCGGGCGTCGGTAATGGGAAAGTTTTCTTTGAAAACCTTATATAAACCCTCCGTTGCCCGATTTTCCGGAGTAGTCTCCAACTGAAAAAACTCTTGGAAAGATTTTAATTGAATTTCGAGCAGATCAGGGTAATGGTCGGCCAGTCGAATTTTGCCGAAATTAATGCGTTCCTGAACGCCGGTTTTGGGGTGCGCCCCGTTGGATGTGCCGTTGTTGGTCATTTTAGCAAATTATACTGGTGTGCAGTGGGCTAATCAGGCCGTGAGAGTGAGAGAAAAGGCCAAGAGCCAATAGGGTGATGAGAAGTGTCTCCTTTGCGAGGGATAACCAAACAGGAGGGGGTATTCGAGCTAATATCCAGACAGCAACAGGCTTAGCGCTTTTGAAGCAAAAACGCTCAAAAGCACTAAGCCTAAATGCTTAACGAGAATTACAGAAAAGGACTTATTGAGCATCCGTAGGTAGAAATAAGAACGCTGAAGGAGAGGCGCTTGATTAAAATATGCGCAAAAGGTGAAGACTTGCCTACAGGCGCGCCCTCACGCTGGCCTTCGGGTCGCTCTTACTTTAACTCTACGGTAGCGCCCAGTCCTTCGAGAGTAGCTTTGAGCGACTCGGCCTCGGTCTTGCTGATACCTGTCTTGATGGGGCTGGGAGCGTTATCTACCAGACTCTTGGCTTCTGCCAGACCCAGGCCCAGAAGGTTTTTCACCTCTTTGATGACATTCAGCTTACCTGCACCGGGGTCTTTTAGAATGACGTCGAATTCCGTCTTTTCCGGTGCTGCTGCCTCGCCACCACCTGCCGCAGCACCCGGCACAGCGGCTACAGCGACAGCCGAAGCGGCCGGTTCAATGCCGTATTCTTCTTTCAAGATAGTAGCCAGCTCGCTTGCTTCTTTGATAGTCAGGTTCACCAGTTGCTCAGCCAGTGCTTTCAGATCTGCCATTGTGTCAGAAATTTTGAAGTAGTTTGCGAAATGAGTGATAAAAAGGTTTAGGGGCGTTTTCCTTGGTCGTTTAGAAGCTCATATTTAGGTGCATGTAACATGCTTGGAAGCCTACTCTTGAATTAGCCTTCGCGCTCAGCAAGGGCTTTGACAATGCCTGCCACTTTGCTGCCCGAAGCCGTGATGAGGCTGGCCAGATTGCGTGCAGGGGACTGTAATAAGCCGATGATTTCGCCAATAAGTTCTTCTTTGCTCTTCAGATTAGTCAGCGCCTTTAATTGGTCGTCGCCAATGAAGATGCTGGAATCAATATAAGCACCCTTTAACAAGGGGCGATCTGCGTCTTTGCGAAACGCCTCAATCAGCATTGCCGGCGCTTTCGGGTTGTCCGAAATGAGCAGTGTAGATGGGCCGTGCAAAATGTCGTAAATATCTTTGTAGTTGCGTCTGCCATCTTCAGCAGCGATAGCTTCCAGGGCCTTGCGAATGAGGGTGTTTTTGGCCACCTTCATCTTTACCCCTTTTTCGAAGCACATGCGGCGAAACTTGTTCACCTGCGCCACCGTAAGTGTGGAAGAGTCCGCAATGTAAAAGAAGGAACTCTTGCTCAAGGTTTCCTGTAACTCAGCAATAGCTGCATTTTTATCTTCACGTGTCATGGCTTGATTTGCATTTAGACGTAATGAGAGAAGACGCTTGCCTTGTCCGGGAGTTAGATTTTGATGGACTTGGGATCAACAGCAATGCCCGGGCTCATCGTGCTAGCCACAGCAATGGACTTCATATAAGTACCCTTGGCACTGGCCGGCTTCATGCGCACCAGCGTGCTAATCAGTTCGTAGGCATTTTCCGTCAGCTGTTCTGGCGTAAATGAAACGCGACCGACTGAGGCATGTACGATGCCGAACTTGTCCACGCGGAAGGCAATTTTACCTTTTTTAATTTCCTGAACAGCAGCGGCCAGGTCGTTAGTAACGGTGCCCGTCTTGGGGTTGGGCATCAGACCACGAGGACCCAGGATACGCGCCACCTTACCCAGCTGCGCCATCACATTGGGAGTGGCAATGACCACATCTACATCCATCCATCCTTCGGAGACTTTTTGGATATAATCTTCCAAACCAACGTGATCGGCTCCAGCGGCCTTGGCTTCGTCTGCTTTATCGGGCGTGCAAAAGACTAATACGCGCTTCGTTTTTCCCGTGCCATGCGGCAGCGATACTGTACCTCGCAGCGCCTGGTCGGCTTTGCGGGGGTCAATTCCTAAACGAACGTGCAGATCAACGGAAGCGTTAAACTTGGCAGTATTCACCTCTTTGACCAGGCTCATGGCTTCCGACAGTGTGTACTCTTTGTTTTTGTCGACCTTGCCTTCGATAGCACGGCGCTTTTTGGTGAGTTTTTTCATATAAAAGAAATTTAAAGGTCAAGCGTTTCGAAAAGGTCGAAACTTCCTTTAATAGTGATACTTAGCCTATTCCTCCGCCTTTTTCCAAGGTGGCGTGCCTTCTACAGTAATACCCATGCTGCGCGCCGTGCCTGCAATCATTTTCATAGCCGACTCTATGGTGAAGCAGTTCAAGTCAGGCATCTTGTTTTCTGCAATGGCGCGTACTTGCTCCCAGGTGACCGAGCCTACCTTTTTTCGATTCGGCTGGGGCGAACCTTGGCCCGGTTGCAGGCGCGCAGCTTCAAACAGCTGCACCGAAGCAGGGGGCGTTTTGATGACGAAATCAAAGGTCTTGTCTTTGTACACCGACACTACAACAGGCAACACCTTGCCCATCTGCTCTTGTGTCTGCGCATTGAAACGCTTGCAGAACTCCATGATGTTGACCCCTTTGGAACCCAACGCTGGGCCAATAGGCGGGGCCGGGTTGGCTTGCCCTCCTTTCACCTGAAGTTTGATATAAAATTCGACTTCTTTTGCCATAAGTGCTTTGAGAACAACTCGTTGTAGGGAATGTATTATCACTTAGCCATACCCAGCTTTTGAGGGAAGCGCGCTCACCTCTTTCTTCTGTGGCGAGCCTCAAATGCTACCAGGCTAAATTTTTTCTACCTGTAAAAAACCTAGCATCACCTCCGTACCGCGGCCGAAAATCTTCACGATGACTTTCAGTTTGCGTTTGTCTTCGTAAATCTCTTTGATTTCACCCGTGAAGTCGGTAAACGGCCCATCAATGATTTTCACTGTTTCTCCGACCAGGAAGGGTTCCGCTATAGTTTCGCCCGACGCAAGGGACTCATCTGCGATGCCCAGCAAGCGATTGGCCTCCGCCTGTGTCATGGGAGTGGGGTTCTCCTTGCCCAGGAAATAGACAACATTGGGCATTTCGCTTATCGTCTTGACGATGTCGCCGTGCAAGCGAGTGTTTAGGGCTTCTATCAGCACGTAGCCGGGCAGTAGGTTGCGCTCTTGTGCCACTTTTCTGCCCGACCGTATTTTGTACACTTTTTCTGTCGGCACCACTACCTGGAAGATGAAGTCTTTCCAATTAGAGCGCTCGATTTCCAGCTCAATGCGCTCTTTGATCTTCTTCTCGTGGCCACTAATAACGCGCAAAGCATACCAGCGCCGTTCTTCAACGACGGGCTTAGGAGCTTCTAATGCTTCGTCTTTTTTGCTCTTAGCCATAAAATCTGTGAGCGCAAGCCCTGGCTTAAGGCGTTAGAAAACGCCGTAGATATTTTTAAATGTAAGGCTGCAGGCTGCATCCATCAGAAAGATGAGCAAGGCCAACAGTACCGATGTAACTAGCACAACAATAGTACTTTCTTGCAGCTGAGCCATGGTAGGCCAAGTAACGTGCTCCATAAGCTCTTGATAGCTCTCCCTCAAATAAAGCGTAACCTTTTCCATACCGTTTCGAGTCTTTAGAAGCGCAAAAAACGCTTACGGCCTTTTTGATAAGCAGGGGCAGCAGGACTCGAACCCGCAGCCTGCGGTTTTGGAGACCGCCGCTCTACCAGTTGAGCTATACCCCTAAAAAGTTAAAGAGCGCGAGAGAGGGCTAAGGCGGTGATGCTTTTTCACCCAGGCTCGCGCTCTCGTATGAGCAGCTATTTACTGGGTTGCCTAAGATTAGTCCAGAATTTCCGTCACCTGACCAGCGCCAACCGTACGGCCACCTTCGCGGATAGCGAAGCGAAGGCCTTGCTCAAGAGCAATGGAGCTGTGCAGGGTCACTTCAAACTCTACGTTGTCGCCCGGCATCACCATTTCGATGTTCTGCGGCAGCTTCACGTCACCCGTCACGTCGGTCGTGCGGAAATAAAACTGCGGCCGATAGCCACTGAAGAAGGGGGTATGGCGGCCACCCTCTTCTTTCGACAGCACGTACACGGAGCACTTGAAGCGTTTGTGGGGCTTCACGCTGCCAGGCTTGCAAATAACCATGCCGCGCTTGACTTCGTCTTTTTCGATCCCACGCAGCAGCAAGCCGGCGTTGTCACCCGCCTGACCGCGCTCCAAAATCTTGCGGAACATTTCTACACCCGTTACCGTCGAAGTCTTGGGCTTTTCGCCGTCTTTCATCAAGCCGACGATTTCCACCGGGTCGTTCACATTGATTACACCGCGCTCAATACGGCCCGTAGCTACTGTGCCGCGACCAGTGATGGTGAATACATCTTCCACTGGCATGAGGAAGGGCTTGTCTATTTCGCGGATGGGTTCGGGAATATCGCGGTCGCAGGCAGCCATCAGTTCTTCGATGCTCTTCATGGCCGCTGGGTCGCCTTCTAACGCCTTAAGTGCCGAGCCACGGATGACACTGGCATTATCGCCATCGAACTTGTAAGAGCTCAGCAACTCGCGCACTTCCATCTCTACCAATTCAAGCATCTCGGGGTCGTCCACAAGGTCAACTTTGTTTATGAATACTACAATTTTGGGTACGCCCACCTGGCGGGCCAACAGGATATGTTCGCGCGTTTGAGGCATCGGACCGTCCGTAGCAGCCACCACGAGGATGGCACCGTCCATCTGAGCAGCCCCCGTGATCATGTTCTTCACATAGTCGGCGTGACCCGGGCAATCTACATGAGCATAGTGACGGTTTTCCGTCTCGTATTCCACGTGAGCGGTATTAATGGTGATACCGCGCTCTTTTTCCTCCGGCGCCGCGTCAATGGAGTCGTAGTCCATCTTCTTGGCCAAACCCTTCTGCGCTAATACGTACGTGATAGCGGAGGTCAGTGTCGTCTTGCCGTGGTCTACGTGACCAATCGTCCCGATATTGACGTGGGGTTTAGTACGAACAAATGTATCTTTTGCCATTGGTTAAACTAAAAATAATGTTTAGACGAGTGTTTGTTAAGTTAAAGGTTCACCAAAACAGGTTGGCTGCCAGAAATTTTAGGATGCTTCATGAAAGCATGGGCACAAGAACTTTACTCGTAGCCCTCAGGCGATGCTTTCTAACAAAAATGAAGGGATTGAAAAGCTGAAAAAGCTGAGCCGTTGATGAGATTTGAACTCACGACCTCTTCCTTACCAAGGAAGTGCTCTACCCCTGAGCTACAACGGCGGCCAAATAAGGCGAAGAAAACCGATAAGCGGTCCATTCAGAGCGGCGGACGAGACTCGAACTCGCGACATTCAGCTTGGAAGGCTGACGCTCTACCAACTGAGCTACCACCGCATCACTTAAGAAGGTGGGGGTGGTGGGATTCGAACCTACTCAGCTGTGAAGCACCAGATTTACAGTCTGGCCCGGCTCTCCAACTCCGGGGCACCCCCATTGCTCTTCTCTCTGCAAAGAGCCAGTAGAGGGACTCGAACCCCCGACCAGCTGATTACAAATCAGCTGCTCTACCAACTGAGCTATACTGGCCGACTAGTTGACCTCTACAGGCCTTTTTCTAAGAAAAAAACTTCAATGAACGCGCTTTTCGAAGTGGAAGGCCTCCCTTTCCGAAAAGCGTGTGCAAAGGTAAGGCGACAAATCATTCCAAAAAATCTTTTTCAAAAAAAAACTTGAGCATCGTCAAAATATCTGTTACTTGCCGGCCTGTATAGCCCGTAACTGCCCAAAGATATGTTTGGCTCTGATGCATACGCGCGCGTTGTGGCCTATTGCGAGGCACACACTACCCGCCCTGACCCGCTGCTGGAGGCGCTGGAACGCTACACGTATCTACATACGTTGCATCCTCAGATGCTGAGCGGCCCTCTACAAGGGCGCTTCTTGACCATGGTCAGCCAGCTTATGCGCCCACGACGCATTTTGGAGGTAGGCACCTTCACCGGCTACAGTGCGCTCTGCTTGGCCAAAGGCTTAACGGCAGATGGCCTCTTGTATACCATAGAAGTGAACGACGAACTGCGCGATATCATCGAAACCTTCGTGCAAAAAGCAGGACTGCGGCAGCGCATCGTGCTCCACTTAGGCGATGCTGCCGAGATTATCCCTTTACTCAATGAGACTTTCGACCTGGCGTTCTTAGACGGTGGAAAGATGGATTACCTAAAACATTACGAATTGGTTATCCCCAAACTGCGCCCAGGAGGTTGGCTATTAGCCGACAATGTCCTGTGGAG
>JBEQAD010000151.1:0-7600 GCA_041640515.1 Saprospiraceae bacterium | reverse complement strand
TTCTTCGATGACGTACAGATTAAACACTGCGCGATATCCCGGCGGCAGGCGCTGCAGGTATTTGAGCAGCGTTTCGGCATCGAGGTTAGAGGCGAAGTCTTCTTCTGTACGCAGCAGGTTCTCAAACGGTGAGTAGTCTGGTGTGTCGCGCAGAAAATCGCGCTGCTTGCGCAGATGACTCAAGGCTGTATTGACCATGATGCGGCGAATCCACCCCCCTAGCGCTCCTTCTCCTCGAAATTGCCCCATGTCGCGGAAAACGCGAATAAAGCCATCCTGTAACATGTCCTCAGCTTCAGCCCGATCTCGAGCAAAACGCAGTACTACTCGAAACATGGGAACGCTGTATTTTTGATACAGCGCCGTTTGATGGGCAGGACTTCCTTTAAGTACGCCTTGCACGAGATCCTGGTCAGTCAGCTGCTGCATGTTGAACGGACGTTGAATGGATTGTCTAACCGTCATTTGGGTTGCCTCGGCAGACATTTTTTTAGTAAATAGTAGCTTAATTAAGTTAGCTTTTCTGCCAATGCAAAGCATAACGCGATAATGCTGCCTTCTTTAACGCAGGGCGGATGAAAAGTTTTACACTCCTGCGTCCGGGTCTAAAAAGCGCTGTACTTAGTTTCTCTCCAAGCGCACCTTCAAATGTGCGCGGAAGGAACCATTCTCTCGCCCCGTAAACAACTCGTGGCGGTCGGGGTAGAGGAGCTCCAGCTGGCGGCGTACATTTTTCAGGCCAATGCCTTCCGACTTTGGCGGTACAGGTTCAGCGTCCACGGTATTGTGCACTTCGAAGTCGAGGACGCTGTCTTTCAGAGTCAGACGTATCGATATTTCCACGGTGCCTGTGGTACCACCCGCACCATGCTTGAAGCTGTTCTCCACAAAAGGTAGCAATAACAGCGGAGCTATGAAACCGCCTGGAGGTTCGATATGCTCTTCGTATTGGACTTTCAAACGCTCGTTGTAGCGCAGTTTTTCCAGTTCAATGTAGTCGCGTATTACCCTGGCTTCATCGGCTACTGCAATACGAGGTGCTCGACAATCGTAGAGCATGAAGCGCATGATCTTGGACAGCATTAGAATAGCGTCGGCAGTATGGTCAGATTTTTTACGCGCCAACCCATAGAGGTTGTTCAGGGTGTTAAACAGGAAGTGTGGATTCATCTGTGCACGCAAGAAGTTGAGCTCTGACTGCAGCTTTTCACGCATCAATTCCTGCTCAAACTCTAAGCTTTTATAGTGCACTCGAATCATCTTGATCGTGGTAGCGGCCGCTACGGTGATGAACAAATCAAAAGCAATCAGGTATATACCCTTCCAGTTGAAGAAGGCCACGTTCCTGCTCGGGTTGGTTATTGGGAAGAGGATCCACTCCGTCGTCATGCGGTAGAGCAATATGGCTACGACGAATGCTGCCGAAGTCAGGCCGATCAGCTTCCATAATTTGTCGCGATCCAGATAAAGCGGAATGATTCGATAAAAAACAAAGTAGGTGAGTAAAAGCTTGACTGGTATGACACTGATCTCATTGATGAACGCTTTATTTATATCAATGCCATTAAAAAGACTACCCAGCCAGGTGTTTAAAAAGAGGTAGACTACCCAGAAGCTAACGTGGTAGAAGATGCGGAGCCAGTCTATGCGTGCCATTCAATACGGGTAAAGTTGGGTGAAACGGTAAATTGGTACAGGGTGCGATTGCGAAGGCGCGTCTCCCGAATAGGCATTTCGACACCGTCTACGACGCACGCTTTTAAAAAGGAGGGAAAGCCGATTAAAAAGATCTTAATTTTTGAATAAGGGACAGGCCAGTTGCCTTCTATACGCTGACTAAGATAAAAAGATTGCTTATTATTACTTATGCTACGCCAAGTGCGCAAACAAAAATCTTTCTGCTTATAGGCATATCCCTCGCCAGCGTCTTCGTATAGCTGACTGACTACCTCTTCTTCTCCCGCGTAATAATAAACGTAAAGCGTCAATGCTTCCTTGGGGGTTTCGGCCGTGTGTTGAAGTATTGGGTAAACCGGCAACACAGCACCGGCTCGAATGAAGAAAGGTATCTCTTCAGGCATAACGTTAACGAATAGCTCTCCGGATGCCGGTTGGCCATTCCAAAAATAGTACCATTGCCCTTTGGGCAGATACACGAGTTGTCGTTGCACTTTAGGTTGCACTACGGGGCTCACCCACAGATGCTCTCCGCAGAGAAAGTCGCGCTCTACGTCGCGCAACTTAGGGTCACTAGGATCGGCGAATGCGGCGTGCTGAAGCACGGGCGTGCCATCTTGACTATTTTTCCATAAGGCCGTGTAGAGGTAAGGCAGTAAGGCATAGCGCAGTTCGATGGCCTTTTGAGCGAGCGGCGTCCAGCGGTCGCCAAATGACCACGGCTCTTGGTCCATGGTGTGCCATTTCGGGTCGGTCAGTTGGGCTTCATCCGTCACGACAGTATCACCAGCCAGGTGTTGTCCCATGCTGTGCACGCGCATGAGGGGGTGAAAAACGCCGAGCTGAAGCCAGCGGATGAAAAGTTCGCCATCGGGCGCACCGGCGAAGCCACCAATGTCGGAACCACAGAAAGAGAAACCCGAGATGCTGAGACGCTGACACTGGACGTTGGCCAATGCCAAGTGCTCCCAGCTGGAAGTATTGTCGCCCGTCCAGACAGCAGCATAGCGTTGTCCGCCGCTAAATGTTGCTCGCGTAAGCACAAACGGGCGCTTATCCGGCTTCAGATGACGCAAACCCTCCCAAGTGGCGCGTGTCATGAGCATACCATACACGTTATGTATCTTTCGGTGGCTAGCCCAATGCCCTTCAAAACGATACAGCGTATCGTCGGACAATGTCTTTCCGCGTACGTGAAACACCGCTGGCTCGTTCATATCATTCCAGAAGCCACTGATACCTAAGTCTACGTAGAAATTGCGATGTAAGCGGCCCCACCAGTCGCGCACTTTTGGGTCGGAGAAATCTGGAAAAGCGCAAAAGCCCGGCCAGACCGGCCCTTTAGCTATGGCTCCGTCGGACGTCCGGACAAACATACCCTTCTCTACGCCCTCCTGGTAAACGATGTAGTCGGGGTCTTCCTTGATGCCCGGATTGACCATGACTATCACCTGGAAGCCGCGCTCTTTCAAGGCGTTAACCAAACCTTGAGGGTCAGGAAAATGCTCGGGGTTCCAGGTGAAACACCGATAACCATCCATGTAGTCGATGTCTAAGTAAATGGCATCGCACGGTATGCGAAGTGCTCGGAAGGTGTCGGCCACTTCCAGCACGCGGCTGTACGGGTAATAACTCCAACGGCATTGCTGAAAGCCTAGTGCCCATAAGGGCGGCAACTCTGGTTTACCTGTCAGGCGGGCATAAGCGCGTACAACATCGGCAGGTTTCTGGCCGCTGAAAAAGTAGTAGTTCATCTCGCCACCTTCTGCCCAGAATGATACGGTGCTACTGTCGTCGCTGTTGAAATCAAAGTGCGTACGAAAAGTATTGTCCAAAAAAATGCCGTACGACAAGCCGTGGTGAATGCCGCAGTAGAAAGGTATGGCGCGATAGAGCGGATCAGTGCCTCGCCCGAAGGCAAAGGCATCTGTACACCAATTCTCAAAGGCTTTGCCGCACAGATTAGAACTGCAGGTCTTATCGCCAAGCCCGTAGAAGGCTTCTTTGTGCTGGTATTTTTTTACTATTTTCAAAGAATACCATCCTTTGAGCACACTGCGTCGCGCGCTAAAGCCCGAAGCGTCTTCATTTAGTAGCCGGTCATCAGCATCGTAAAACCGCACCTGTGCACCGGATTTGGTGAGCACCAGTTGCAAAGCTGAAGTGGCCAGCACGTACTCGTTGGTGGTCTCACTTAGGGTAGCAGTTACTTTTGAAGAAGGTGGCTCAGAAACTACTGCATAGGAAATGTCGGGCAGAAAAATACCATCAGGGCTGTAGCGCAACCGAAAGATATCGGGAGCTAACACGTGTACTCGGAGGCAAAGGCCATTTCTGCAGGTAAATTCGTAGGCATTCTCTCGCCAACGCACGGCCACTACTTCGTCGGGTTGGATGTCCTCATAGACATCTTCATAGCGCACCCTTATATCGGCCTCGCTCAGTGGAACCTCTCGAGGAAGCATGGAGGGCTCGCCCTCTGGCGTTTCGGCTGGTTTTCTGTCGTCCATGCAGCAAAAGTCGGCTAAGTCTCCCGTATTGACAGGGTAGTTTAGGAAGGCATGCGGCCAAAAAGAGCCAAAGGGTTAGCGGACACCGATGATTTCTACCTCCGCACCCGTAAGCACGGGGTTGTACCAGCAGTCAATGCCTCTCGCTCTAAAGGCAGCAACAGCGGCTTTGGCCTCTTCGGGCGAAGTATAGCCTTTCACAATATAGCTGGCGCCCTTAGCACCACCTGGGCACGTACTTCCAGGGTGCCAGAGTAGGTACAAGCCTTCGATAGGGGGGGCCTTATCTACGGGAGTGTCCTTACAATAAACGGCAAACTGGACAAAGTGTAATTCGCTCACTGGCGTAAATAACTCATTGCCCACCTGCCCGCGTCCTGGTCGGACAGTGCGCTGTACATTCAGACCGTTGACCGTGACAGTCGTAGCTGGTTCTGGATCGACACTCATAGGAAGGGGAGAAACCGACGTTGTAGTAGAGTAAGTTGCTGGAGCGACCTGTCGAGCACTGAGCGCCGAGGGTGCCGCTGTCGAAGTAAGTGGTGGCGCCTGCTTGCCTTGAACCTTAGCCAATGCCGCAGCACGCCGAGTTTCTGCATCCTTTTCCGCCGATATCGAAGCAGGAGCGGGAGACCCTAACGGTGTGGAATACACAACAGGAGCGGAGCTTTTAGGCGATTTGTACTCTATGGATGCCGGTGCTGGGTCTGGCTTGGGCGGTTTATAAGGCAACTTAATTTCTGCCTGTGCAGACAAGGTGATGGCAACGCCGAAAAACCAGCTGACGAGGAGGTTTTGTTTCATAGCGTTTTGAAAGAATCGTGGATCATTCATGCTAAATCCTTTATGTAAAAAAAGTTGTGCGAGTAAGATAGACGCTTCCCTTACTTAAAAATAGTTCTTAACAAAGAGTTAGAGTTGTTCAAAACAGAAGGGCGGCGCCAAAAACACCTGCACTGTCGCCCAGTTTAGGTTTCAAAAAGACAGTGTCGATGCGCGGATTGAACAAATATTTGCCCGCCTCAGCAACGCCATCCGTATACAGGCGCTCAATATTGCCTACTCCGCCGCCAAGCACGATAGCATCAGGGTCTAAGATGTTAATAACCACAGCGATGGCTTTGCCAAAGTAATGAATTAGGCGGTTCATCGTATCCTTAGCGATGTCATCATCGCCACTTTCTGAACGCGCAGCGATGTCGGATAAGTGCCTATGTTGGCTGGTTTTTTCCTGATAAAACCGTTCCAACGCCGGCCCCGAGATGAGTGTTTCCACACAGCCGATTTTGCCACAATAACAGACCCCTCCTTCGCTGTCAAGAAAATTGTGGCCCCATTCGCCGGCAATGCCTTGTCGGCCATGAATGACTTGACCGCGTACCACGATACCACCACCCACACCAGTACCCATGATAACACCGAAAACCACTTCGGCCAGCGGCAGCACTTCTGGTACGGCACCTAACAGAGCTTCTGCTACCGCAAAGCAGTTCGCGTCGTTAGCCAAACGCACAGGGATGCCCAAGCGCCGGTGTAAGTCTTTGTCAAATGGCTTGCCTATCAGTGCCGTTGTGTTGGCGTTTTTGACTACTCCTGTCTGCGGATCGAGAGTTCCCGGATGCCCTAGCCCCAAACGATCCGGTTTTCGCCCACTCAATCGGGAAAGCTCACCCATTAGATGTTCGATTTGCTCCAGTATGTGTTCGTAGCCCAGGCGCGCCTCTGTGGGTACTCGGTGGCGTGCGAGAACGCGCGGGTTGGCGCGGCTTTCGAGCACTACGCCTTCTATCTTAGTGCCGCCCAGGTCAATGCCCCATAGGTTCATACTCGACTGTTTTGATGGCAAAGAAACACACTTCGGGCAACCGCTGCTCCAGCCCTTGCATCAAGGCTGCGTGCGCGTAAGATTAAGGTGTATTAAATACCTACCTTTGCCTCTGCGCACTGCCTGTAGGCGCATAAGAAATGAAACATTGTGCAACTAATTTACAACCTGCTATCATGAGACTAAAGGCTCCACTTCCCTGGCTGCTGGCCTTTGCTGTACTTTTCACCTCTATAGATACGCTTCGCGCACAGCTCGTCCCTAAGTGTAGAGATGGAAAGGGATATTCATACAACCCTGTAACAGGAGCGCTGGTGCCAACGGGTGAGCGCTGCGCCAACTCTGTAACGAGTGCAGTACCTTTTCTGCGTATTGCCCCTGACGCCCGTGGGGGCGCCATGGGCGATGTAGGCATTGCCACCTCTGCAGACCCTAATGGTATGCACTACAACCAGTCTAAGCTCGCCTTCGCTGATAAAGACGTGGCCGTATCCGCTACGTATACTCCTTGGATGCGCAACTTAGGGCTACAAGATGTGTATCTCGCTTACCTATCGGCTTACAAGCGTCTCGACAAGTTGCAGACTATCGGCGCCAGTTTGCGGTATTTCTCTTTGGGCGATATCGAATTTACGGATGAAAACGGTGGCTCCTTGGGACAGGGCCGCCCAAATGAGTTTGAAGTCGCGCTCGCTTACTCGCGCAAATTATCTGACAAGTTCTCCGCCGCAGTAGGCGCCAAATTTATCTACTCCAATCTGGCCACAGGCCAGATTGTGGAAGGTAACGAGATACGCCCTGGTGTGGCTGGTGGAGCCGACTTATCACTGACGTACCGTACTCCTATGAAGATTACCCGCAACGGCGGAGAATTTACTTTTGGAGCTGTCGTTAGCAACCTGGGCTCTAAAATCACATATACTCGCTCGGCCAACCGCGACTACATTCCAACTAACTTAGGGCTAGGCTTTGCTTGGAAGTTCAACTTGGATGCTCACAACACCCTCACGTTCACCTCTGATTTGAACAAACTCCTTGTGCCCACACCGCGCCCCGATATAGATGAAGACGGCGACGGGACCCCGGACTACAAGCAATACTCGTCTATTCGCGGCGTGTTCAAGTCCTTCTCCGATGCCCCGGGTGGCTTTAGCGAGGAGCTCAAGGAAATCAACATTGGCGCAGGGGCCGAATACTGGTATGACAACCAGTTCGCCGTGCGGGCCGGCTACTTTTATGAACATTACTCTAAGGGCAATCGCAAATACTTCAGCGTAGGCCTAGGTATCAAGTACAATATTTTTGGCCTCAACCTATCCTATCTGGTGCCCACGACCAACCAACGCAACCCCCTGGACAACACTTTGCGGTTCTCTTTGCTGTTTGACCTATCGGCATTTGAAGGCTAAAGATCAAGATGCCTCTAATGAGTGAAGCGGGAAGTAGACCCATGCAAGGGCCGCTTCCCGCTTTATTTATTCAAGCCGTAAAAAGGGTAATTGGTTAAAACGACGTGTGTGCTAAGTCGAAGCGAAAATACAAGTTTATGCCGGCGTTAGTCATGCGTGCTTGGCGAACAATCTCGTTC
>JBEQAD010000150.1:2860-7650 GCA_041640515.1 Saprospiraceae bacterium | reverse complement strand
CAGCGTTGCCGCCAGCTCGGACCTGGTGTTTGGGGGGCAACTGCGGCGCCTTCAGGCACGCGAGCAAAGTGGCTTTCACCTCGAACACTTGTCCGCCCAGCAGCTATTCGTTTCGGATACGCTGACCGCCCTCTACGGCATGCGCTTGAAAACCAACGGTAGCCAACTAAGCGATACCTTCATCATGCGCTATCGCACCTACCACGACTTTGAGCGCTTCACTGATCGGGTGTACATGGAGGGCCATTGGGCCGAAGGCTCGCGCCTTCGGCTGGGCGACCTCATTTTCTTTAGCCCCGACCTTCGGAGCAATACCTTCTTCGACCACAACCGCGACTTGACGGCCGATATCTCCGGCTTACTGTACGGGCGCGTCAATCGCCTCAACGGGCGCCATTTGTTTGTTCGCATAGGGCAAGACTTGCTGCTGCGCGGCAAGTTCGACGGCGACGACCTGGCCGAAGGCAGCGACCGCATGCGTTTGCTCTTTGACCTGGACCATGCCGAGACTAACTTGCGTACTCTTCGCCGTATACTACCCGGCTTTTCTCCACCCGCCTATTTCGACGCCCTGGGCAACGTCCGCTTTCAAGGCTTCTATCACTTGCTCTTCGGCACCAACCACATTCTGGCAGGTAAGTTAAGCTCGGAGATAGGCTATGGTCAGGTGGACATGAAACTCGACCTTGGCGGTGGCGAGGAGCGCGCTGTGTATTCGGGCTTCCTTTACATGCGAGACTTCGATTTGGCTAAGTGGACGGGCAGCAACCAATTCGGGTTGGCTTCCTTCAGGTTCAACATTTCCGAAGGTTCCGGCCTGACGCTAGCCACCATCCGCACCCGCGCAACGGGCACCATAGACTCGCTGTATTTCCGCGGCTATAACTACCACAACATCGAACTCGACGGCCGCTTTGAAGAAAAGGTCTTCACAGGGCGGGCCACCATGGACGACCCCAACATCGCCTTCACCTTCGACGGCACTGTTAGCATGAAGGACTCTACTCCGGAGTTCGACTTTAAGGCCGACGTGCGACGTCTCCGTCTGCGCCAGCTCAACCTGGTAGAGCGCGACTGGGTCGTTTCTGGCAAAGTGCAGCACCTCAAAATGTTCGCCTCCGATTGGAACAACCTCTACGGGGCGCTGCTGCTTCGGAATTTCATGCTCGTGGAGAATGACCAGCACTATCGCCTGGACTCGCTCCGCTTTGCGGCTTCCACTACGGCCAAGGGGCAGCGGCGTTTTTTGTTGTTTTCTGACGTGCTCGACGGCAGCCTAAGCGGGCGCTTTACCCTGAACCGCATCGGGACACACCTGCAGACGGTACTACAGCGGTACTACCCTACCCTGACCCAACAGGCCTTTGGCGACTACTTACCCGATACCCTCGCCGTCGACGACCAATACCAGGTTAAGGTTCGCATCAAGGATACTCGCAATCTGCTGCAGTTGTTTTTGCCTGAGCTGGCCCCTCTCCAAAACGTCGAATTCGATGCCCGTGTAAATGCTCCTAGCGGTCAGATAGACCTCCGTTTGGCGATACCGCTGTTGCGATATGGCCAGGCCGAAGCCTACCAACCCGAAGTACTCGTGCGCATCAACCGCGACATCGGACGCCTCAAAGTGGACCTGCCCTGGGCAACCCTCTCCGCAAAAAGGCCACTGGGCTACTTCCGGCTGGAAAGCGACCTGTCGAGCAATCGCGTAGACTTCCTGTTTACCGCTGAAGACACTACTTCGGTAGTGGAGCGCCTCTTCCTCAAAGGCGAACTTTCGGTAGTGGACTCCCTGTGGAATGTCCATTTTAATCCCGCCGCCCTCACCCTCTTCGATGAGCAATGGCTAATGGAAGAGGACAATTACCTGCGCTTCCGGCCAGGCTATTGGGAAGCGCGCAATCTCTACTTGATGCATGAGCTAAAGCGCGTCATGCTGGAAAGCCATAATCAAGGACGTGGGCTGCGCTTTGCTTTAGCCAATTTTGACCTCAGCTTCTTCGAGCGCTTCCTGAAGCTGGAAACGGCCGCCTATCGAGGCCGTATTTTCAATTTAGATGGTGAGATAGAGGACATCTTCGAACTGCGTAACCTGCAGGCATACATCACCACAGACACGGTTTTTGTCAATGAGAAGCCTTTGGGAGGGCTTTCGGGCTTTGTGGATATGGCAGACCTAAGTGCGCCTTTGCTGGGTCTGCTCTATTTTAAAGACCGCGACAAGCACGAGATGCGCATCGCTGGCGCGTTTTTGCCCAATGCCGACGCAGAACCTTTTGTGCACAGCGAACTGGGTGTCGTCATGCCCGGCGAATTTCAGGCTTCTGTGCGCGCGCGCGCCTTCCCCATGAACGTACTGGAGTTGATTGTGCCCGACATTTCCAGGACGGCTGGCACCCTCGACGCGCGCATAGACGTAGGAGGGCCGCTCGAGCGTATTCAGGTTAACGGCGAAGTGTGGGCAGAGGGGCAGTTCCAGCTGGACTATCTCAAAGCGCTTTTCTACTTGCCCCGCGAACGCATCGTGCTGACGAACGACCGCATCTGGGCCGACGGCGACACCATCTTAGATGCTACGCGTAAAAACGCTGCGCTTGTTTATGGAGGGCTGTACCACGACCATTTTCAGGACTGGCGAGTGGACTGCCGCATCCGCTCCATCAGCTCCAATTTCCTGGTGCTCAATACGCGCGCAGGCGATAACGATCTGTTCTATGGCCAAGCGATGGGTAGATTTGATGCTACTTTTACGGGCAGCTTTGACCGCATCAACATGCGCATTGACGCTGCGACCGGCCGAGATACGCGCCTGTACATCCCCATAGGCACGAGCGGCAGCGACGTCCAAGAGGTCAGTTTTATTACCTTCCAAAACATACCAACGCCAAGCGCCGACACGGCTGAGAATGCCAAGAACCGCCGCCGTTTGCCCGAGACCACAGGCATCTCCATGGAGCTTAACCTCTCCATTACTGAAGAGGCCGAAGTACAACTCATTTTCGACGCGCAGACAGGCGACATTATCAAGGGGCGCGGCTCGGGCAATATCCGCATGGTCATTAACCGGGAAGGCGAGTTCAACATGTACGGCACCTACCGCATCCTGCGCGGAGAATACCAGTTCTCTCTGCTCAACTTGGTGAACAAACCTTTTACCGTGGAAGAGGGCGGCACCATCACTTGGTACGGCGACCCTTTTGGGGCGCAAATCAACCTGGTTGCCGTGTATACCGAAAACGTCGCCTTGAATAATCTCATTCAAAACGAACTGGCAACAGCCCCGGATGTAGCTACCGAAGCCAAGCGCCCTACGCGAGCAGTAGTCACCATGCACCTGCGCGGCGATCTTTTTCAGCCCAGTATCGCTTTCGATTTGGCGTTTCCCAACGCCGTTGGTCAGCTCAAATCGTTGACCGACAGCCGCCTCAACGTGCTTCGCCAAGACCAAGCCGAGCTGACGCGCCAGGTGTTTGGGTTGATTGCTCTCGGTTTGTTTTTGCCCCCTTCAACGGCAGGAATAGAAATAAACTCTCAGCACAGCTCGGCCTTAGCCGTTAACACGGTCAGCCAATTTTTGGGCAACCAGCTGTCTGGCTTTCTGAACGAGCTGGCCTCGGGCTGGGTAGGTGGTGCTGTCTCAAGCATCGAGTTCGACATTATTTACAACGACTACCGCAACCAATTGGAAGCCGGGCAACAGCCCAACAATAACGCCATCGTCAGCAATGACCTACAGATGCGCCTGACCAGCGGCTTCAAGGACGACCGCTTCGTGGTGCAAGTAGGTTCCCAGTGGGTAGGCCTTTCCCGACCGGGCACGACGGCCAACGAGGCCTTCTTTAGTAGCGATGTGACCGTGGAGATGCAATTTACCAAAAGCCGCAGCTGGCGCTTGCGAGTGTATCACCGCACCGAGCCGGACATCACCGGCGGCGATCGGCGCTTCCGCGCTGGCGGCGGCGTGGTTTTCCGCAAAGAGTTCAACTCTTTTGGCGAAGCAATAGACGGCCTGACGAGCTGGATGCGCGGGCGCAAAAAAACTTCCTGACATGCGTTGGGCCAGACCGCTCTCTGTAGCCGGAGCGCTACAGCTGTTCCAGGTGTTGCGCCTGGGTTCGCTGGTGCTGGGCAGCATTCTGCTGGCGCGTAGCCCGCTAAGCGTGACGGCTATTGGCCAGTTTGAGGGCATGCTCTTCCTAGGTACAGTGGCGGCGTTCTTTTGGGCTAATGGTCTATTGCAGGGTCTTATCCCTGTGTACAGCCGCCTGTCGGAGGACGAACGTCCCGTATTTCTATTTCAAGTGTTTGCGCTGTTTACGGCAATGTCGCTGGTGGTGTGCAGCGTGTTTTGGATAGGCCGGAGGGCACTAATGCCGGCACTGACGGGGCTCACGCCGCCTGAGGGGCTGGGCTGGTTTCTGTTGTACTTGTTTGCCCAGCTGGCCGTTTTGCCCTTGGAGCACACCTACGCATTGAAACGGCATTCTAAAGCGCTACTCTGGTGGGCCTTGTTGTCGTTTGGCGGCTATGTAACGGCTTTAGGTGTACCGGCCTTCTTAGGGTGGGGACTGGAGGGCTGCTTAAAGGCTTTGGCGATTTTAGGAGCAGTGCGGTTGGCGTGGTGTGCCGCTGCCATTAGGGGGGGTACCCGCTGGGCGTGGCGTCCGCTGTGGTGGCGGCACTACGCGGCCTTTTCAGCGCCTCTGGTGCTCAACTTGTTGGTGAGCCAGGCGATAATCTTGTTCGACGGCTGGCTTGTTGGCTGGTACTTCCGCGACGAGGCGATATTTGCC
>JBEQAD010000150.1:0-2850 GCA_041640515.1 Saprospiraceae bacterium | reverse complement strand
ATCGCTACGGCTCGCGCGAGTTTCCGCTGGCATTGGCGCTGGCTTCGGGTCTGAGTACAGCCCTCATGGCGCGCATTGCTGAAACCCCGGCGGTCGGCTTGGCCGAGCTGCGGCAGCAGGGACGCCGCTTATTCCACCGGGTTTTTCCCTGGAGTATAGTTCTGTTGTTTGTGTCCCCGCAGCTGTTTCGGGCGCTGTTCGGCGCGGTCTTCGAACCTGCCTCAGCGCTGTTTAACATCTATTTATTACTTACCCTTAGCCGGGTGCTATTGCCCAATGCCATTGTACTTGCTCATGGACATGTGCGCGCTGTCTTGGCGGTAGGGCTAAGTGAGTTGGCGATAAAAATTGTCTTGGGTTTGGTGTTTGTGCAGTTGTGGGGATTGCCTGGAGTGGCCTGGTCGGCGGTAGTGTCTTATTTTTGGGAAAAAACTGCTCTAACGTGGTACGTTCGCCAGCGACTGGGTATTTCTCCGGCCCAATGGCTCGACATCAAATGGTATGTCGGCTACAGCTTAGCGATGCTCCTGGCGTGGTGCCTTGCTGAAGGCTGGTCGGGGCTAAGCCTGTGAAAGCAGGTATCCCTCTAAAAAACCTATAGCGCTAATCGGCTATGCAAAGACTCCTTGGGCTCTTGGTTCAATGGCCTAGTGGTCGTCGCGCTTACAATTCCTCTACCGCTTCCTTGACCCACCGGGCGTGCTCTAAGATGCGCTGTTGCTCTTGAGCGTCCATGCGTTC
Organism: Saprospiraceae bacterium; assembly: GCA_041640515.1. GTDB lineage: Bacteria > Bacteroidota > Bacteroidia > Chitinophagales > Saprospiraceae > M3007. The sequence continues at coordinate 2,109 of JBEQAD010000150.1, read as the reverse complement.
CCATACCTGGTAAGCCATACCGATGCGTGGGTTGCCGCGCAGCCGCCCGGCATGGCGATGGTAAAAGTCCCAGTACAGGGCATTAAACGGGCATGCCTTAGGGCCGTAGCGTTGCTTAGGGTCGTAAGGGCAGTGGGCGCAGTAGTCGCTCATGCGCTGTAGATAATTGGCACTCGAAACATAGGGTTTAGTACCTACGATGCCGCCATCGGCGAACTGGCTCATTCCGCGCGTATTGGGAAGCTCGACCCACTCGATGGCGTCTTGGTAAATGCCCAAATACCACGCATCTACCTCATCAGGGTGTACGCCTAACAGAAGGGCAAAATTGCCTGTTACCATGAGTCGCTGGATGTGGTGGGCGTAGGCTTGATCCAGCGATTGCTGGATGACGCGGCGTAGGCAGTGCATGCGCGTTTGCCCTGTCCAATACCAGCCGGGCAAGGCTGCGGCGTGTTCGAAGAAATTCATCTTTCGATAGCGCGGCATTTCGGCCCAATAGACCCCACGCACATATTCGCGCCAGCCCACGATCTGGCGCACAAAGCCCTCCAGCGCCGAAAATGGAATCTCTGCTGGACGAGCCTCCCACTCCGCGATGGCGCGGCGGACTACTTCGAGTGGGTGGAGCAACTTGACATTCAGTGAGAACGACAGCCGCGAGTGAAACAGCAGCCCGTCGCGCTCCGCCATGGCGTCCTGATAATCGCCAAAATAGGGCAAGCGCTCCCGGACGAAGTGCTCCAGTAGTTGCAGGCTTTCGGCACGCGTTAGCGGCCAGTTGAAGTGCCGAGCGTCGAGGGTGCCTATGCTGGATACGCCGGCGCGTGCCAGCAGGTCGGTCAGGTTGCTGAGGTCGCGCACAAACGAAGGTGCGGGTGGAGTGCGCAAGTTGGCAGGCAGCCGCTTGCGGTTCTCTGCGTCGTAGTTCCATCGCCCTGTCAACGGTGTGCGTCCGTCTGGCTCCAGGAGCAGTTGCCATTTGACCCGCATGTGGCGGTAGTAGCGCTCCATCAGATAGGTTTTTTTCCCGGAGAAGAACCGCGCCAACTCATCGCGTTCCGATAGGAAGTGCTCCGACGAGACACATCGGCATTCGATGGGCAGCGCAGCCGCCAGCGTGCGCAGCGCTTCGTCCACGCGGTATTCGTCTGGCTCCTGGTATTCCAAGCGCATTACGCCGTATTGCTTAACGAGTGCCAGGCAATTCTCGACAAGGGATTGCCGGTTGTTCAGGTCGTCAAGGGCAATGTAGTGCACGCGATGGCCGAGCGCCTCCAACCGGCGTGCAAAGGCTCGCATGGCTCCAAAAAAACCAACAACTTTCTGGATGTGGTGCCGCACATAGTCGGTTTCTGAGCGTACCTCCATCAGCACGTAGAGCACCTCGGGGTGTGGCTGCGCAAACCACGAGTGCTGCTCGTTTAATTGATCGCCCAAAATCAAGCGGAGCGTTTGAAAGTGCATGCGCAATATCTATAGTTAAGTTGCTCACAATGAACAAATTTTCTTGAAAAAGGATGAATAAGCAGCTCCAGTTTTCCTCATTTGACGCCCGAGCGGCTTAACACTCGAAAAACAGTAATACTAAGTCTCCCTCTTTGTCCGCTGGACGGCATTCTGGCGTGATTATTGATAATTTTTTGTCCTGCATTTAATCCCTTTGTACTTAGTACGACGCTTTCTTCGGTTCCCTTAATTTATACGGTTACAACTAAAAACTGGCTTCCATGCGTATTTCTGTACTTACCCTCACGCCAAAGGCTGCTCCAAACCTCAATTGCCTCGCGCTCACCTTTGCATTGTTCTGGTTGGCCTCAGTCGCCACAGGACAGACGACCTACTACTCCACGGGCAGTGGCCTGTGGAATGCCTCGAATTTTTGGAATACCGCAAGCGACGGAAGTGGAACACCTTACCCAGCAACTACAGGAACGAACATAAACCGATTTATCATTCAAAGTGGCCACACAGTGACGTATAATAGTAGCGCCAGCACCACGCTGACCAATGCGGCTCCTGGTGGTGCCCTTTTTATCGAGCTCGGAGGTCAATTCGTCTTGGCCGCAGGTACTTCTTCTTTCAATATTGGCACGGGCGCCTCTCTCC
>JBEQAD010000149.1:0-7666 GCA_041640515.1 Saprospiraceae bacterium | reverse complement strand
GACGCATCCGATACTGTCGCGCGCTTCAACGACGTACTGCCCTGGCAGGAGTTGCTGGCGCACCGAGTCCGAAACAGGGCTGTCGCCCCAGGTGAACACATAAGGCGACTGGCCGCCAGTGGGGCGAGCCACCAACGCGCCATTGGGCGTATCCGAGCAAGTGGGCTGCGCCACGGGCTGGAGGCGCACCTGAAAGTTGGAGCAGCGCTCCACTACGCGATACACCGTACCCTGGCTCAAAGCCGCTACGTAGAGCTCTCCGCGGCGGTCTTCGCCAAAGGTGCTGATTTGAGTAGGGTTAAAAACGCCCAGTGTCGTAGTAACAAAACTATCGGGCGCCACTTGCCGAGTAGCCCACCAACGACCGCTCACATAGTCGGCAAAGAGATAATAGCCATATAGGTCAGGATGCCGAGAACCGCGGTACACACAGCCACCCGTTACCGAGCGCCCCAGCGCAGGATTGGCGTACTCAAACACCGGTGGCACATAGGCTGACGCTGGCAAACAGCCGCTGGTGTTGTATGCCAAAGTGCCCTCATAACAGCGCCAACCGTAATTGCGCCCGCCAGTACCAGCAGGCTCAAAGTCGATTTCTTCGCGCGCATTTTGACCCACATCGCCAGCCCAAAAGTCACCCGTAAGGCGGTCGAAAGAGAAACGCCAGTGGTTGCGCCAGCCTAACGACCAAATCTCAGGGCGAAAGGCCGCGTTGCCCACAAAAGGGTTGTCCGCAGGAACCCCATAGGGCTGCCCTGCAGGGACATTGCGCACATCTATACGAAGGGTTTTGCCCAGCAAAGAGGCCGGATTTTGAGCATAATTCTGGGGGTCGCCGCCCGAACCACCATCGCCCAGGCCAATGTAGAGATAGCCATCGGGGCCAAATTTTACGCAGCCGCCATTGTGGTTGTTGTAGGGCTGCGATTGCGTCAGCAACACCTGTTCGCTGTTAGGGTCGGCGCGATTGGGGTTGGTGGGCAACACCGAAAAGCGCGCTATCACCGTGGCGCCATCGTTTTGACGGGTATAGTTGACGTAAAAATGCCCCGATTGTGCATAGTCTGGATCAAAAGCCAGCCCCAACAATCCTTGTTCGTTGGCTGTGGAACGCACGCGCGAAATAATGTTCAGAAACGTGTCCAGGCGATTGCCGGCGCTGTCCAATACCCAAATGAGGCCGCGCTGCTCCACGACGAAAAGCCGGCTATCGCCACAATGAGTAATGTCCAGGGGACGGTTGAAGTTGGAAGCAAACAACTGCAGGGCTATCTTAGGCTGTGCCTGTATAAAGTTGACCGAAAAAGCAAGGAAGAAGAGGAGAAGAAGAGGTTTCATGCACACGTAGTGTTTGTTGATAAAAAGCCATAAAAAGTTAGGACAACGATGAGCCTACGACTAAACGCGGCAATGAGTATCGGGTTGTATAGGAAGCCGGTCTTAAAAGCCAGCCCATTCTTTTTGGCCATGGAACACATAGAAAGGCATCCCCAAAGGTTAAAAAAAACTACAACCACTCGCCCTTGCCATGGTTATGAGGTATTCAGCACCTAACACAAGAAGCGCCTTAGGTCACATCCCTAACTTTGCTGCAGCGCAAACCAGCAAACGACGCATGGACACCTACTATCTGGAGCATCGCGGCGGGCACATCCACTGCCTGCAATTTGGCACGGGCGAGCGATTGCTCATCGCCTTGCATGGCTTTGCCGATAGAGCCAGGCTGTTTGCTGTACTGGAAAAAGCCCTGGGAGAGCGCTTCACCATGGTAGCCTTCGACCTGCCTTTCCACGGCCAAACCACATGGCCCCACGAAACCTTCACTAAAGACGACCTACTGGCCATCGTTCGTCAAATACAGCAGCGGCTCAAGTGCGAGCGGCTCTCCCTGATGGGTTTCAGCTTTGGCGCCCGACTGGCGCAAGCCCTGCTGCCGGATTTGCTGCCTAAGTTGGATCGCTTGCTCTTGCTGGCTCCAGATGGCATCCGTACGCAAGGTATGTGGCTGGCCACTCGAACGCCAATGTGGGTCAGGCGCTGGTTAGCACGAACCCTCCAAGAGCCCACCCTGGTGCTGCGTCTTGTAGCTTTGGGGCGACGACTGGGCGTAATTCCTCCTCTTGTTGCTCAATTTTTGCGGTTCAACCTTTCAAGGCCCGAACGCCGCCGGCGAATGTTTGGCTGTTGGTTGGCGCTCAATTCCTTTCACCTAAGCCGGCGCACCCTTCGAGCCATCTGGGAGCAGTCTGCCCTGCCGGTAGATATCTTCATCGGCACCAAAGACGACACCATCCACGGCAAAACCATCCATCGTTTAGCCCATGGGCTGCCCCACGTGCGTCTGTTCCCCTTGCCCAGCGGCCACCGCATCGTCAGCGAGGCGCTGGCAGAGCGCATGATGCAGCTGGTGCTTTAGCACGTGTATTCGACAAAATACATGTCCACTTCGCCCTTGTTTTTGGCGCTTAAGCGCCCGCGATAGACACAGGGGAAAACATCTTTAATAGCTTGGTAAGTAGTTTCTGAGATGTTGATTTTGCCAGGCTCGCTACACTGCTCCAGTCGAGCTGCCGTGTTGACGGTATCGCCCCAGATATCGTAGGCAAATTTGTGGCGCCCTACGACGCCGGCAATGACTGGGCCGGTATGGATACCAATGCGCATCTCGAAGATGGGCTTACCTTCGACTTTTTTGCAAGCCATGAGTGCTTGCAACTGGCATTGCATAGCTATGGCTGCGCGCACCACATCCACAGGGTGGGTATTGTTGGGTATAGGCAGCCCGCCCGCACACATGTAAGCGTCGCCGATGGTTTTAATTTTTTCCAAACCGAAGGCGCACACAATGTTATCGAAAAGGCTAAAGCACTCGTCCAGCTCGGCAATGAGGATTTCAGAGGGCAGACTTTCGGCAATAAGGGTGAAGCCTTTAAAATCAGTAAACATGACCGTCACCGATTCGTATCGGACGGGCTTGACGCGATTATGCGCTTTGAGCTCCTCAGCTGTGGTGGCAGGCAAGATGTTAGTCAGCAGGTCGTCGGCGCGCTGGCGTTCGCGCTCAATGAGGGTATTTTTGGCTGCCAGCTCGCGGTTGGTACGGGCGCGCAGGCGGTTACGGCTGTATAACAAAGCCGCTAACACGAGCAAAGCCACCACCCCCGCCAGTGAAGCGTAGAGCTCGAGACGCGAGCGAGACAGCTCGGCAGCTTGCAGCTTCAGCGCGGTCTCTTGTTCTTTGAGTAGGCGCTCGCGGCGTTCGGCTTCGTACAGGACCTCCTTGCGCGCGAAATCGGAGCGTTCCTTCTCCCGCAGGCGAGCGTAGCGAAACTCGTCGTACTTGATGCGGTATCCGAAGGCCTTTTTATAGTCGCCCATGGCTGCATAAACCTCGGAGAAATCCTTGAGTGCGCTTTGCACGAACTTCTGGTTTTTGGCCTCCCGTGCCAACGCATAGTACTTCTGTACGCACTCCAACGAAAGGCGATGTTGGCCCATTCGGTCGTAAATGTCGCTTCGAACGTTGTAAATCTCCATGAGCAAGAGCGGGTCGTCCCATTCGCGAGCGATAGCTTCAGCCTGGTGCAGCAAGTCCAACCCTTTGTCGTATTGCCCTAAGCGTTTGTACACATCAGCCATATTGGTGTACACTTGAGCCTTGCCGGTAGGATTGTCCAGCTGGTTCCAGATTTCCAGCGCGCGTTGATAGTAGTGCAATACTGTGTCAGCGCTTTGCGCTGCTACGGTGCGTCGAGGTGTGCTAGGGCGCTCCAGCAGAGCGAAAACATCGGTTAGGGTATCCGTGCTGCGCGCCTGGTATTCGTCTAAAGCGTTGGCGTAATCGCTCAGGGCCATAGCCAAGCCTTGAGGCTCACCTAAGCGTTGGCGCAGGTCGAGCGCCTGCCTGTACCAGCGCAAGGCTTCGCGGTAGCGATCGAGCTCCAAGTAAATGTGGCCCAGCTGCGTATATACTTTGGCCATGCCATCCAAATCGCCCACCTGCTCGAGAATGGCGCGAGCCTCGTACAGCTGGCTCCGCGCTTCTGTGTAATCGCCCGACTCCTGCAAGACGGCGGCAATATTGAACCGCGCACGCGCCATGCGGAGCGTGTCGCGCAGCGTCTCCAAGATGCTGAGACTCTGTTTGTGGTAAGCCAAAGCGCTGTCGGGTTGGCCTAAATTTTCGTACAGGACACCTAAGTTATTGAGCGAGCTAGCAATCTCAGCCTTATCACCTAACTGACGGCGCAGCTCGAGGGCTCTGAGGTAGTTTTGCTGAGCGGCCGTTTTGTTCTGGCGAATTTCTTCGAGTACCCCCAAGCCATTCCACGCCTTAGCCTCACCGCGCAGGTAGCCCAAGCGGTGGGCCAGGGAGATAGCCTCGCGCAGGACGCGCTCGGCTTCCGCAGGCTGGGTTTCATTAATCTCCCAGGCGTAATCCACGAGCAGCAAAACACGCTGGGTGTCGGCAGGTGCACGCTTGAGCAGGCGAGCCAGCGAGTCGGCCGTACTTTGTGCCGCTAAGGCCGCCCCGCACCCCAGCAGCAAAGCAGCCCATAGCCAGCGCGTCCAGGTACCCACCCGTGTTGAATGCCCATGTGTCATTTACGGGCGGAAAAGTACGGTTTTTGGCTATGTTCCCTTAGCAAGCCTTAATAGAGTGCCACCGCTAAAAGCCGCGAACAGCCTACCGGAACAGGAAGCCACTGCCTCTCCCCCGTCCTCAGCAGAACCTTAAAGCGCACTTCAAAACCCACCCTACACCAGCCTGAACTCCGTTCTTTCATATAATTCAGCCATTTTTGCATAGCCTTGCGGTCTTTGCTTAAAAACAACTCGCTTCTCTTCGCCGTTATCACCCAAAACCATCCTTTTTATGCGTATCTTATACCGCCCTACTCGCCCAGGCCGCGCAGCCATATTGACCCTCCTGATAGTCATTCTCCTGGGCAGTCTCCCTTTGGTGCCAGCGTGCAGCTCGAAAACGGGCTGCCCAGCCACGGAAAGCTTACGCGCTCCCGTGGATAGTAAGGGGAACGTGAAAAAGCCCAAAGGCCGCACGAAGTCTGGCCTGTTCCCTAAAGACATGGAGCGGCGCATGAAAAAAGGCTCGCGGAAATAAGATTTGAACAGTGGAGAAACGCCGCCCGAGAACCACGTGAGCCACTGGAGTTAGCCTTCTGGCCGATGCTTTACGCGCGCAATGACCAAGGTCAAAGCCAAAGGGCAGGATGGGCGTCGCCTTGGCTTTGTTAAAGAGGATGCCGAGGCACTAAAAAGACTAAATAGCCTCATGGAAATACAAGGGCGCACGTATCCAATACTACAGCGGTATTTTCTCAGCCGCCGATAAAACCTAAGGCTGTAGCTACTCACACCGTGGCCGCCAATGGTAGCTTAGAAACACATCATCGCATCTTTACGTAGCCGGTGGTATCCGAAAAAACAAAATACCTTTTATTCAATGTGGGATATTCAAAAATCCCCCATCGAGATATAAATGCTTTATTAGAAGGCAGGCCCAGTCGAATTCGTTCTCTTTTTCTTCAATAATTATCGAACGGGAAACACCCTCTTCTATAGTGGATAGTAACCAGAACTCGTATGAGCTACTCCACGTCATGAAAAGCGTATCCATGGGCACTTTAGAGACCGGAATAATTAACTTCCTGTTGGGAAGATTTTGCGTCTTTCTAAGTATTTCTCTATTCCACTGGAGACGATTAGAATAGTCTTGGTGAGCTTAGCTCATTCTTAGCAGGCTTATTACGCAAATTAAAGATAAAATATTATATTGCAACTTACTATCCTTTATCGCAGGGAAAACATCACAAGCAAAAGGTATGGCTACCAGAAAAGATAATGTCAGATACTGATCTTCTAAGTAAAACTGATGCGCACCATCCGGGTAGGATACGTTTACCAATAAAGAATAGCCGATGAAAAAATGAACTGCAAAGCTAAAATCTTGTATTTCGCTTTATTAAAATACAAAATTATACAAGTAATCAGCGCAATAACAATAAAGTAATAATCGTAAAAAAGATACCTCAGGAAATTCTTAGTTGATATAGTTATGATAGTTTGGAAATAGAACGATCAGATTTTTTATTTTTCCTATAGCCTGTGTATCATATTCTGTTTTAAAAAATATTGATTTGATAACAAAAAATGAAAAATAGATCAGAGCAAGGGAAGTAACTATTTTTCTTTTTTCCGAATATACTATGTAATAATATGCAATAAAAAAGAAAAGGGAAATAAAGTTAACGGATGGGTAAAACAAACAGTGAAGGACAGGATACTTGCAGCCAACTAGAAATTAGGTGCAGGCATCCTATCGCTGGTTACAGCATTATCTAAAAGGGCTATTACAATAAAAAGAAATGAAATAGCTTGCGGAAACTCTGACTGTATCCAATAGAAAGTATGCGTAGCTATGAATACAATAAATAGTAGATAAACAATAGCCACTCTACTATTTTTTAAGGCCTCCATATATGATTAAAAATATAAGAAAAGGTAAAACCACAAAGCTAGCGGAATAAGCAACCGCTATAGCACTTAGGGAAAACCCTAACTTACTACCTAACAACGGGAAGAGTTGAGTAAAAAAGGCTCCAAACCAATTATTTTGAATAGCAAAATCGCCATCCTTCAAAATGTAAAATAGATGAAATGAGATATCCAAAAAACAAGTTCTATCTTTATAGAAAACAACAGATAGAACCAACATTCCTAAAAAGGTTAATGTGGCTAATCCTCCTAAGATCTTGTGTCCCATCTTTATACCATCTTTTTATGATATAGCCTAAAAAAATCTCTCTCGCTTTTTCGACCTACCACAAGTATAATAGCAAGCGGCTGTGCTTGGGCGTTGAGCCGCTTGCTGACAAACAACGTTTATTTGCGCTGAAAGACAAGTCTCGCCACATCCTTATCAGATGTGAAAATTTTGTCGAGAAACTTGGTAAAAGGCAGGGTAAGTCTCTGCAGATAAATAGAAAAGACTGTAAGTGGCTCTCCCTCCTTTCTATCGCGCCGATTAAACACTTTTCTGATGAAACCACTTACGTAGTAACTCACTCTAACGTTGATAAACCTCGAGTTGTCTAATTGAAAACCGTAAGTATGAAATAATTGGGCATAATAACCGATAGGCCTTCCAAGACAGAGTTCATCGCCTTTGATGGTGTCTTCGATTCTCTCAAAAATAACTACGCTACCTCTGCTTACCCTGCAAAGTTCTCCGATTAGTTTGTTCAGCATTTCCTCATCTGTATTGTGCTGAAGAACTGTCGCTGTCATTACAACATCAAAACTCTTGTCTGCGTAAGGCAGTACCTTCCCGTTTGTTTTCACTATCTCAATCTTATGAGGAGCGTTTTTCTTGGCCAAATTAACCATCTCCGCAGAGATATCTGCTCCGCAAAGCTTTCTGGGATGCTGTTTCCACATTTCAACCAAGTTGCCCCGGCCCACACCCAACCTCAAGAACCTCCTTATTGGAAAAGTTAACTTCTCTGAGCAGCTGCAGAAATTGCGCCCTTTTGTACCTGTAGTATGGCTCATCATCTCCTGCAATCACATTCGACGCCTCCCTACCCCGTATACGTTGAGCAACTTCTGCCCAGTAATTCTTCGGGTGATACTCTGTTTTTTGCAT
>JBEQAD010000148.1:0-7716 GCA_041640515.1 Saprospiraceae bacterium | reverse complement strand
GTTTCCTTATCGAGCGCAAATGGACCATTATCAACTGGTGTAGCTACAATCCTAATAGTGGCCTGACGGATGTGCCCAATCCTGAACCTAACGCTACGGCTAACCATCCTTCTAACTTGCCAGGGCCGACTGTATCACCGGCAGGCACACCAGCACCCTGGGCGCCTACGGTGGTGTCTATAACGCCGGGTGCTCCACCTACCAATTACTCTCTCTACTGGAACACCAACACTAATGGCTACCGATACAGGCAAATCATAAAAATTATTGATAATCAGAAGCCTATTATTGAAAACTGCAAGGCTTCGCCCGATACAGTGTGCGACCTAACCAATAATGACGCCGCCCTGTGGAATGCTATGTACTGGTGGGACCAAACCCTGAACAGCCACGACCTCTGCGAAGCGCCCGCTGACTTGAGCATTACGGCTACAGACCTGTGTTCAGGCGCCGATGTCAACTTCCGTTACTTGTTGTTCCTCGATTTGGATGGCGACGGCGTCATGGAGACAGTCGTCAACAGCACACAAACGGGCCTGGGCGGTCTGGGCTGGAACCGCGTCAACTTTGGCAATGCGCTCAACCCAAACTACACCGGCGGTGAACCCCGCGAGTTCGATTTCCGCTCGGTACCAGCCAATCAGAAATACGGCTTTGCTTTGCAAGTGACAACGAGCGGCAACAAAAAAACAGCTGCCGTTCGTTGGAACACTCAGCAGGCGCAGAATACCTACGTAGTACCGGAGCTGCCTTACGGCGTGCATAAAATCAAGTGGTTGGTAGACGACGGCTGTGGCAATGAGCAAACGTGCGAGTGGTTCTTCGAAGTAAAAGACTGCAAAAAGCCGACTATTGTGTGCAAGAATATCTCGGTCAACCTCATGCCGACCAAGATGATTAGTCTTCATGTAGCAGACCTTCTGCAGTCCACTTACGATAACTGCACACCTCCCGACAGGCTTATTACGGCCATTCGAAAGAAAAACCAAGGGCAGGGCTTTCCAATGTTGCCCAATGGCCAGCCTCAGAAGACGGTAACTTTCTCGTGCGCGGAGTTAGGGCCAAACGAGGTGGAAATTTGGTCGCGAGATTTAGCGGGCAATGCGGACTTCTGTCTGGCTACGGTAGATGTCCAAGATAACATGAGCGCTTGTTCCAGCACCAACGCCAGCGTGGCAGGCGCCCTTAAGACGGAAAAGAACGATGGCCTTGGCTATGCCGACGTGTCGCTGGTAGCCCTGCTACCCGGAGGCTTCCCTCCTGTTGATTTGAACACGCTCACGGACGACGACGGTCTGTTCAGTTTCCCGAATGCCTTACCATTGGGCGCCTCATACACGGTAACACCGCTCAAGGATGACGATCCACTCAATGGTGTTTCTACGTTTGACCTGCTGCTCATCAATAAGCATATCTTGGGTATCGAGCCCTTAGGTAGCCCCTACAAGATGATTGCTGCAGATGCCAACAACAGCCGCTCTATCACTACTTTCGACTTGGTAGAATTACGCAAACTCATCCTGGGCATCTATGCTGAACTCCCAGCAAACACCAGCTGGCGCTTTGTGCCAGTGGACTATGTCTTCCCCGAGCCGACCAATCCCTTCCAAACGGTTTTCCCAGAAAATGTGCAGGTTTCGGATATTCAGGGCGACCGCTTCAGCAATAATTTCGTAGCCATCAAGGTGGGCGATGTCAATGGTAACGCCATTCCCAACGCCAAGTTGGCCGTTGCGCAAACGCGCACGAATGGCACAGCCTTCTTAACGCTAAACGATCGCCGCGTAAAAACTGGCGAAGTATTTACCATCGCCTTTCGTCCAGAGAATGCCGCCGCTTATCAGTTCACCTTAGTACACCCCGATCTGGAGCTGTTGGAGATCTTGCCCGACGAGACGCTCACGCCCGAGCACTTTGCTTCCTTTGACGCCGAACGCGCCCTGACAGCGGCTATTGACGGGAAGGCGGGCTTTACCCTGCAATTCCGCGCCCTGCGCGATGGTATGCTGAGCCAGATGCTCCACCTGAGCAGCCACATTACTCGTACGGAGGCCTATGAGGGCGACGGCGAGAAGATGGCGCTTATGCTGCGCTTCCAAAACAGCCAGGCAACAACAACTGGAGCACCTTTTGAACTCTTCCAGAATACGCCTAACCCGGTGCGCGGCTTTACCACCATTGTCTTCTACTTGCCGCAGGCCACCGATGCGACGCTGACCATTACTGATGCTGAAGGCCGCCTGGTGAAGCGAATTCGCGGTCACTTCCCAGCAGGGCTCAACAGTACGGTGTTGCAGCGCTCTGAACTGCCTGCAGGGTTGCTATTCTATCAACTCGATACACCTACCCACAGCGCAACCAAAAAGATGTTTGTAGCACAGGAGTAATCCCTATGCAAAACACGTAGAGAAGTACAGTACCTATTGCCGTGGGCCATTCCTAACGTTGGGAGTGGCTCACGGGCTTTTTAGGAGAGCTACTGCCCTCGTCCACTCTCGACAATTAACTGGTGCAAGTCGGCATTGAAGGTGTCAGCCTTTTGCAGCACTTCTAAAGTTAAGTGCATGCGGTAGCGCCAGTAATGCTGTGGATTGGCAGGGATATTGATGCGCTCATCGTTAGGGTTCTCGCGGCGCAAAGAGCCGTCTATGCTCATGAGGTCTTGCAGCTGAAAGATGGCCCACATGGCCGGCGATTGCAAATGCTGCTTAATGAGCAGCCGGCATACCCAAGGCTCGCAGAAGAAAGGCGCTTTCCCCTCATAGCCCAGCACCTCGTTGAAGAAGCGCTGTGTCAGCTCACGGTTTTCTTCCCACCAGCCGCGCAGGGTGCTCATATCGTGTGTCGAGGGCGTTACAACCGACAAGTACGGAGCATCCTTAGGGTGAGAGAACAGTTGATCGGTCGCCTTGGGCATGCGCTGCACTTCCAGGGTGAGGATGCCCAGTTCGCGCATCACATTAGGCACGCAATGAGGCACCATGCCCAAGTCTTCGCCGCATACCAGCATCCGCGTAGCACGCTTGAGGGCGGGCAGCTTCTCCATGGCCTCGCGCTGCCAAAGGGTGTCTTGGCGTCGATAAAAATAGTGGACATAAAGTTCTTTAAGAGCACCCTTGACAGCGTCGGGCAACAGCTGAAATGACGCCGTTTTTTCCATGTCAATACGGAAGGCGTAGGCTTTCTCTTTTGCTCCAGGAGGAGTGACGTCCAGTAAGATGACGTTGGCATGAAGAGCCAACAATCCTTCGCGTATGACCGGAGGTAAGGTGGCCGGAGCGGGCTTTTTGCGGCCGGAGCGTTTCTCTTTGCTGCTCTCCGTGGTAGTCAGCGCCCAGAATGCTTCCACTTTGCGCTGGGTGTCGAAGGCAGGCTTAAAGACGTATTGCCCTCCGCCCGACCAATGGCCGGCGTCAGGCGTGCGCTCCAGAAAAGTGTCGCGCACGGCGTTGGCGTATTCGCCAAAAAAACGCTCCAGTACTGCGTCAGTGATGTAGGGTTTGCACAGGCGGTCGTAGTTGAAGCCAATGCCGGCGCGGTGAAACTCGTCTTCCCTCAGAGGTACCGCTGGTACAAAACGCCCCAGAATACCTTGGGTGTGCTGTATGGGAATACTCCAGATGCGGAAAAAGCCCAGAATGTGGTCGATACGAAAAGCATCGAAGTAGCGGCTCATGTGCTGGAAGCGCTGGCGCCACCACCTGTAGTGGTCAGCTTTCATACGTTCCCAATTGTAGGTAGGAAAGCCCCAGTTTTGGCCGCTGACGGCAAAATCATCGGGCGGTGCACCCGCCTGCATGTCCATATCGTAAAGGTCAGGCGCTACCCATGCATCGCAGCTGTGGCGGTAAATACCGATGGGAATATCTCCTTTAAGCACGATACCGCGTGCGTGGGCATACTCCACAGCAGTGCGCAATTGGCGGTGCAGGTGCCACTGGACAAAGTAGTGCACGGCGATGGCGTCGTAATGCTTGGAGGTAGGAGCCGTTAATTTCTCTATAGCTGAGGGCCGATAGGTCGCATGCTCTTGCCATTGGCTGAAGTCACAGGTGCCATACTTATCGCGCAAAAAGCAGAAAGCCGCGTAGGGAATGAGCCATTCGCGATTTTCGGAGAAGTAACGCTTAAAGCCTTGATTTTGCAGGAATTCGTCTTTTTGGGCCTCAAACAGCAGACGAATGACTGTCCATTTGACCTGCAAGACAGCCTCGTAGTCGAGGTTTTCTAAACTATTGAGCACCGCCTGCTGTGCGGTAAAAGGCTCTAACAAGTCGGCGTGCTTTTCGCCAGCCACTTCAGCGAGGTTCAGATAGATGGGGTGCAAAGCGAAAGCCGAAATGGCAGAGTAGGGATACGAGTCTGTCCAGGTTTTGGTGGCTGAAGTGTCGTTGATGGGCAACAGCTGGATAAGGCGAATGCCGACTTGATTAGCCCAGTCCACCAGTGGCATTAGGTCTGTGAACTCGCCCACGCCGAAGCTGCGCTCACTGCGCAAGCTAAAGACGGGTACGGCCACGCCAGTGCCTCGCCAGGTGGCTGGGGGGAAGTGGGCAAACCCATCGTGTAGCACCGTGTAGCGTGCAGTTGGATGCGGCTGGTAGAGCACCCGATTGCTGCCCATTTCAAAACCGCGAAAAGTGCGTGTGCGCGTGTTCCAGATGCCGTACTTATAGCCCAACGGGAAGGCTTCGTCTGTCAGATCCAGAGCAATAGACCACCCTCGCTCGTCGGGTTGCAACAGTAATGGTGTGGCAGTGTCCCAATTGCGCAAGGTGCGCCCGTGACCCAGTAGACACACCACCTCCTCGGGCGGTAGCAGAGGCGCCTTAACGCGAAATAAGTGGGTGTACGTCCCGCTTTTACGGCCGCGTGTGGAAGGCGAAGGCGGCGGCAACAGCACGCGAAAGGCTTGTGTATCGAAGGCATTTTCCACCGCGCCCATGGGCTCCCAAGAGTCGTACACTTCTACCAGGTCATCAGCTTCGACCGCCGTCAGCTCGCGGTCGCTCCACTCCACACGCCGATTGCCATAGCTATCGCGCCATTCGTAGTGGTAGCGCAGTACATCGCCCGGTGCCAGGTCAAGGGCTACCGTGCCTTGCCACAGGGTGTCGTTCAGATATGTGAGCAGGTGCTCTTCCTCGTGCAGCGCCGCATGGCGCTGCATTTGTACGACGACATAGAGGTTTTCACCAAACTGAGTAGTATAGTAGAGGTAGAAGCGAACATGCATAAGAGGCCTGACCGGCTTTTGACCAGCCAGCGGCGAAAATAGATAAAAACCTATGCTAACAAGGGGATACCCCTTCATCGGTGCCTCTGCTGCTTTTGTCTCCGAGAAGACTACTGTCCCTCCTACTCTATCTGGTGCAACTCGCTCTCCGCTGGCGGCTCCTGGCTCGATGTCAATCGCTTAGAGCCCTCGTACAGTTCAAATTTTTGGAATGTGCATTCCAGCGCCCCGTTATAGAGCGTCACTTTTTTCGAAGGATGTAAACCAAGCTGTTTGAGCGCCTCCCGGTGGGAGGAGATAAGCCAGGCCGTCCAACCCGTCCAGTGTTTCTTCAAGAGGTCGCCGATGGTCTTATAAAAAAGAGCAATGTCGTCCGTGCGCAACCGCTCGTCATAAGGAGGGTTGGTGATGAGCATGCCGGCTGGCTGGGGCGGCATGAGTTTTTCAAAAGGCACCTTCTGTACGCTGACGTAGTGCTCCAGGGCCGCTGAGAGTAGGTTGATAGCCGTAGCGTTGCGCGCTCGGGAGTCTTTGTCAAAAGCGTAAATAGGAAAAAATGGTTTTCGCGCGCGTGCATCGGCTTTGCTTTTGATGCTCTCCCAGAGTTTTCGGTCGAAATGGCGCCAGTGAAAAAAGCCGAAGGAAGGGCGTTTGCTTTGGGGTGGAATATTGGCCGCCATGAGGGCTGCCTCGATAACGATAGTTCCGCTGCCACACATAGGGTCTACGAGCGGGCAGGAATCATTCCACCCTGTGAGCCGAACCATTCCGGCAGCTAACACCTCGTTGAGCGGCGCCTCTACTGTGTCACGCCGGTAGCCGCGTTTGTGCAAGCTGTCGCCACTGGAATCGAGTAAGAGGGTGCACTTGGAACCGTGAATGCGGGCGTGTACCCTCAAGTGCGGTGCTACCGTGTTCACGTTTGGGCGGCGTGCGTATCGGTCGCGGAAATAGTCCACGATGGCATCTTTAGTCAGCAGAGCCATGTATTGTGAATGGCGAAAAATGCCGCCCGACAGTACCGCATTCACCGCCAGGGTACCCGTTGGGTCGAGGTACTCGCTCCACTCAACCTCACGCACGGCGCGGTAGTAGGCCTTCTCATTAGATACCTCAAAGGTGTGTACTGGAAGAAGCACGCGCAGTGCAGTGCGCAGCTCGTAGTTAGCCCGATAAACCAGAGCCAGGTCGCCCGAGCAGGAAACGGCCCGCTTGAGCGGGCGAATGTCAGCTGCGCCTAAAGCCTGCAATTCTTCAGCCAGCACATTTTCCAGGCCGTGGAAGGTCTTGACGACAAGGGTGGTCTCCATAGGTCTTCTGCTGTTACAGGCGCCCTGAGCTGATTTTTTGCTCCAAGCGAGAAGAAGGGGCCAGCTGTGCTGCCTTACGCCAGTACTCTATGGCTTGTGGCTGCCGCCCTAACCAATAGAGGGCGTCGCCATAGTGCTCCAGGATGCCCGGGTGCCGGTCGCCACCTTTGAGGAGCGTCTGTTCGTAGTGCTGCTGGGCGGCGGCATAATCCTTTTTCATTAAGAGGGCCTGGCCAATCTGGTCGGCTATATCGAGTGCCAGCGTTGCGTTGTTTGCTGTCATCAGGATGCCCTGTTCCAAGGCGGATAGGGCGTCGTCGGGGCGACCTTTTTCGATCGAGGCAACGCCGTAGTAATAGTAGGCCACTGGCTGATTAGGAAAATCGTCCATGGCTTTTTCCGACATCTGAAGCAGCAAATCGATGTTGCGCTGGGCGTGCAAAATCTCCAGCGTATTAGCCCAAACCGAAAAAACGCGCGGGTTAAGTTGCAAGCACGTGCGGTATCGGGCCAGGGCTTCGTCATAGCGGTTAGCGTGATAGTAGAGGTCGCCCGAAAGGCTCCAGGCTCTAGCGTCGTCGGGATGTGTTTTCTCGGCGATGTCTCCTAACTCCAGCAGAAGGGCTAATGCATCTGCTGGCATGCCTTTGTTCATTTGGCTAAAATAGGGCAGTACCTGCTTGACCTTACTTTCTATGGAGATTTTAGGGTCTTGAAAAACAGGCTTCAAAAGCTTCAGGTCTGCTACAAGGGAACCCCCACCTTTGCGCTCGGCCAGGAGCATCATCTTGGCCTTCTCGTCATCAGGCCAAACGCGCAGGATTTCCTCATATACCTTGCGCGCGGCGGCTTTGTCTCCGACCGACTCGTACAGCTCCGCCAAGCGATGCCGATAAACTGCGCGGCTCGGATAGGCATCGGCCAACCGCTGCAGTTCGCTGGTGGCTTTCTTCACGTCGCCCATGCCCAAGTAAATAAGTTGCTTTTTCTCAGCAATGGCTTCTGTGAGGCCAGTAATCTTTTCAAGTTGATCCAGTGTTCTTAACGCTTCTTTGGGTTGCTCGGCCAACACCTGCAGATATGCTAAGCGGTCGAGAAAAGCGGTGTTTTGGGGCGATTGCTTGCATAGCACTTGGTATATTTTGACAGCGTCTGCAGGCTGGCTGGTTT
>JBEQAD010000147.1:0-7739 GCA_041640515.1 Saprospiraceae bacterium | reverse complement strand
GCTATGAGGGCTATTTGTTAAAGAAGTGAGCCACCTGGCTTGTCTAGGCTTCGGGAGACGTTGTCTAGGCTCAGCGTCTCCCGCAGTTCTTTTTACTCGTACTATGCTTCTACACTTGAGTCGAAACGGCCAATCATTTTGTATCAACCTGCAACAGGGTATTGACCTGTCTATTCCGCTGCGAGATGGGCCGAACAACCCCAATGCATTCTGGGCACCGTTAGCCGCTTTTCGTCCGGTTGAAGTCGGCGATTTTATCGGTAGCACAGCGGCCGGTGGGCCAGTTAATTTTTTTAATGTTTTCTTTAATCCGCACGGCAACGGCACGCACACAGAATGTGTGGGTCATATCGCCCGCGAGCGCTATGTGCTGCACGAGTGCCTGCGCGAGGCCCACTTTTGGGCTAAAGTAGTCAGCCTCTATCCACAACGCCAAACCAACGGTGATCGTGTGCTGGAACGAGAGCAGCTGGCAGAGGTGCTCTCTGCCGGTGAAGTGGATGCTGTAGTGATACGCACTCTACCTAACGACTCTTCTAAACGACACCGCCAATACTCTGGAACCAACCCACCCTATCTAGCTCCCGAAGCTGCTGCCTTGCTGGCTGATTACGGGGTACAACACCTTCTCCTTGACCTGCCCTCCGTAGACCGTGAAGAGGACGGAGGCGCTTTAGCAGCCCATAGGGCTTTTTGGCAATACCCCAACTCTGTGCGGCGCGAATGTACCATTACGGAGCTCATCTACGTTCCCGATGAGGTATCCGATGGCCTCTATTGGCTCAATTTGCAAACGGCCGCGTTCGACTTGGATGTTAGCCCTTCGAGGCCAATATTATTTGCATTACAGGCTATAGACTAGTTCTTTTCCGGATACTTAGGCCTCTGCAAACCCAGGCTGTGTTTTCTCGCCTGCAGCTATTGATTAGGCTGCTACCTTTGCCCCCCTTAATTTCCGCCCGATATGGCAAATTTTCTAGAACAGCAGCAAGAGATACGCGCATTAGGAAGCAACTTGGAGCTCTTGGCACGGCAGGTGGTAGAAGGGTTCATTGTAGGTATGCACCGAAGTCCTTTTCATGGCTTTTCGGTAGAGTTTGCCGAGCACCGATTGTATAATACAGGTGAGAGCACGCGCAATATTGACTGGAAGGTGTACGCACGCACCGATAAGCTCTTCGTTAAGCGCTACGAAGAAGAAACGAATCTGCGCTGTCAGATAGTAGTGGATGCTTCTTCGACGATGTACTATCCCTGGGACTCGAGTAACCCCACCAAATTTAAATATCAAAACAAGTTTTGCTTTGCTGCTCAAGCGACCGCAGTGCTTATGTACGCACTGAAGCGCCAACGCGATGCCTTTGGCCTAACGCTTTTTGATGATGCTATTCGAGTGAATACCTCCTGCAAGTCCACCACGCAGCACTACCAGCAGCTACTATCTTTCTTGGCAGAGCGCATCGAAAACCCTCAGCTCCATCGCGCAACGGATGTAGCAGGGACTTTGCACCGTATCGCCGATACCATTCACCGCCGCTCTTTAGTTATTATTTTCACGGATGTCGTGGAGCGTCCAGAAGAAACGGAAAGCCTTTTTTCGGCTCTTCAGCACCTAAAGCACAACAAGCACGAGGTTATTTTCTTCCACGTATCGGACAAGCCGCACGAGCTGGATTTTGAGTTTGAAAATCGCCCTTACCTTTTCATAGATATGGAGACGGGTGAACAGGTACGGCTCCAGCCTTCCGAGGTGAAGGCATTTTACACCCACCAAATAGCCCGATTTACGGAACAGTTACGCCTGCGCTGCCTACAATACCACATCGACTTTATGGAAGCAGACATCAATCAAGGTTTTGGAACGGTACTGCAAACATGGATGGCCAAGCGCGTGCGCCTGGGTTAAGGCTGCGCTCACTCCCGTTTCAAGGCTAATATTTTGATTTCTACCCGCTGGTTCAGTCTCCGCCCTTCTGGTGTAGCATTGCTGGCGATAGGCTGCCGCTTGCCGTAGCCTCTAAACGTTACGCGGCGCTCGTCTATACCTTTTTGGATGAGATAGTCAGCTACGGCTTTGGCACGCGCTGTGGATAGGCGGTCACAGAACTCGTCAGGGGGCACGCTGTTGGTGTGGCCGCCGATCTCAATGACGACATTGCCGTTTTCCTCCATGAAGTCGTACAGTTCGTCGAGGGTAGGAAAGCACTCGGGGGTGAGGTTGAAACTATCGGCCTCGAAGCGAAGCTGTTCCATACGGATGGTCTGGCCGCTGCGCAACAATTCGGCATTTAGCTCAGGCAGGATGCGTTTTTTGATCTCTACCGTCTTGATGGTGCTACAGCCCAAGGCGTCTGTGAGCGTAACTGTATGAGTACCGAGTTTGAGTTTGGAAGCTGTCGAGGTGTTTTCGCCGCTGTCCCAAGAGATGGTGATGGGTGGAGTGCCGCCACTCACTTTCAACGTGGCTTTGCCGTCAGTACTACGCTCAGTGGTGGCGCCTACTACGCGTGTAACATCCACTTCCAGCGGTGGCGGGCTGTCGACGATGACGACAGCGGCTTGAGTAGTACCCTGTGCATCGGTGACAGTAATAGTGTAAGCACCCGGAGGGATATTCTTTATCTCTAACCCACTCCAGCCTTGCTCGCTCCACTTGAACTGATAGGGTGGCTTTCCGCCGACGATAGTGGCTTTGAGCACAGCCGTTTGGCCACTGCATTGGATGCGGGAAGTTTCTTCGATGTTGACGGTAAGAGGAAGGATATTTTCAGGTATATCAATGGTGTAGGTGGCTGAGCAGCCGCGCTCGTCCGTGACGGTAACCGTGTGTTTACCTGGGCTTAAGTTGCCCACCGCTTGAGTAACTTCGCCATTGTCCCAGGCAAAAGAGAGTTTTCCGGTGCCGCCTCGCCCTTCGGCGCGGGCTTTACCGTCATTTTTCCCTGTGCTCGCTGGTGCTTGCATGATTACAAAGGGAATAATGGCTGGCGGCTCTTTGATTTCGATATAAGCAGAAGCGGAGCTGCCGCGGGCATCGGTCACGGTAACGATGTGTAGCCCAGGACCGGCGTCCGTGGGTTGGTCGCCCTGTAGACCTGTACTCCACTTATAAGTGTAAGGCTTGACGCCACCGCTAGCATGAACGCGAAGGGTAGCTTTCTGACCATGGCAAGGGATGGGCATGAGTTCTGAAATATTGGCGTTCAGCTGCAAAAGGGTTTCACTTACGGTCACAGAGGCTGCTGTGGTGCATCCGTTGGCGTCGGTTACTGTAAAGTTAAACGTGCCGGCGCCGAGGCGCACAGCATTTTCGCCTACTTCGTCATTTTGCCAACGGATTTGATAAGGTGGTGTACCGCCTGAGACGATAGCGCGAGCGTTGCCATTGTTCTGGTCTGGGTCCGCTGTTCGCATCACTTTTGCGCTGGCTTTCAGGGTATCTGGCTCGAGCACCTGGAAGGCGGTGGAGGTACGGCCTCCTGCAGCATCTACGACGACGAGCTGATACACGCCTGCACGCACTTGAGTTGGGGTTTGCCCCTTGAGGTTGGGCTGTGCCCATAGGAACTCGAATGGCGGTTTTCCGCCGCGCACATCAACCCGAAGGCTGGTGGTGCCTCCCGCACAGGGGATTTTACCTGTCTCTTCGATACGAATAGAAAGAGGCAGAATATTTTCGGTCATAGTGAACTCTACTTCTACTTCGCAACCTTTGTTATCAGCCACTGTTACTTTGTGGGGGCCTGGATACAGGCGCCGAGCCTGCTCGGTGTACTCTTCGCTGTCCCAGCGATACTGGTAGGGTGGAGTGCCGCCGTGAGCTTTCACCGTAGCCCGTCCGTCGGCACTGGCAATAGCGGCGGGCGCATCTAACGTAACGGATGCGCTCAATGGCTCGGGCTGGCGAACGATGTAGGTGGCCGTAGCTTGATTGCCTGCCGCATCGGTTACAGTAACGGTGTAAATGCCTGCAGGGACCTCTTCTGGTTGATAGCTAGTCATTGTTGGATCGCTCCATTTATACTGGAAGGGGCTTTTTCCTCCCTCTATGCTAACCTCTAAGCTGGTTTTTCCGCCGTAGCAGTCGATGCTGTTGGTTTCTTTGATTGCAGCAGATAGGGTCGGAATTTTTTCCTGAATAGTTACGCGTGCCGAAATAGTACAACCGTTGGCGTCGGTTACTGTCACGCTGTGCTCGCCAGCTGTGAGGGCGGTAGCGGTTTGGGCTGTTTCGCCATTGCTCCAGGTATAGGAGTACGGAGCGGTACCGCCGCGCGCGGCCGCTTGGGCTTGCCCATTAGCCTGGTTGAGTAAGGCTGGAGCCTGCTGAGTAGCCACTACGCTTAGGGCTGCTGGCTGCGACAGAGTAATGCTGGTTACCGTACGCCCCCCAAGGGCATCCACCACAGTCAGGGTGTAGACACCAGCCATGACGCCCGATACTTGCGGGCCATTAAATTTGGGCTGACTCCATTCATACTGGTACGGCTCTTTGCCGCCTTCTACACGCGCGCTCAAGATAGCGTTGCCGCCAAAGCAAGGGATAGGAGCGGCCTCTTCGATGCGCGCCGTCAGGGCTTCTATCTTGCGCCCCACGCTTACTGTAGCCACTGCCTTACACCCGCGCTTATCCGTAACGGTTACCGTGTGCGTGCCCTCAGTAAGGCGCACGGCAGGATTAGTGGTTTCACCATTGCTCCATTTGAAGCGGAATTCCGGTGTACCCCCGCGGAGTTTCACTTCGGCACTGCCATCTTTAGCGCCTATAGCGCTCTCTATTTTGCGCTGCTCAGCAGTAACGGTTAAACGTTTGTCCTCCACTACTACCTTTCCCTGTTTGGACTTGCCTGTCGCATCTGTAACGGTTACAGTATAGGCGCCTATCTCCACGTTTTGAGGAGTAGCTCCTTGCATTCGGGCATCCGACCAAGCATAGCGATAAGGCGGAGTACCACCGCTGACATTTACTCGCACGACGGCATCATCGCCTTTACCATCGCACGACACCTCCTGTTCCACCGTGCAATTGACCAACAGGGCGGAGGTTTTACTGATGAGGTAAACACCCTTATCGTCGGTACCTATCCAGATAGCACCTTCAGCATCCGCGGCAATGCACATGCCGTACTCACTCGTGAAGTATTCGGCTCCGCTAAATACCTCGTAGTCGTCGGACAGCAAACTGTAGCGACTTACAATGCGCGATAGGATCCACAAGTTACCCTCTTGATCAAGGTCGAAATCTTCGGCCTCACCCTCTAGGGCTTTCTCTTTGATGTTGATAGGTTGCCAACGTTGGCCATTTTGTGCCAGCCAAAACTCGCCATCCGCCAGGACATAAATATCGGTGCCCAGCTGGCGCACGCGTTGTACGTCATAACCTTCCAATTCTACTTTCCAGCGATCGGGCGAACCCACAAGCATGCCCTCGTCCGTGCCTATCCAGTAGCGACCCGAACGCTCGCGGAAGATGGTTGTAATGCTATTCGTCTTCAGTTTGGTGTTGGAAGCATTAAATTTTGCCAACAGCTTCAGTGCGGGCTTAGTGCTCAATTGGAAAAGGCCATTCTCCTGGGTGCCCAACCATAACCAGTCCCGGTCGCTGTCATAGTAGGCCGCCGTGATGATAGGCGATATGCCGAGCACCATTTGCAGCACTTCTGGAGTCCAGCGCACGTCAGAATTCCCGCCGGCAAATTGCAAGGCACTTTGCTCTGCGGTACCCAGAGTTACGGCGGTGCCCAAGTCGCAGGCAGCTACGCGATAAAGCCCAGCGCTACTGGACACCCATTTGATATTATCGCTATCTACGAAAATATGATTGACGGATGCCGAACGGCTTAAAGCACCACAGCGAACCACTTGATAAGCAGATTTTTGGGCAAAGAGTGCAGAAGCACACAGGAAGAGGATAAAGCTTAAGGACTCGGAGAAACAGGGAAACAGACGCGTCATAGCTGTTTTGTGTGAAATTCGAGGCGCTTAGGGGCTGATTGCAGCCATTCGCAGCGCGCTTATGGTACGCAAAGTTCGGCTAAGGTTGACCAAACGCGGCAGATAAACGGATTTTGGCCTGCTGCATTATGGACGCAGCTTGCCAATAGTCTCTCTCGTTGACCACTTTTTAGGAAGGCATCTGGGCGACTGCCTTACCTCGATCCATTCCGCCTATAGCCGGCAACAGGCTGCGCTAAGAAACTTAGAAAAGGCCTTCTTCAAGGCGCATATGTCCAGTTAGTTGCCGCATCTTAACCCGCCGTCCAGGTAGGTGCTCCCAGGCGTGCGATCCCGCATCGATACCATTGGGCGAAATGACCCACAACACTGGCACGCGCGGGCGTACGATGGGAGCTCCAGCATAGCCGTCAGTAAAAAAGATGAGGCCGTCAGGATGCTCAGCATTAGCCAGCTGCAGGGCGTCGTTGAAGTCAGTGCCTCCTCGCCCCGAGACGAACTGTGGCCGTTGCCCTTGGTACAAATAGCGGCGCTGCACGCACACGTCGGTTTCAAGCAGCTCGACTCTGGCACCAGCACGCCAAAGATGATGCACTTCATGAAAGAAGAGGTCGAGTTCCTGCTGGCCAATGCTGCCCGAAGTGTCTATGGCTACCAAGAGGTGCCGCTTGCGGTTTAGTATCCGAAGACCGGGAGTAGTGCCGTAGCGCTTGCTCGGGCGGCTAATGGTGTTCTTCAATCGGGTTTGTGTAGCGGAAGCAACAAATAAGCGCAGCACCTGGCGCCAAGGCACTTGTGCTGGTGCGCTGACAATCGTCTGCTGGAGCGCCTCGCGCAAGGTGCCAGGCAGCGCTCCCCAAGAACGTTTACTGGTGCGCTGACAGGCCAATTGAAGCAGGTCCTTGAGGTGCCTTTCGGCCACGCTGCGATCCAGCTCATTGCGACTGCGAATGTCGCGCCAGGGTTTGTGCCGCTCTAAGCCATGCACATTGGAGCGGAGATTGTAGGGCAGTTCGCCTCGCTCTTCTCCAGAGGTCTGACTTCCCTTTGAACCGTACAACTCCTCGAGTTTTTTGTAGTAATAGAACCACGTCTGCTCCGCCTCCAAGTGCAAATTGGCAAAGGTGTCGAGAAAGAGGCTATCGTCAGGAAGCCAAGAGCGCTTTATATACTGATTGACCACTAGGTCAAAAGCGACGTTAAGCAGCAACGGGTCGAGCGTAGGCTCGTACACAAACGGGTGTCGAAAGACCAGATGAAGCAACTCATGCTTCAACACACCACAGCGATGTTGCGGCTGGGTGAGCGCTTCGTCCCAGAAGGTGGCATTCACATACAGCGTCAACGAGTCTTGTCCCATACCTACCGCCAGGGTCTCGACCGGATGCCCTGGCCCCACAACAGCTTTATTAAGACCGCTCAACAGGTGCGCATAAAACGGCTCCTGCAGCAGGAGATCAATACCAGTGCGTGAGACTTCCTCTAAAATGCGAAGAGCAGAGCGAGCCATCCTGACAATAGACAACTACAATAAGCCGACAAACCTACGCACTATAACGCCCTCTAAGTTCCCTGGTTGCCGCGACTAAATGAAATTGGTCTTTCCTATAACACTCACCTTGAGCACGGCGTTGACGCGTATTTTCTGCAGTAAATGGAAGCAATACCGATTTTTACCGCCGAAAAACGTGTTCAACAATGAAAATAACGGTATTCCAGGACATATCGCGCGCATTGAGCCCGGAGTTGCCTGCCAATTTAGGCACAATGGACCAACACCTGGA
>JBEQAD010000146.1:7349-7757 GCA_041640515.1 Saprospiraceae bacterium | reverse complement strand
TAGTTACCCAGAACATAGAGAAGCCAGATGTGGACGCCGGGAACTCTCAAGTGCTTACCTGCTCAGTGTCAGCTATTTCGTTACAAGGCGTAGTGAAAAACAACGGCAACTTCATCTATGCTTGGAGCACAACCAACGGCAACATCGTCAGCGGGGCTAATACCTTGACTCCATCAGTTAATGCTATCGGCACCTACACTTTGGTGGTGACTAACACTTTGAACGGCTGTAGTGCATCAGCTACAGTGGAAGTGGTGGAGGACCAAAGCGCACCCTCCATTCAGCTGGCAGAACCAACACTCCTGACGTGTGTGGTCAAGCAGGTAACGCTTGACGCCACAGGCACTACGACGGGTAATGTGCTCTACAACTGGAGCACAACCAACGGGCAATTTGCTGACTTGACCA
>JBEQAD010000146.1:1132-7339 GCA_041640515.1 Saprospiraceae bacterium | reverse complement strand
ACCCGCTCAAGCCAGTAGTTACTAGGCCAGGTACTTATACCCTCTCAGTAACCAAACTGGACAATGGTTGCACAGTAGTGGAAAGTGTTGAAGTAAAAGAAGATGTGACCTTGCCTACAGCCGATGCGGGTGCCCCGCAAATGCTTACCTGCGCGGTGACGACGGTGACGCTCAACGGCACAGGCTCCAGCCAGGTCGGAGGACCGTACTTCTACGAATGGACGACGCCAAACGGCCTCATCTTAGCAGGCCACAACACGCTAACGCCGACGGTAGCAGCACCGGGCGTGTATGCGCTGCTGGTGCTGAACACGTTCAATGGCTGCTCTAGCACAGCTCAAGTGCAAGTAGGGCAAAACACCCAGCCGCCTACAGCAGCAGTGGCCAACGCACCGCTACTCACCTGCGCCGTTAAACAGGTGCCTCTGGACGGCCGTGCCTCGTCGAGTGGGCCAACTTTTGCCTATGCATGGAGCACCGTCAACGGCAATATCGTAGGTCCGAACGATGTCGTAGTAGCTCAGGCTAATGCACCAGGCACCTATACACTGACGGTGCTCAATACAGCCAATGGCTGCTCCAGCACGGCTACTGTTCAGGTATCGGCCAATACGATACTGCCTAATGTCGTGGCTGGTCCACCCTTTACCCTGACTTGCTCGGTGCTGGAAGTAACACTTCAGGCCTTTGCCTCTACTGGCCCGCAGTTCACTTACGAGTGGACGGCTTCGGGTGGCGGCAATATCCTCTCTGGTGCTAATACGCTCAATCCGCGGGTCAATCGGGCAGGCCGCTATCTGCTCACCGTCGTCAATACCCAGACGGGCTGCTCCAAGACCGACGAGACGCTGGTCTATCAGGAAAACAACGTGCCCACGGACTTCCTCTTCGACCTGAAACAGCCTTCTTGCAAGGATAACGATGGAGTAGTGGCTTTCCAAAAAGTCATTGGTGGCTATGGCCCCTACCTGTATTCGATCGACAATGGCAAGACGTTCCTGCCACAAAGTCAGTTCACCAATTTAGCTCCT
Source organism: Saprospiraceae bacterium (assembly GCA_041640515.1). Classification (GTDB taxonomy): domain Bacteria; phylum Bacteroidota; class Bacteroidia; order Chitinophagales; family Saprospiraceae; genus M3007. Next base: position 6,308 of record JBEQAD010000146.1, on the reverse strand, counting down.
GGCGCCTACGACTTGGTTATCCAAGATGCCAACGGGTGTGAGTTTTTCAAGAGGCTCGTTGTCCCACAGATGCCCGACCCAGGCGTTTCCATTGTGCCAGAGATTAGCCTATCGCTGGGCGACAGTACGCAGCTTCAAGCCAAGTTACCCTCGGGTTATCCGTTGGCATTGGTGGACACCATCATCTGGACGCCTACAGAAGGGCTGAAGTTCTTAGGTAAGGACATCCTCAGCTTGCTAAAACCCATTGCTGCGCCTACGCGGCCTGTGGAATACACCGTCAAAGTCATTAGCAAAGACGGCTGCGAAGCTGTAGACCGCGTGCTTATTCGAGTGGACGACGAGCCACACATTTACATTCCTAATGCGTTCTCTCCTTGGCATGAAGGCGAAAACGATGTGGTGCTCGTCTTTGCCAAAACTAGTCAGGTACGCCAGGTCAACTCCTTCCAGATCTTTGACCGCTGGGGTACGATGGTCTTCCAAGCGCGCAACTTCCAACCTAACGATCCCAAATACGGATGGGATGGTCGCTTCCACGGCAGACTTATGAACCCAGCCGTCTTCGTTTACTACGCCGAAATCGAATTGATTGACGGCCGTCGCTTATTGTATAAAGGTGACATTACCCTGGTTCGCTAATCGTTCAGGGTAAGACGCATACAATCTTCCTTTTGTGCTAACGCCACTCCGACACGTGTCGGAGTGGCGTTTTGATAAAACGTAGAGATGACCATGTTTACCCTCGGCTTAGACATTGGTAGTTCGTCTGTCAAGGCCGCCTTGGTAGATACTCGCACTGGCGCTGTAGTGGGAGCAACCCAAGCTCCGAAAGATGAGATGCCTATTGAGGCTCCCCGGCCGGGTTGGGCGGAGCAGGCACCAGAGCAATGGTGGCGCTACTGCGTAGAAGCCGTGCAAGCGCTTTGGCAACAAACCCAAATAGCGCCCCGACAAGTGGCAGCTATAGGCTTAGGGTACCAGATGCACGGTTTAGTGGTCTTAGATGAACAGGGCAGGGTGGTGCGCCCTGCAATTATTTGGTGCGACAGTCGTGCTGTTGCTGAAGGCGAAGCAGCCTGGCAGGCTTTAGGTGAGGCGTACTGTTTGGAGCATCTGCTAAACAGCCCGGGTAACTTTACCGCCGCTAAACTGCGCTGGGTACAACGCTGGGAGCCACACGTTTTCGAACGCATTCACCGCATCCTCTTGCCGGGCGACTATATTGCCTATCGCCTGACGGGCGAAGCAACTACCACCGTCTGCGGCTTATCGGAGGGTATTTTGTGGGATTTTACTCAGGCGGCCCCTGCTTCCGCGCTGCTGGAGCTTTGGAACATCTCTCCTTCGGTGCTGCCGCCGTTGGTGCCCGTCTTTGGGTATCAGGGGGGCCTTTGCGCAGAGGCTGCGGCAGCCTTGGGCCTACCTACGGGTGTTCCACTCACCTATAGGGCAGGCGACCAACCCAACAATGCTCTTGCTCTCAACGCCCTTCGCCCTGGCGAAGTGGCAGCCAATGCCGGTACTTCGGGGGTCGTGTACGGAGTGGTAGCGCAGCGCACCGCCGACCCGAAGCAGCGCGTCAACAGCTTTGCCCACGTCAACTATCGGCCTGATAATCTGCGGCTTGGAGTGTTGCTATGCATCAATGGCTGCGGTATTCTCTACCGCTGGCTGCGCCAACTTTTAGGCCCAGGCTGTCGCTATAGCGATATGGAGCAGCTGGCCGCCTCGGTACCACCTGGCGCTGACGGGGTGTGTGTGTTGCCCTTTGGCAATGGTGCCGAGCGCATGCTCGAAAATCGGGACTTAGGAGCTCGCATTCTGCACGTGAATTTCAATCGCCACACGCCCGCGCACTTGTGCCGCGCTGCCTTGGAAGGAGTGGCTTTTGCTTTTGCTCATGGTATTGAGCAATTGCGCGCCCTGGGGTTGCCTTTGAGTACTTTGCGCGCGGCGGAGGGAAATCTGTTTCAGTCTGGTGTTTTTGCGCAGACGTTGGCCACTGTTGCCGGTGTGCCTATCGAGCTGCTCAACACATCTGGAGCGGTAGGTGCCGCGCAAGCTGCTGCGATGGGGTTGGAAGCGTTATTACCCTCGGAAAACCCGGCGGCAATAACGCTGCGCTACGTCGAACCGGAGCGCCATACGGACGTTTACCAAACCGCTTGGGCTCGCTGGGAGAATGAGCTCCGGCAATCGCTCGAGGGCAGTACAGCCTTTTAAACCTGTTGCCGTAAGTTTGCCCCTGCTTTTTGGATTACTCATCTACCCACATCATTCCTTGCCTATGGCCATATCTGTTGGAGACAAGGCTCCGGATTTTACCCTTCGCGCCAGCGACAAGTCGCTTGTTTCTCTGAAAGATTATCGCGGTCAAAACGTGGTCTTGCTTTTCTTCCCTCTCGCTTTCACGGGTACTTGCACCAAGGAGCTGTGCTACATGCGCGACAGCCTGAACGAGTATGAAAAGTTAAATGCCTGTGTGCTGGCTATTTCCGTAGACAGCCTCTTTGCTTTGGACAAGTGGAAGCAGGAACAACAGTTCAATTTCCCACTGTTGTCGGATTTCAACAAAACCGTCAGCAAAAAATACGATTTGCTCTATAAAGACTTTGTTTTTGAAATGAAGGGCGTGGCCAAGCGCTCTGCCTTTGTCATTGACCGCGAAGGCATAGTGCGTTACGCCGAGGTGCTGGAGAACGCCGGAGAATTGCCGAACTTTGAGGCTATTCAACAAACGCTTAAAAATTTGTCTTAAGCTATGCCGAAGCCGTTCTGGGAGGAACAGGAGGATATTTTAGTGGAAGACGACATCGGCTCAGACTTGCCCGCGCACATCATCGTCTTCAACGATGATTTTAACACTTTCGACTGGGTAATTCAGTGCTTCATGGAAGTATTGAAGCACACTCACGAGCAGGCCGAGCAGTTGTCTATCATCATTCACTTCAAGGGCAAGGCTACAGTAAAAACAGGGCCCAAAAAAGAACTTATTCCGCTGTGTGAGGCCTTGCTCGACCGGGGGCTGTCTGCCATTATAGAAGAATAGGGAGGCGCCTGCCAAGTACTTTTTACTTATGGAGTTTACCGCTTTTTCCTGGGAAACCCTGTTGCTACTCCTTCTTTGGCCAGCGGGTGGTTGGCTACTCGGCTGGATAGTAGAGTACTTTGTATTGGGTCGGTTGGCCAAAGAGACCCTCTTCCAGCGCACTTTGAAGGGGCTGGGGCGTTGGATGGGCATGGTCGGCGCGCTGGGCTTGTCGCTACGCTACACCGTGTTGCCGCCTGAATGGCACGATGAGGCCCTTTTGGGTTGGGAGATAGTAACTGTCCTTATTGCCACCGTTTTCCTAGCGCGCCTGGTAGGTCAATACTTTGAAGACCAGACCGCGGAGTTGCGACGCGAGACACAAACAGCCTCCTTAGTGCAGAGTATTCTGCGGGTAATCATTTACATCATCGGCATTTTGGTTATTCTGCAGATGGTTGGGGTTTCCATCGCACCCATGCTCACCGCCCTTGGCGTGGGCGGTTTAGCCGTGGCCTTAGCACTGCAGGATACATTAGGCAACCTCTTTGCAGGCATTCAGATTATTGCCTCGCGAAAAATTCGCCCTGGCGACTTCATCCGTTTGTCCGGCAGTAATGAGGAAGGCTATGTGGTGGATATCACTTGGCGTTATACGTCGGTGCAGATGATTTCTAATCAGACAGTTATCATTCCTAATGCTAAGTTAGCTGCCGCTATTGTCACCAATACCAGCCTGCCTACGGAGGAAATCACAGGCCGCCTTGATTTGGGTGTTCACTATAATAGCGACCTTGAGCACGTCGAGCGCGTGGCCATTGAAACAACGCGAGCCGTTCTGTGCGAGTACCTCAACGATCCAAAGGCTGAGCCCAGTGTTCGCGTGCGTTATCGCGCCTTTGCCGATTCCAGCATTACGTTTAGCATTCTCTTTCCCGTACCGTCCTTCGGCGACCAAGTGCCGGTTATTCATCAGCTCATTAAAGCCCTTCATCGGCGTTTCGCTACAGAGAATATTATCATTCCGTTCCCTATACGCACCCTCGAGTTGAGTCCAGCTGACCGCCAATTGCTGGCTGTCGCGAGAAGCTCATCGGAGCATTCCAACGAATGACCTGCTGCTCCTCGATAGCTAAAAACACGCATTGGACGCATAGGTGCCGATAGCCATACTCCCAAGAGGTGAGCAGCACACAGCGGCTTGCCTACCTTCGCGGCGCTAATCGAAATAGGAGCCTTTCACTATGGACACGACAAAAAAACTCACTGAAGAAGCCCTACACTACCACGCTAAAGGCCGCCCGGGCAAGTTAGAAGTCATTCCGTCAAAAGAAACTGCCAACCAGCGTGACCTCTCATTGGCGTATTCGCCCGGCGTGGCAGCACCCTGCCTTGCTATTGCAGAAAACCCCAACGACGCCTATCGATACACGACCAAAGGTAACTTGGTAGCTGTTATCAGCAACGGCACGGCGGTGCTGGGCTTGGGCAATTTAGGCGCCCTGGCGAGCAAACCCGTTATGGAGGGGAAAGGGTTGCTATTTAAAATCTACGCCGATATTGATTGCTTCGACCTCGAGCTCGATACCACCGACGTAGACGAATTCGTGCGCACTGTCAAAATTCTTGAGCCAACCTTTGGTGGTATCAACCTGGAAGATATCTCGGCGCCCGAATGTTTCGAAATTGAACAGACTTTGATCCGGGAATGCAATATCCCTATTTTTCATGACGACCAGCACGGTACGGCCATTATATCCACCGCGGGGATTCTCAATGCAGCAGAGATTGTAGGGAAGAGTTTAAAAAATCTGAAAGTAGTATTCAATGGGGCCGGAGCTGCGGGAATTTCCTGCGCAAAAATGCTGTTAACCGTGGGTATTCCGAGGGAGAATATTATTCTTTGTGATAGTAAAGGGGTCTTGCATAAGGGACGGAGCGGACAAGTAACTAAGGAAAAGGAAGAGTTCCTCTCTGATACCAAGGCACGAACGTTGGCAGAAGCCATGGTAGGGGCAGATGTATTTATTGGGTTATCGGTTGCAGATTGCGTTACCCCAGAAATGTTAAAAAGCATGGCTAAAAATCCTATTGTTTTCGCCATGGCCAATCCAAATCCTGAGATAAAATATGAAATTGCTAGAT
>JBEQAD010000146.1:0-1122 GCA_041640515.1 Saprospiraceae bacterium | reverse complement strand
CGTTCGATACAAATATCCGACGGTATGCAATTAGCTGCTTCCAAAGCTTTGGCCGCTTTAGCAAAGGAACCTGTCCCAAAGGAAGTAAAGGCAGCGTATGGTGGAAAAGATTTTAGCTTCGGACCAAACTATATTGTTCCAAAGCCCTTTGATCCGAGGGTGATCGAATGGGAAGCCGTAGCTGTGGCAAAAGCAGCTTGCGAGGAGGGATTGGCTAAATATCCCATCACCGATTGGGAAGCCTATCGGAAGAATCTACGAGACAGAATGGCGAGGTACTGGAAAGATTAATACCCCCTCTCTTTTAAGTCGAATAGAAATTAGTTTTTGTCTGCTCTAAGGTTATCTTGGAAGTGCATTCCGAGATAGCCCTTTTTTTCGCCTCCGTCCCCAATCCTAAAACGGGGATGGTTAAAAATTTCCTAACAAAAACAGAATGACAAATTAATGCTAATATGTTAGGTTTGAGTCGTAGGAAACCTATTCTTGAAGGAGGACAGTATGAAACAAAAACGATTTGCTTTATTTCTTATTGCTCTACTTATTAGCTCCCTTGTATTTGCCGGAGGAACTAAAGAACAGCCTAAAGCTGCTCCCGCAACCCCTAAAGATGTCCCTGCTGCTCCGAAAGAAACGCAGCCATTGGAACCTAAAGTGGCCCTTTATGCCAACATTACTGCCATTGAGCCGGTAATGGAAGCTTTTACCCGGAAAACGGGTGTAAAAGTAGAGTACACCCGAATTTCTACAGCTAAATTTTTAGCCACCGTATTTACCGAATTTGAAGCTGGTAAGCTTATGGCTGACTTAATTCAGGCTCCTGTACCGGTCATGGAACTCCTGCAGTCTAAAGGCGTTCTTGCGAAATATGATTCCCCCCAGGCGGCCGGATATCCTGATTGGGCAAAGAGGGATGGATTGTATCTTTTTGGTATAGAATATGTGGGACTAATTTACAACAAAGAATTAGTTAAAAAAGAAGAGGTTCCTACCCGATACCAAGATCTAGCGGATCCTAAATGGAAAAATCGTATCGTAATGGCCAACCCTTCTAACCATGCTACGACTATAAGCTGGCTAGTGGGATTAAAAGAAAATGTCCTTACTAATGAAGCAGAGTGG
>JBEQAD010000145.1:0-7919 GCA_041640515.1 Saprospiraceae bacterium | reverse complement strand
TGACCAAACTGGTGCGCGAGGCTTACCTCTGCATTATAGGCGTATTCGGCGCGCAGCGCAGGATTAGGCACAAGCACGGTGCCGGGTTGAGAATCGAATACCTTGCCCATGTCGTCCACGTTAGGTGAGCGGAAGCCTGTGGCTAAGCGCGCCGAGAGTGTCCAGCGTTCCTTAGGCGAGAAGACCGCCCCCAACGAGCCGGTCAGTGCGCCTTGCTGAAACGCTGCCGTCGTGAAAGGAAAGGGGTAAAAGGTTGTGTCAAAGCGGGCATCCAGGGCGTAGGCATTGTAGCGCGCGCCGGCCTGCAACAGCCACGCTGAGGCTAAGCGGTACTCATAATGGGCAAAGGCAGCCCACGACGACCATTCCGCCTGCGGGTAGCGCGTGGGGCCGGGCAAGACAGCGCCCGTGTTAACGTTCTGGTCGGTGCCGGCCGACCGCACGGTGTTGAATACGGTTTCGATGCCATAGTAAAGCCCGTGGCGGTCGTTCCATTTTTTAGAGAAGTCGAGATTGGTCGAGTAGGCGTGAACTTTTTCTACACGGCTACGCCGAAGAGGATTGTTGAAATCGCGGTCAATGCGGCTCTCTTCGAAAAATTGGTAGGCCAAGCGAAACACTGCTTCGTCGAAGAGCGTGGTTGAGCGCGTATGGGCGATGCTCAGCTGGTGCATGTTCCACACTTGAGGTCCGTAGTCCCACTCGGCACTGCGGGGCAGCCCGTTATTGCGCACGCGCAAGAGCCGGTCGTAGCGCGAGTAGCTGGTTGTAGTTGAATAGTGCAAACCGTACTGCACTTCCCACTGCTCATTAGGCCGAAAGAGCACTTTTTGCATGAGATTGGTCTGGTTGTAGCCTGTGGGTCGCTGCACAAGTGAGTCAGGATTGGTTACCACCACATCGCGCCCGTCTATGCGTTGCACATAAAAAGGTCGCACATAGTTGCGAGTGGGACCACGCGTACCCATGCGCAGGTCGCCAAAACGGTGAATCGAGGCGCTGCTGAGGAACGCCCATTGGCGCCCGCCAGCGCCGACATGGAAATGGGTTGTTCGCTCGTCGTTGGCCGAGGAAAGCCGCCCGACGGCTTGGCCATGTATTCGGACGCTTTTGTCCTCGGACAATCGAGGCGAACGCGTTTGGAAGTACATCACCCCACCAATGGCATCACTGCCATAGGCCACTGAGCCGGGGCCAAAGAGCACCTCTGTGTGCTCGATAGCGAACGGGTCGAGTGAAATCACGTTTTGCAGGTTGCCACTGCGGAAAATAGCCGTGTTCATACGCACGCCATCCACCACCAGCAGCACCCGATTGGTGGCGAAACCGCGCAGCATAGGACTGCCGCCGCCTTGCTGGCTTTTCTGGACAAACACCTCGCCAGAGGCGCTCAACAGGTCAGCGGCCGTTTGAGGATTTTGCAACGCAATGTCGCGCTCCGAAAGGAGGGCAACGTGCGCAGACACCCCGCGTTTAGGTTGCTTCCAACGTGCCGCCGAAATGACCACTTCGCGGTCAGGCGAAAAAGCGGCCGGCGTCAAATACACCGCGAAGGCGGCATCCTCCAATTCTGCCCATCGCATCGCGCGCGTCACGTAGCCGATTCGGCTAAAGATCAGGCTATCGGCTTGACCTAATAGACTAGCCTCAGCGCGGCCTGTGGCGTCAGTGAAGACTTGGCGCCCGGTATTCCCAGCTTCTATACGCACACCCTCTATGGGGCGAGAGGTTTCGCGATCGAGAACGGTTATGGTTTGTTGCGTAAAGCTCAGGCTGTGCCCTAAAAGCCACAGCCCGAGCACGAGTATTTTCCTCATGTTCGAGTGTATTTTTAATGATCAATAGAAAAAAGTGGATAGAGCGGCTTAAAGGGTTGATGCTAGCAAGTCTATTTGCTCATTTGCTAGCTCAGCGCGAACTCCGGCGGAGGCGTTGACGGAGAATAACAGGGCTGGGGGTAGGGGGCGAGAGCGAATGCAACGGGTGTCTTTTTTGCTAAAAGAAAACCCGCCCACATTTGGATTTCACTTTTTTTCCAAAAAAGGCCCATAAAAAACAGCCACAGCCGCTGAAGCGACTGGCGCAGCAAAGGATGGCTGGCCATAAGGGATGTCAATTGCTGCTGATATGTATGCTCTAAGGCGGCCTCAGCCTGGTCGGGCAAACACCATAAGAAGAGTGTGTCGCCCTGCTGTTGTTGGCGCACGACATCGTACCATTGGCCATTGAGCACAAACTCATCGCTCCGTTCCCAACACAAGCGTTGACGTGCCTCAGCGAGAGAGAAGCGCAAAAGCACCAGCGCCGAGTCGGGTAAACCGGTCATTATTTGAGCGCGCACCTGGCGATGCAACCGCCAGCGCTCCCATTCATAGCTCGCATGCGTACTCCACCACGGAGACAACAGTAAGCAAAGCAACCCCAAAGCGATACCAGCGCGCATACGAAAGCTGGAAAATGCCGGGAAAGATAAACTGCTTGCCCAAGTATTTCTTCAAGCAGAGGAGCATTCGGCTACAGAGCGGCTTTTCGTCGGCGATATTCGCGCTCGATGAAGGCTAGCTCGCGGCTCATATTACCAGTAACAGAAGTGTTTTCTTGGGCGCGGCGAATAAGGTAAGGAATGACTTCGAAGACCTGACCATAGGGAACGTACTTGGCCACGCGAAAACCTGCCCGCGCGAGGTTAAACGTAAGGTTATCGCTCATGCCGAACAGCTGGCTGAAAAGGATGTGCGGATGTTGAGGCGGAATGCCTTTTTGAGCCATGCGCTCTACTTGTAGGAGCGCACTATGGGCATTGTGGCTAGCATTGCACAAGGCTACATGCTCGATGTGGTCAAGGCAAAAACGGAGAGCAGTGTTGTAGTGGTCATCCACTATTTCTTTATTTGGGTTAATGGGGTCTGGATAGCCCATTTGAGCAGCGCGCTGGCGCTCTTTTTCCATGTATGCACCGCGGACGAGTTTGGCACCCAGGAGAAAGCCCTCGCGGCGCGCTCGGTCGAAGCTTTCTACAAGGAAGGCCAGGCGATCAGAGCGGTACATCTGAAAAGTGTTATACACTACCACGTGTTCGCGATTGTAGCGCTTCATCATCAGCCAGACCAAGTGGTCAATGGTATCTTGTATCCAGCTCTCTTCGGCATCAATAAAGATGGATACGCCCTTCCGGGCGGCGTGGTAGCAGATAGCGTCTATGCGTTTAAGGACGTTCCGGTATTCGCTGAGTTGCTCGCGCGTCAGATTGCGTTCGCGCTGAATACTCTCCAATAGCCCAAAGCGAGCCAGTCCAGTTATTTTAATACTCACTACCGGGATGTAAGGAGAGCGCGCGGCGAAGTCAATGGCTCGAATATTTTCATTCATGGTTCGGTTGAAGTCGGTTTCGGTCTCTTTGCCTTCAACGCCGTAGTCTAATATGGTCAGGACACCGTGTTTGGCGAGCCGCTCGATGTTTCTGGCACAATCGAGTAGCGTGGTTCCTCCCACGAATTGGTCAAAGATGGTTTTTCGGATGATGCCTTCTAACCAGGACGAGCGCCGATGGGCTGCCCACAACATTAATGGTGTACCCCAGCGTACCAATTGCGGATGTTTCATCAGCCGAAAGAGCCAGCGCATTTTGCGCAACTCAGCATCGCTCAGATGAGCAAAAGCTACCTCCGTATTAGAGAAATCTACAGTGGTTGGTGTTGATGGCGGGGCTGGGTCGGGTTGCTGTGCGGACATGGAGCGGATTGGCTTATAAGCATGGGTCAGGATAGAGTATTTTGCCAGATAGCCCAGGCCACTTCTGCCTGGCGATGCAACATATTGAGGCCGTTGGTGGTGTGTGCTCCCTGGCGTTTGGCTTGCTGCAAAAGTAGTGTTTCGGCAGGATTGTAAACGAGGTCGAACACCCAGTGTTGGTCGGTTAGGAAGGAGAAAGGCAAAGGCGGGCAGGCATTGGTATTGGGGTACATGCCCAGCGGCGTAGTGTTGATAATCAGCCAGGTCTTTTGCCAAAGGACTGGGTCGTCGAGTGCTTCCCAAGGCAAATGGTTGGGGTGGCTTGGCCGCCGCGAAACGAACAGGTGGGCAATACCCAACTTCTGCAAAGCGTAGCCGACCGCTTGTGCGCTGCCGCCGGTGCCGAGCACGAGGGCTTCACCGCGCAACCTGGAGGACGTAGGTTGGCCTTCCGCTTCGAACCAGGCTTGTAAGGCGCCCAAAAAACCTTCTGCATCGGTATTATACCCAGAAAGACGCCCCGTTGGCTCTACGACAACAGTGTTCACAGCTCCAGTAAGCTCAGCCACAGGGTCGAGTGTATGAATTAGGGGTACGATAGCCTGCTTGTAGGGGATGGTTACGTTGAAGCCGCGCAATTCGGGATGCTGGAGCAATAACTCAGGCAGAGCGCTAAGGTCGGATAAAGGAAATAACTCATAGCATACATGGTGGATGCCTTCGCGGGCAAATTTGTCGGTAAAATAGCGCTTCGAAAAGGAGTGTTCGAGTGGATACCCAATAAGACCGAGCAGGTGCATGATGATTACTCAATGATACGGAATGTGGTGCGGCGATTAGCCTGATGTTCGGCTTCTGAGCAGCGGTTGCATGGGCAATTAACAGCGGGTTGGCTTTCGCCATAGCCAACGGCAGTCAGGCGCGCCGAGTCAATACCAAGCCCGATGAGGTAGTTCACAGCACTTTGTGCGCGTTTTTGCGAGAGCGTCTGGTTATAGGCCTCGTCACCGCGGCAGTCGGTATGGCTGCCTAATTGGATGCGAATGTCTGGATTTTGGCGTAGCATTTCGGCCAGTCGCTGGAGGGTGGGTTCGGCATCGGGCCGAATGTCCCACTTGTCGAAGTCGTAGTAGATGTTTTCTAACACGATTTCGCGGTTGCGAAAAATTTTATCTAACACGATTTCCACCTCATACACTTGCACCGGGTTAGCGCTGTCGCGTGGGATGCCGCGGGTACTAAATCGGGTCCCGTTAGTGAGGTAGCCGTCTTTTAGGGCAGTAAAAATGTAGTCGGTATTTTCGGCCAGTTCCAATTGAAACAGGCCATCGTCGCCGACACTGACGAGTTGCTGCTTGTCGCGAAAGGCGATGTCTACTCGGGCACCGGGCAGAGGTTTTCGGCCGAGAACGCGGCTGTTAGGGTCCGTTGGGTCAGCTAGTATCTTTTCCAACACGTAGCCTTCAAGCAAGATTTTAAAGACGATAGGTTTTCCCGCAGCAGTATCGGTTTTGGGTGGCTTGGGCTGTGGCACGCGTTGCTCAAAGTAGTAGATGTCGTCGCCGCCGCGCCCGCCCGGGCGATTGGAAGTAAAGAAGCCCGAGAGCAGGAGGTCGCCCGGCTGGGGTGGTTTATTTTTAGGCTTATGCGGTGTAGCTATTAAACCAAAGTCGTCAGCACCGCTATTGATAGGGGGCTTAAGGTTTTGCGGAGTAGCCCAGGTGTTGTCCGCCATTTTGAAGGTGCGGAAGATGTCTAGTCCGCCCATGCCAGGCAGGCCATCAGAAGCAAAGTAGAGCGTATCGGCGCAGAAGTTCGGGAAGACCTCGTTGCCGGCAGTGTTGATGTTTCGGCTTAGTGGTCGGGGTTCTTCCCAACCGCTTTCTATTTGCTCGTTGCGGCGCGTCATCCACAAGTCGTAACCGCCCCACCCGTTGGGGTCGTTGCAGGCAAAAAGGAGCGTTTGGCCATCGGGCGATAGGGCTGGGTGCATGTAGTTAATTTTTTCCTTTTGGAAAGGTAGAGGGCGAGGCTCTGACCACCCGCCTTCGACGCGTACGGCGTAGTAAATCTTGCAGTACTGGTCATCACCCTTATAGGCACCCACCGCTCGAGAGAAGTATACCTCACTAAAGTTGCGGTTAAAGGCCACAGTACCCTCGTTGCCGGCGGTGTTAATGCTGGCGTCAAACGGCTGGACGCCAGAAGCATCGGGGTCGGCGATGAACAAGTCCATGAATTTGTTGCCCGTCCAGGCGTAGTTTTTCTTGCCCTGCTGACCAGAGGAGCGGTCGCTACTGAATACCAAACGCCCGTTGGCATAGAATGCTGGAGAGAAATCATTTTGCGGACTGTTGAAGGCAGACAGTTCTACCGTCCAGCCGCTTTCTTTAGCCAGTTCTAACCAACCCAGGGCGATGTCGCAGGCATTCATTTCTTTGCGATATTCATAAGGGCTGCCTATTTCAATGCTCAGGTTTCGGAAGGCTTCTTTAGCCTCGACGTAGCGCTCCATCCGCTTGAGCATGTAGGCCTGGCCCCGGAGTGCTTCAGGGCCATAGTTGTACTGGTAGGCCAACCCGTACCACTGGTACGCTGAGGCGTAGTCGCCGATATTTCGATACGATTCTGCCACGCGGTAAGCCAGCTGTCCTTTTTCTGTTCGACTTTTGGCTCGCTCGAAGTCGCGTTGAAGCATAGGAATGGCTACACGGTATTGTTTGCGATCGTATGCCGTTACGCCGTCTTTTATGGGAAGAGTGGTGGTGCAAGACGCCCACATTGCGAGCAACAAAGAGAGAAATACCAGGGCTCGTATCATGCGCATTTATCGAATAAGAATGGTAAAAAGAGGTAAACAGTCCAACGGTGTGTGAAACACTGCTCTCTTTTTTGCACTAACGGCCTAGCATACTCCGTTGTTTTGGCAAAAAATGGCCTTCTCTTTTTCTTGGCCCTTTTAAGGTAGCAGGACAAAGACCATCAGATATTTGCTCATTGTATACTACTGAACATCCATATTAGTACCATGCACCATCTTTTTGTTCGCCTTTTCCTAAGTGGCCTTGCTTGTTTTGCTTTGCCGCACACTGTGGCGGTCGTTGCTCAAGAACCCGACTACGAGCCCATCGAAAAAACGGTTGATTTAGAGGCCTTTCAGCCTCGCGTTTTGGACCTATCAAAAGACCTAAGAGTCATTACTTTTGGTTCTTGCAACAAAATCAATTTACCTCAAAACCACTGGGCCGATATCGTTGCTAATCGTCCCGATTTGTGGATTTGGCTAGGCGACATTGTATACGCCGATACAACTGATGCCCGCGCCCTAGCTGCTCATTATAAGCGCCTAAAAACCCATCCAGAGTACCGAAAACTGCGCGACAATACGCCCATTATCGGCATTTACGACGACCATGACTATGGCGCTAACGACGGGGGTAAGGGTATGCCTAACAAGCGCGCTGCTAAGAAATGCCTCCTCGACTTTCTCGATGTGCCCTATTCTGACCCCGTGCGCAAACGCGAAGGAGCTTACCAGGCTTATTTGTTCGGAAAGCCACCACGCCAGATAAAAATTATTGTTTTAGACACTCGCTATTTTCGAGATACCTTACTACATGACCCAGATCCGAACCGCCGTTATTTTCCTAACCCCGAGGGCGATATTTTAGGCGAAGCTCAATGGGCATGGTTGGAAAAGGAGCTCACCCACAGCCCAGCAAGGCTACACCTTTTAGTGTCTAGTATACAGGTGTTGCCCAACGAACATGGCCACGAAAAATGGGGCAACTTTCCCAATGCGCGCAAGCGCTTACTTCAGCTGCTAGTGAAAACGCAGCCAGCCAATGTACTTATTCTTTCTGGCGATCGTCATATGGCTGAAATCTCCAAAATGGACTTGCAAGGGCTTCCTTACCCGCTGTATGAATTCTCTTCCAGTGGTCTAACCCATGTCCGGAATGGGCAAGAAGAACCTAATCGACTGCGTGTAGGTCCCATGATTGTCAAACGCAATTTTGGATTGCTTAGGGTCAGCTGGGAGGAAGAGCGGCCTGTTGTAGGCATGGAGGTACGCGGCCTACAGAACGAACTCCTTTTCGAGCATAAAGTGCGGTATTAAAAGAGGCTTTAAGAGCAGAGCAAGAGATATACCAGCTGAGGCTCCTCAGCTGTTCGGGCCCCCGCAT
>JBEQAD010000144.1:0-7973 GCA_041640515.1 Saprospiraceae bacterium | reverse complement strand
CTCGAAGTCAGTGTACACCGAGTTGAAATACAGTTGTGCTAAGGAAGGCGCCCGGAAGCCCGTGCTAGCGGAGCCGCGTAGTGCTAAGCCGTCGGTCAGTTTCCAGCGGGCTGCTATTTTGCCATTGAGCGTGTTGCCAAAGTCCGAATAATTCTCAAAGCGCACGGCCGCCCCAAGAGCGAAGGCCGTGGAAAAAGAAAACTCGCCGTCCACGTAAGCAGCAATATTGGTGCGGCTCTCGTTTACCTCGTTTTGCGGGCCAAAGCCTGGGAAGCCCTGAGCACCGCCGGGGCGGGCGATGCTATCGCCCTCCGGCGTCACGAAGTACACTGGCCCATAGGTGCGCCATGAAGCCTCTTCGCCGGCGAAAATTTGGTAGTTTTCGATGCGGTGTTCTGTTCCAAAGGCAATATTCGTCCCGCGGAACCAATTTTTAAAGAAGCGGCTAAAGGTGAGGTTGGTAGTATTCTGGCGCAATTGGAAGCCGCCGTCGTCGAACTCTGTGGGTGAGCGCTCTTCCAAGCTGGCATTGATTGTGCCGCGGCCATAGTAGTGAAAGCGGTTAAAGCCGACGGTGTGGTTGAGGTCGGTGTTCCAGTTGTTGAGCAGCCCACGCACGCCCACGCTCATGCTGCGGTCGGTAATGTCCGAAGCAATGATAGGGTCAAAGCCGTTAGGGTAGATGGCGTCCACGTTGCGCTCGGTGCCTGGGTCGCGGCTCCAAGCGTAGGCGTTGGTTTTGCGAAAGTTGGAGCCGCCAAAGGCGTACAACGAGACATCTTTGCCTAGCGGGAGCGCGGCGTTGAAGTAGGTAGCCAAGTTGGTGCCGCGGGCATCGCCAAACTGGCGCCGGTAGAGCGAGGGGTCGTAGCGGTTGGTGTGTCCTCGCGACCAATAGTCCACCGTAAAATTGGCAAAGCCGCCCTCTCCGATGCGGAAGCCATAGTTTCCGTTGATTTGCAGGTTTTCGCCGTCGAAGGTGCTGCGTTCTGGGTTGTCCTTAGCCAGGTGTGCGCCCACGTTGACGTTGCCTGTGAACTCGTTTGCGCTCTCTTTCAACACGATATTGATTACGCCAGCGATAGCATCCGAACCATACTGCGCCGAAGCGCCATCGCGCAGGATTTCGATGCGCTCGATGGCTGCTGCTGGAATGGCGTTTAGGTCAGTGCCTGTGTTGCCGCGCCCGCGCGTGCCGTAGATGTTAATGAGGCTCGATTGGTGGCGGCGCTTTCCGTTGATGAGTACCAGCGTTTGGTCAGGCCCTAAACCGCGCAAGGTGGCCGGGTCCACATGGTCGGCGCCATCGGCTCCTGTCTGACGATTAGCATTAAACGACGGAGCAGCATAGTGGAGCATTTGGTTGACATCCAGCTGGCCCTGCGTGGCCGTCAGCTGGCGCACATCGAGCACATCAATGGGTACCAGCGAATTGGTTACAGAGCGGTTGAGCGCGCGCGAGCCTACAATGACCACCCCTTCCAGGATGAGACCTTCGCGCAGTTGCACGTTCACCTCGGTGCGCCCATCCAAAGGCACTTCCAGGGTCGCATAGCCGGTATAAGAGAACACTAACTGAGCATCCATCCGGCTAATGCGCAGGGAAAAAGAACCATCCCAGGCCGATATGGTGCCGTTAGTAGTGCCTCGCTCGTAAATGGTCACTCCCACTAACGGATTGCCGGCCTCGTCCGTAACCTTACCTTTGACGGAGCCTTGGGCCTGCAGCATTGTCACCGATACCGCCCAAATAGCGGCCAATAGCAGAAAAACGTAGAGTGGCTTCATAGAAACAAGAGTTTTGGTGTGGAAAAATAAAATAAGCAAAAAAAGCGGCTATTTAAAAAATAACCGGACGAAAGTAGGACCGTCCTTTTTTAATACCCAAAAATAGGTTGGACTAAAAAACCGGAGCATCCTCTCTATGTCCTTTCATAGGCACAATTCGTCGCTCGTGTGTTCTTTGCTAGAAAAATGCGATCTGCTCGTGCACCTGCTCTATCTCGTCGCCTTCGCTCTTCTGTCGGCTTGTGGCAAAGACAACAGCTCGGTCTCAGCGCCTCCCTCTTTTTCTGAAACTGAGGACTTTATCGCCGCAGCAGACATTTCCTCTTTCCCTGAAATAGAGCTGTCCCACCTGGTTTTCTATGACGAAGACAATCGTCCAGCAGACTTTTTACTCCTCCTTAAGCAGCGCAGTGTGAACACCATTCGCCTGCGTTTGTGGGTAAATCCCCCGAGCACACACTCCAGTTTGGCAGAAGTCAGCGGTTTTGCCAAGCGGCTGCGCCAGCAAGGTTTTGGCATCTGGCTATCGGTGCACTACTCGGACACGTGGGCTGACCCTCAGCAACAACACCCTCCTAAAGCATGGCGGGGGCTTCCTCTGTCGGCCCTAAAAGACAGTGTGCGTCTATATACCCAGCGCGTAGCCGCAGAGGTAAAACCCGAGTTCATCCAAATAGGCAACGAGATTAACCATGGCTTCTTGCATCCAGTGGGCGACATTCGCATCCAGTCCCAGCCCTTTCGAGAGTTGCTCATGGCGGGCATCCAAGCAGTGCGGGAGGTTTCTCCTTCATCCAAAATTATCTTGCATTATGCGGGCATAGAGAATGCGGGCTGGTTTTATCAGCAAGTTGCTGCCTTAGATTACGACATCGCCGCACTATCGTACTACCCCATTTGGCATGGCAAAAATCTCGACGCCCTGAAAAACACCCTCGAACAAATTCACCACACCTTTGGGAAGAAGACTCTCATTGCTGAAACGGCCTATCCTTTCACGTTGGGCTGGAGCGACTGGACGACCAATATCGTCGGGCTGGAAGAGCAGCTGCTGCCCGGCTTTCCTGCTACGCCTCAAGGGCAGCAAATGTTCCTGCAGCGAATAAAAACCATAGCACAAGAGACATCCGGCGCGCTGGGCTTCTGCTATTGGGGCGGTGAGCTGGTGGCCTGGAAAGGCCCGCAGGCTACGGATGGTTCGCCATGGGAAAATCAGGCCCTGTTCGACTTTCAGCACCGAGCGCTGCCCGTGCTGAGCGTTTTCAAGGGAGAATAGGCCTCTCCCTCGCCTGTCAAAGGGCCGCGCCGAAGCCAAGGGAACGGCTGTCTTTTGAACCAACTAACCCGGCCTAAGTTATGCAGACAATGCAACTCGTAGGGTACTACCTTTGCCGCCCTACCTTCCGCTTAATGCTTGCAGGACGATGCAAAACACGGTTCTTCTAGCGTTCATTGCGCTGTATTTGCTGGGCACTTTAGCCGTAGGCTGGTGGGCCGCCCGCCGAGTGAAGACCACCGCAGACTTTGTCGTAGCGGGCAAAAATCTGCCCATGTTCATCGCTGCCTGTGCTTTGTTTGCTACTTGGTTTGGCTCCGAAACCGTCATGGGCGCATCCTCAGAGTTCATTGAGCACGGCGTGTTGGGCATCATCGAAGACCCTATGGGCGCGGCGCTGTGCCTCCTTCTGTCGGGGCTGCTAATTGCTCGCCCGTTATATAAGCGAAACCTATACACGTTTAGCGACTTTTTTCGGCTGCGCTATAACCGCCGCACGGAGCTCATCTCGGCGGTATTCATGGTGCCGTCGTATTTCAGCTGGATTGCCGCTCAGCTCATTGCCCTGGCCATCATTCTGCAGGCTGTGTGCGGATTGGAAAAGGTCTATGGGGTGATTATTTGCACAACGTTAGTACTGGCCTACACCTACGTAGGCGGTATGTGGTCAGTAACGATTACGGAGTTTGTCCAGACCATTGCTATCATCGTCGGTTTGACCTTTCTGGCTGTCGAACTGGTACTCCAGGTGGGTGGTTTTGAAGTCATGGTAAAAGCCGCTCCAGCCGACTTTTTCCAGTTTCTCCCAGAAGCTAAGGCGGTACCTGTCCTACACTGGATAGCGGCCTGGATGACAATTGGGCTGGGCAGCATCCCGCAGCAGGATGTGTTCCAACGTGTCATGGCTGCGCGCTCTGAGCGCGCTTCTGTCAATGCTTGCTACACTTCGTCGTTTATGTATTTGAGCGTGGCTGCGCTGCCGCTAATCATTGCCTACTGTGGGCGCATGCTGTATCCGGAGCTCTCTAAAGGCGACGAAGCCCAGATGATGATCCCGTACCTGGTACTGCAGCACACCGGCTTGGGCACGCAAATTCTGTTCTTTGGCGCCTTGCTTTCGGCCATTCTGAGTACGTGCTCAGGGGCCATGTTAGCACCGGCTACCGTGATTGGCGAAAACCTGGTCAAGCCGTTATATCGAAATCTATCCGACGTTCAATTGCTTCGTATCATGCGCCTGTCGGTCATCGGCGTGGCGGTGGTCACTGGTGCCATGGCGCTCATGCGCAATAACATCTACGAATTGGTAGGAGAGTCGTCGGCCTTTAGCCTGGTCTCTCTATTTACTCCGCTCATTGCTGGCTTGTACTGGAGACGCTCTACGGCTGCTGGAGCGGTGGCTTCCATGGTAGCAGGAATAGGGATGTGGGCGCTTGCCCATCAGTGGACGACGGCTCCTGAGGATTCTCTTGCCGGTGGCGATGGTACGCTGTTGGAGCAGCTGGCCCAAGTGCCCGCTATGCTTTACGGCTTTGCGGCCAGTGTATTGGCGATGATTGTAGTATCGCTGCTTACCCCTCATCAGCCACAGGAAAATCAATGGCACGAAACAACCCAAGAAAAGTAAGACTTATGACTCGGCAACAGCGATATATGCTCGGCTTGGAAATAACTTGGTGGCTATTGACGGCCGTAGTTGTATGGGCTGTGCTCTGGCCTATACACCAGGCTATATACGTATGGCCCTTTGAGCGCTGGAATATTATCTTCATCGTTGCGCTTATTACTCTGACGCGCTACATTTTCCTACTACCTCACACATTCATTGCCCGAATGCAAGAGGTCAAAGTTATTCTCATCTTGTTGATGTTTCCCTTGACTTTTGTGCTTATCGAAGCCGTCAACGGTTTTATGGTCTACATAGAAGAGAATACCTGGGAAGGTCTGACGGGGCATTTGCCGCTGTCGAATAAACACGCTATTGAGGATTACATCTGGGGCGAAATGCTATTCTTCGGAGTGGGCAGCTTTATTGCGGCTCCAGTGTTTGCCGTGCGCTTGCTCATCTCTGTTTGGCGCACCCGCAATCGGGGGACAGTGTAGTACTCTAAGGCACGACCGGGTTAGCTGGTATGCTGCCGATAGGTACTTCAAGGAGAGCCTTTCATAGAACCAACATCAGAAAGGTACTAACCCTCCTAAAGTGGCCAATACCCGCAACCAAGACAAAAAGGAAGAGCGCTGTGTGTTGTTCTTTGACAAAAGCTGCCGCTATACACCGAGCAGGTGGCTAATCAAGCCAATACACACGAACAGATAAAATCCCGGGGGAATCTGATGCAACAAGATCTGCGCTGATTAGCCTCAGAGATCAAGCCTCCGTTTTGAGAGTGATGCCATTACTCTGCTTTTTCTAGCCATACCTTCGTTGCGTCCTTCTCAATATACTACCATCCTATCCTTAGCATGATGTCCGTAGATTGGGAGTATCGCTGGCAAACCGGACAGACGGGCTGGGACCTTGGCATGCCCTCGCCGCCATTATGCCGATATGTTGACCAGATAGCACCCTCGCAGCGCCCGCGCCTACGCGTACTCATACCCGGCTGTGGCAACGCCTACGAGGCCTCTTATCTGCTTAGCCAGGGCTTTACCAACCTAACGGTGGTGGATATTGCTCCAACGGCCGTACAGCGCCTCATTCAGCGCCTCGATGCCGAGTACTCACAGTGGCACCAGCACTTACGCCCGCTTTGCGCCGACTTTTTCGAACTGAATGAGACCTTCGACCTCATCTTAGAGCAGACGTTTTTCTGTGCGCTCGAGCCCGCGCTGCGCCCCCGATATGCTGAGCAGATGCACCGCCTTCTCGCACCGGGCGGCACCCTGGCCGGCGTGCTGTTCGACCGCGATTTCGAGGGTGGACCGCCTTTTGGCGGACACGCCGAGGAATACCGCGCCCTTTTCGAACCGCTTTTTTTCATTAAAACCTTGGCGCCTTGTTACAATTCCATTCCGCCGCGCGCCGGCACTGAGGTGTTCTTCATTTTAAAAAAGACCTGAACCTTTAAGAACACGTGTTTATTGAGGGCCACCACGGCAAGCGCCCACGAGGAAAGGCTGGTTGGTCAGCCCTCAAAAAAGCTATCAGTGCCAACAGCTTGAGTTGACAGTGCAGGTAAGTAAATGGTAAAACTGGGAGGAGCTTCTTTAGGGCCTTGCCAAAGACAATGCTGTTATTGGAAGGACGGCTACTTTTACAGCGCACTTAATCAATCCCACTTTTCTGCCAATATTTCCAGGGCGTACGCCTTGAGGCGCTCCCGTTTAAAATTCAGCCAGGCATCAGCTTCGGGCGACTCTTCCACGGCTTGCCGGAAATAGCGGAAAGGTTTGCGGCTGTGCAAAGCGCTGAGCAACCGCTCGCGTAAGCGCACATCTTCGAGTTGGAGGGCAAAATCCTCCATAATGTTGAAGGATACCTTCGATGGCAGCGAGCCCACCTCCACAAAGGCGTCGGCTTCGCTCTCCAGCCTGCCGCGCACGGCTTCATACCCGTCCAAGGACTTCATCTCACCCCAGCGCGCTGCGTCGGGGTAGCTGAGACTCTCAAACGTGCGCCGATGGACGAACACCACAAAACCTTCGTCTAACAAGTCGGCAATCTCTTCTAACAACGCGTTATTCATGCGTTTGGGTGGCATTTTGAGAGCAAAATAAACGCTCCGCCGTTGAACTCCGGTGCCTTTAAGCTGTTTGTCTACCTTTGCAGAGTCTATTTTTCAAACACACATAACGACCCGATATGTACCCTGTAGAATTAGTAAAGCCTATGGCCCGCGACCTGACGGATGCTGGTTTTGAAGCGTTGACAACGCCCGAAGAGGTGGCCAACGTGTTGGAAAATCAGACCGGCACTACGCTACTGGTTATCAATAGTGTATGTGGCTGCGCAGCAGCCAATGCTCGGCCAGGTGCTAAGATGTCACTACAACAAGGCAAGCGTCCCGACCGCTTGGTAACTGTTTTTGCTGGTGTGGATAAAGAAGCTACGGCTAAAGCTCGTGAATACCTGGCTCCGTATCCGCCCTCTTCGCCCAGCATTGCCCTATTTAAGGATGGCAAGCTAGTGCACTTTTTAGAGCGCCGGCACATCGAGGGCCGCTCAGCCCATTTGATTGCCGAGAATCTAAAAATGGCCTACGAAACGTATTGCTGAACCCTCGGGCTGAGGCATGCGTTAAAGCTCCCATTAATGCCCTTTGCGGTGCGGTGATGCGCTGCAGAGGGCATTTTGTTGTTAATAGCAACAGCGAGTCCGAGGAGCATGGGCTGAAGGTGAGCGGCCTCCTCTGCAGAGAGAAGTGGAAAATGAGTGGTTGGAGACACCATAAAAAAAAACCGCGATGCTCGTTTGCACCGCGGCGGTTTCCCGTATAATCTCATGAAAAGTCGCAAATCTCTTGGTCACCAACAGAGAATGCCTCTTTCTTACTTGTCGTCCGTCATTCCCTGTGATTGACAATACAAAAGTGCAGCGACCATCAAGCCTTGCAAAGGACAAAAAAACGGGTTTGTTGAAAAAAATAATCCAGGCCAATGAGCTATAAAAGGCGGCTTTTTACCGTTTAATGGCAGCAAAAACCCTAAAAAGTGATTAACTGAATTTATATTTACGACGAAATGAAGGTGTCTTTGTTGAATAAAAATTTTTTATCCACTTTTTTTTCTTGAAAATTTCTCTTTTTCGGCACTTCCCGCGGCCCAAAAAGGCCGCTGCTCATTCTCTTAGCGTTTTACATTGGCGGCATGGAACATTGACCAAAAGCGCGCTGTACTCCTGTTGGCAGGGCAACAATCCTGCGGGATAGTACTATTGCCGTACTTTTGTGAGGCATTTTTTAACGCC
>JBEQAD010000143.1:0-8026 GCA_041640515.1 Saprospiraceae bacterium | reverse complement strand
GCCATTGATACTGCCCGGGCGAAGGATACCCTTCTCACCAAAATAGTCTTGAGTGTGCGCAATGAGGTTACGGCCATAGGCAATCAGTTCCGCTTCCTCGTCGGTTTCAGCCAGGAAGGGATCGGGAGCTTCCCACATCTTTTTCGAATCGTAAGTAGGTATCAGACGGGCGCGGTATGCCGCCATAGCATCCTCCTGCCTTTTACGATCCCAAAGCCAGGCTCCCACACCCAATGCCGTCAAGATGGTAATCAGCAACCACAGCACCCAGCGAACGCGCTTCAGAAAGGCCAACTGCTGGGCGCCTTGCAATCGTACTAGGTCGCTCCCACCTACGCGCAGATGGTAAATATTCAGCATTGTTGTAATCACCAAGACGCCTACGACAAGCGCACCAATGACTAACCACATGACCGGATAGTAAACTCCGTTCTCCATAAAATGTGTATCAACTTAAACTGAGGGTAACGTTTTCCAAAATTTACTCTCGCCCGCTTCAAGGCCAGTCACCGCCCGAGAAAATGCCTTTAGGCATCTTTCTTTTTCCGAAGGAAGTCCTGTAAAACGGCATGTGAAACCTGAAATCTGCGGAGCAAGAGCAAAAGTCCGAAACTACGCTAGCCCAACACGTGACAAAAGTCACTGCTGTAGCTTTCTTGCCTTCAATGCATAGAGGCATTGAAAATTTTCCTTTCTTTTTTTCTACCGAAAACGCTAGCTGTGAGGCGTCTAATGCCCTCTAGGCCTGCTACCAGCATCCGCTGTCGCCCCCACCTCGCAGCCCAGAAGCTGGCCGCAGGGCTGCAACTGGGCGTTTTTGAAGGGGTGCCGCGGCACCCAAGGCTCCGCGGGGTTAAGGTAACGCAACAACGGATAACAAAAGCGCCTCCATAGTGGGCTTTGCAGGCGCAGGTAAATAGGCAGGTCTTGTGGCTGAGCTCCGACGGAGCTTTTGATTTCCAGGGCCGTACGCCCAAACACCACGCGCGAACAGCCCCGCTCAATGCCCATGCGCACCAAGTCATAGAGCATGTTTAAGTACAACTGGTGGGTTGTGTTGGCGGCCTCTTCGTAGCCCAAAAAGTGCGCCTCCAATTCGGTGTTGTTTTCGATGGCTGTGTGAAAGCCCACCAGCTGGTTGCCACGATACCAGCCAATAAGA
This sequence comes from Saprospiraceae bacterium, assembly GCA_041640515.1. Classification (GTDB taxonomy): domain Bacteria; phylum Bacteroidota; class Bacteroidia; order Chitinophagales; family Saprospiraceae; genus M3007. Next base: position 6,864 of record JBEQAD010000143.1, on the reverse strand, counting down.
TGAAAACGCTCACCCAAGTGGCGCTGCAAGGCAAGTAGGTAGGTCTCGTTTATCGTAACCCAGTGAAAACCTGAGTGTTGAGCCACTGAAGTATAAAGGGCGTGCAAAAGAGGCTGTGCTTGCTGTATTTCAAGCAGGGTGAGGCGCCGCCGCTCCAGGCCAGCGGCTTTTTTGAAAGCTCGCTTAGCGCGCGTGCGATACTTCGTTACCATGGCTGCTAAATAATCCTCCCATGAGCGATAAGGCAGCGCCAGGGTCATGTTGGGCTGAATGCTGAAGGCAGTGTATTGCGCTTGTGCCAAGCTTTGGCACTCGGTGTTGCAAGCAGGATGCACGTCTTTCACCAGAGTGGCAGACACGCGCGGGTATGTGCCTTGAGCCATCACCTCCAAGGCCCTTATCAAGAGCGCCGTTGCCCTCTCTAAGGGCAAGTATTGGGGAGAAAAATAAAAGCCATGTCCACCAGTCATCAGCAAGTTGCCGCAAACGAGCACGTCGCCACTGATGCAACTAGCCACCACGCGCCTACCCTGCGTCCAAAGGCGCGCCCCTAAGTTGCCATTGCTCGCCTTATCCTCCCAATATCGCAGTTGAGCGCGGCCTTCAAAGCGCATCCACTGCAACAAGGCGACCCCTGCCGGCACGTCGCCGTGATAAAATACCAGGTAGCCTAATCGGAGCCCCGGTGGCGGGCTGTCTTCCAATGCGGCCAAGTAGGCCCGACTGAGAAATACGTCATCCGGCGGGGCGGCAGCATCCCAATCGACACTGGCTGCCTGGAGGGAGGGAAAAAAGGCGAAACGATCGCGAGTATCCAGAGGTACGGCAACTCGGTCAGCTTGCAGGCGGGTAAACGGGCACAGGTCTGTCAGCATACAATAGCAAAACGCGCTACTCAACACTTACGCATGCGAATAGTTGGGAGCGTACGCTCAAGTTACAGTACTTCCATAGCCTGTTCCAAATCTTCCCAAAGCCATTGCGGGTCCTCTAAGCCGACGTAAAAGCGGCAGAACGACCAAGGCAAATGCGGTTCGGAGCGGCCAGCTATGCCGTAAAAGCCTATCATGGGAATTAGAAGAGACTCATAGCCGCCCCACGAGACGGCGATTAAGAAGCGCCGAAGCCGATGCACAAAAGCCTCCATACGCTCAGGTGAGGCTGTGCGGAATTGAACCGAAAACAGCCCTCCACAGCCGCGCATTTGACGCTGTGCCAACTCGCGCTGAGGGAAGCTGCGGTGGAAAGGATACCAGAGGCGCTCCACTTTGGGATGTTGCTCCAGGTGTTGGATGAGATAGCGGGCGCTGGCGTCGCTGCGTTCAAGGCGAAGCGGAAGAGTACGCAGCCCGCGCAAAGCCAAAGCAGCATCGTGAGGGCCTAAGATACCGCCCAGAGTCATTAGTTCCGACTCAAAGATTTTCCGCACCATGTCGCGGTTAGCACACAACACCCCCATTACCACATCGGAGTGGCCGTTGAGGTACTTGGTGCCGGAGTGCACGACGATATCGATGCCAAAAGCGGCAGGATTCTGATATAGCGGGGAACAATAAGAATTGTCCGCAATAGTGACTATCCCGCGCGAGCGGGCTAACTCGGCACAGGCAGCCAAATCCTGACATTCAAAGGTCATCGTGTTAGGACTTTCCAAATAGAGAATGCGGGTGTTGGGCCGCAACGCCGCGCGGATATTTGCCATGTCGGTGCCGTCCACAAAAGTGTGCTCTACACCATAGCGAGGCAAAAACTTGCGCAATAGGGTGCTTGTCCAGGAATAAGGGTTTTGCTGGCAAACAATGTGATCGCCAGCCTCCACATTACCCAGTATGGCCGCCGCGATAGCTCCGACCCCACTAGCAAATACCAGGCAGTCCTCCGTGCCTTCTAAGGCGGCTAGCTTCTGGCGTAAAATGGCCACGGTGGGATTGTTTCCACGCGTATAGACGGAGTGAGTTAGTTCGTCAGCAAAAGCCTGGCGAAAGGCACTGAGGTTGGGAAAGGCGAAGTTGCTGCTTTGGATGACGGGTGGAGCTACAGCATAGAAGTACTGTTCGCGGTTTTCGCCTAAATGGGTAAGTATATCGCTTAGAGTCATAGCCGATGTGAGAAGTGAATAGGTGAGGCGGATGCTGCTAATGGAGCTCGTAAACGGAGCCCGCGCATCTGCAGCGGAAGGCATGTCGAAACCCTACCCTCCTTAGGAAAACCCGACGGGGCCTCCTGGAGGTTTTTTTATCAAAACAGCACCAGGCTTGCATATACTTACTTGACTCGTTTCTTTTTAGGCCGCACGAGTTTCATCTCCTGCAGTAAATAGCCTGCGCCTGCATATTTATCTATGATAAAAAGGATGTAGCGGGCGTCCACCATAATATTTCGACAGATGGCTGGTTCGTAGTGGAGGTCGCTCATAGTACCCTCCCACACGCGGTCAAAATTGAGTCCGATGAGGTTACCATAAGCATCTAAAGCCGGGCTTCCAGAGTTTCCACCAGTGGTGTGGTTCGTAGCAATAAAAGCCACAGGCATACGGCCATCAGAAGTAGCATAAGGGCCAAAGTCCCGGGCCTTCCACAGTTCGATGAGCCGCTGAGGGACATCAAACTCGTAGTCGCCGGGGACGTACTTCTCCATGACGCCATCTAAGTGCGTCCGGAACTCGTAGCGCACCGCATCGCGAGGGGTGTAGCTGCGCACTTGTCCGTAAGTGAGGCGAAGCGTACCATTGGCATCAGGAAAAAAGCGTTTTTCCTTGAATACCTCTAATTGGGCAGCCATGTATTGGCGTTGTAAAAGCGTCAGAGTGTTTTGAAGTTCCTGCCACTTAGGGGCGACCTCCTCGTTGTAAGGTGTAGAGACGCCGCGCCAAAAAACCATGAGAGGATCTTGCTGCAATCGCTGCGCGATACTGTCTGGAGTGGGCTGGGCCATGAGCGCTCTCCAGCGGATAGAGTCAGTAAAGACACTCTGGGCATAAAGATAGAGAGCAAACGCTTCAAATCCACCATGGGCATCGGCAGCCTTCTGGACAAATGCTCCTCCCCATTCAGGGCGCATCGTACGGGCATAACGCTCCGTAAGAGTAGCAAACACCGCTCGATCTACCTCAGGGAAATAACCGGCGAAGCCTTCCTGGATCCGATTCATGACGGTATTCTTACGCGCCGAGAAGGTACCCGTCTGGCCTTTTTCGTATTCTGCCAGCCAGGTGCTGACGTTAGCTACGGCGGCAGTTACTTGAATGTTGCGCAGAAAGGTTTCTAAAAAGTTATCCCGCGCGTCAGCGTAAGGCTCGATGTCGCGATAAGTTTCGTTTAGACGCGCTAATAAATGGCGATAACGCACGTTCCAGTCTGGATTTTGGCCAATGCGACGGAGAAATTCCGCCTCATAGGCCTGTTTTTTTTCAACAGCCTTGTAGGTGCGCAGACCCTGCATCTCACCAAGCCATTTTTTCCAAGCATTGGCCAGACTAGCATAGCGCGCGATGTAGGCAATTTTGACGGCCGGATCATTTCGCATGAAGCGGTCGAGTGTTTTGAGGGCTCGGTCGCGGATGTCCACGCGCGTAGGGTTGGTTACTTCCATAACCTGCTGTAAGGCAGCAGCGGGCAAGTACTCATCTGTGCGACCTGGAAAGCCGTACACCATTGTAAAGTCTCCCTCCTCTACGCCATCGAGCGAAATGGGTAGAAAGTACTTAGGCTGCAATGGCCGGTTGTCGGGTGAATATGGAGCCGGCCGATTGTCCTTATCCGCATATACGCGGAAAAGTGCAAAATCGCCCGTATGACGCGGCCATACCCAGTTGTCTGTGTCGGCGCCGAACTTACCGATGCTGCTGGGAGGGGCGCCTACGAGACGCAGGTCGGTATAGGTCTCCGTAATAAAAAGATAGTACTGGTTGCCATGGTAAAAAGGCCGGATAACGACATCTTGCCACTTTTCGCGCCGAGTATTGCTGCGCAGGTTGGCCAAGTTCTTGTCTATTTGTGCCTGTCGGTCGCGCTCGCTCATGCCTTCTGTCACCTGTTGCAAGGCCAGGGCAGTAACGTCTTCCATCCGCACCACAAAGGTGGCCATCTCACCGGGGCACGGCAGCTCCTCCTGTGGCGACATTGCCCAAAAGCCTTCTTCGACGTAATTATGCTCTAGCGAAGATAGCCGCTGAATAGCGCTAAAAGCGCAATGGTGATTAGTCAGCAGCAAGCCCTGCGGAGAGATAATTTCTGCTGTGCACCCCCCGCTGAACTGGCACACCGCATCTTTGATGCTGGGGCGGTTGGACGCATACAACTGTTCGGCCTTCAACCGCAAACCTAACGCCCGCATCTCCGATGCGTTTTGCTTCTCTAGATGTAAGGGAAGCCACATGCCCCCTTGCGCCCACACACCGGTGGGCAAGAGCCACAACCATAGCCAGATTACTTTCTTCATATGCGCTTTTTTCTCTGATGCCGGGCGAAGGTAGGTGGATCCTGTTAAATGTGCTGAAGGGGGGTCTTACCTGTCTCTCTTCTCGCCAATGGCTCCGCTAAGCATTCATCGTAAGGCACCTTTTCTGACCTTTGCCAACCCTATTTTTCTATATATCCCTGTCGTTGCCCATGCCCTTTCCACCTTCCGAACTGATCCTGAATCCAGACGGTAGCATTTACCATTTACACCTACTTCCAGAACAGGTAGCTCCGCTCATTATTACGGTAGGAGACCCGGATCGCGTGGGCAGAGTGAGTCGTTATTTCGACGCTGTAGAATGTCGAGTGCAAAAGCGCGAATTCATCACCCATACAGGACGCATCGGCCGCTTGCGGTTGAGTGTCCTCTCATCGGGCATTGGCCCCGACAACATAGATATCGTTGTCAATGAGTTAGATGCCGTTTTTAATATAGACCTGCATACGCGCGAAGTCAAAAAGCCTCTCCAGAGCCTAACTATTATCCGTCTAGGCACAGCAGGCGGGCTACAGCCGGAAGTGCCTGTGGATAGTTTTGTGACCTCAGTAGGGGGCTTAGGGTTTGACGGACTGTTACATGCTTATCAGGCCGAAGCTTGGCAACAGCACCTCGTAGCCCAAGCCTTGCAACACCATTTTGAAGACGCAGGTGGATTGCTGGTACCGCCCTACTACGCTCCGGCAGATACCTCTTTGGCAGCCCTGTTCTCGGAAGGATTTCACACAGGTTACACCGCTACTCATGGCGGCTTCTACGGGCCCCAGGGCCGGCAATTGCGCGCTGTGCGCCGGTTGTCTAACTACCTGGACCGGCTACAAACGTTTACCTATGGTGGTCATCGGGTGCTTAACCTGGAAATGGAAACGGCGGCCCTCTTTGGACTGTGTCAACTCTTAGGGCACCGAGCCATTTCTCTGAGTGCCATCATTGCCAATCGGGCACTGGGGCAGTTCAGCCCCGATCCTGAAGCGGCGATACAACGGCTCATCGAATTTACTCTGGAGCGTCTGGTGACCTTAGCGCCCTGAGCGCAGGTTGGTACGCACCAGTCCGCGTTCGAACATAGCGCGTCGCACGAGCAAGGCCACTCGCTCCTGCTCGCTTAGGCAGTGGATGGGCGCCGCCAGCACACTGTCTAGCTCAGCTAAGAGGCGAGGCAGTGGCTGCCAGTAGGTACGCTCGCTGTTGAGGATATCGTCGAGTAGCCGCTGTTTCAGGCGCTCTGTCTCCGGTCTAAACAACGGAGCGCGTCGAAGCGCCTGCTCCACTCGTTGCAGTGCAACCAGGTGATGGCCGGCACCGAGATTGCTGGTACTTTCTGCCCAACTGAGCGGAAACACCCAGGCGGGCAGCGGCGACTCCATACTGTCTAAAGGGAAAACTTCACAGCCAAGACGGGCAAATACATCGTCCTGGGTTCCCGCAGTTTGACGAGCCACCTGAGCTAGCCGGCCATAGTCCAGGGCAATGCCTCCGCGATAGCGGCGGAAATAGCACAAATAGTTGTTAAGCCAACGCATTTCCGGCTCATTAGCAGCTCCTGTACGGCGTATGCCGTAACGCAGAGCGTTCTGTAACGTATCGCGCAAAACCAAGCCGGCGCGTAGGTGATGAGCCAAAGCCGTATCGGTACGAGGCGTGCTCTGAGCCCATGCGAGGAAGCGCTGAGCATTCGACACGCCGATAAGGGCTTGCAGGCGCTTTTGACAACGCCAGCGCCAAGCATCCTCAGGAGCCAGGGCATAAGGATGTACTGCGCCACCAAAAACCCAACCCGTCGCGCCATCGACAGTGTGTACGCGCAGCCAGGGCTCCCACCATAAGCTGTCCTTCAGATAAATACCTACAAGGAAAGGACTTACTTCGCCCGCATCCAGAAGCCTCGTACCCACAGGTAGGCGCCGAATTACTTCACTACTTTCATTCGGTGCCTGATGTAGACGAGCAGGCGAAGTGGTGTACAAATCGCCCGGAGCAACGCGTCGACAGGTTGCAACAAGCAAGATCGCCGTAGCCAGCACCACCCAAATCTTTATGCGACACGCTAAGGACAGTTTGTTTGTCATAGACAAGACAGGTATAAGCCATCGGTACTTCACCGGTGCAGCATCGGGTCTGATTTTTGAAGGGTAATTTAACGCCTTAAGAAGAGTGGCTTGCTAACCCAGCATTTGGCTTCTAAGGTAACCCACCTACCTTTGCTCAAAAAAGGAAAATAAGGTATAGCTCTCCTCTCTTTCATGTATGCACCTTCAGGTCGGTAAGGTAAGTGGCTGCCGCGATGTCCATATAAGAATGATTTACACCGCTTCATCCGTTTTACCTTAACCCAAGCGCCACGGAAAACCATCCCATGCCCCCAACCGTAGAAGACTCCATAGCATTTTCCCTCGTATGAAGACA
>JBEQAD010000142.1:0-8186 GCA_041640515.1 Saprospiraceae bacterium | reverse complement strand
GGTTACGTATGCTTGGGCGGTTTTCCAGTTATCCTTGTCAATGCCGACCCAGCGCATGGCCTTGACGTCGCGGAACAGTTCAGGGTCATTGGTTACCATCATACCGCCGTCGCCAGTGGTCATCAGTTTTTTCTCTTCAAACGAGAAGCAGCCAATATCGCCCCAAAGGCCGAGCATCTTGCCCTGGTACACGGCACCGGCAGTATGGGCGCAGTCTTCGATGATTTTTAAGCCGCGCGCTCTGGCCCAGGGCACCAGCCTGTCCATAGGCACCGGGTGTCCGGCGTAGTGCACAGGCATGACGGCCACACAATCGGCATCGTACTTGCGCTCCAGGTCATCCAAATCCATGCCCAGCGTGACGGGGTCGCTGTCCACAAAGACAGGCACAAGCCGATTGTAGAGTACAGCCGTAGCCGTAGCAGCAAAGGTCAGTGAGGGCACCAGCACTTTTTTTCCTTCGGGAAAGCGAAACACCGACAGTGCCAAATGCAAGGCGGCGGTGGCCGAATTGACCCCGACAGCCATAGCGCAGCCAGTGAATTTTTCCCACTCAGCCTCAAATTGGCTGACGTTGGGGCCTAGACCAATCCACGAGCGCTCAAAGGCCTCGCGAATCATTTGGAGTTCTTCTTCGCCTACAGACGGCTTAAACAGACGGACGTTCATGATATGTGGGTAGTGAGATGGGCTTCAACGGCCAAAAAGGTCTTGCATACGCTGGGCGTGTTGTTCAACAAACACCTGCCACGTCCAGTTTTGTTGGTCTTTATCGGAGAGGAAAGGTTCAGGCTCAGGCCATTGAATGTTCAGCGTTGTATCTGACCACAGCAAGCCTCCTTCGTGTTCGCGGTTGTAAGGACTATCCACTTTGTAGAGCACCTCGCTTTCGTCGGTTAGCGTGCAAAAACCATGCGCAAAACCGCGGGGGATGAGCACCATGCAGTGGTTATCCTCTGAAAGCACCAGGCCGTCCCATTGGCCGAAGGTGGGCGACTCGGGCCGCAAGTCCACGAAAACATCGAATACGGCTCCGCGTACACAGCGGACCAGTTTCGTCTCGGCATAGGGTGGAAACTGGAAGTGCAGTCCGCGCAAAATACCGCGCCGCTCGCTGCGCGAGTGGTTCTCCTGCACCCAAGCGCGATGCAGACCGGCCTGCTCGAAAAGCGCCACGTCGTAAGCGCGCATGAAGAAACCTCGCGCATCGCGCAAGGGACAGAGGCGGATTTCCCACACTCCAGGCAGACGGCGTTGAACAAACTCCACGGTTAAAGGGTACTCATGAGCTTCTTACTACAAAGGTAAGCGCCCACGAAAAGCCGGGGTAGCCGGAAATAACCAATTCGACGCCTATGCGGCGTTTGGTGCAATTACCGGAGCGCCAACGCCACTGCAGCCCCACCTTTGCCGCCCAAAAAAGCCCAGTATCATGTGGTATAGTTCGTTTGCCAGGACGTTCTGGCTCTTTGTTCTCTTGTTCGGCAGCGCTTTGGGGGCTGAAGCCCAAAAAAGCATGTCTTATCGCCAAATCCTGCCTGCCGCCTTGCGCGAAGTTTCGGGCATGGTGCGTACGCCCGAAGGCCACCTCTGGCTACTTAACGACAGCCGCAACCCGTCGCAGCTGTTTCGATACGACCCCTGCACTCGCCAGCTCATAGAGGTGCGTACGCTACCCGTGCCTAACCGCGACTGGGAAGACCTCGCTCTCGCTCCCGATGGCAGCCTCTATATTGGCGATTTTGGCAACAACCGCAACGACCGCCGCGACTTGTGCATCTTTCGCTACCACCCTAATGCCGAAGCGCTGGACTCTATTCGCTTTTCCTACCCGGACCAACGCGAGCTCCCGCCCGCGCGGCTCGAAGATTGGAACTTCAACTGCGAGGCCATGGTCTTTTGGCGCGACAGCCTGCACTTATTTTCTAAAGCCATCTTTGCCAACGAGTGTTTGGTCAAACACTACGTCGTGCCTGCCCAGCCTGGGACATACGTTGCCGAACTGCGCGATAGTCTGCGCCTTCGCCGCCGGGTAGTCACTGGTGCCGCTCTCTCACCCGACGGCCAAACGCTGGCCTTGACCAGCTATATCGTCGGCAGATATTTAGGCATTATTCCCTATGCGCGCGCTACAGTGTTCTTTTTTACCGACTTCCCTGATGGCTATTTCTTGCGCGGTCGCATGAAGGCGCATCGCCTGCCACAGTTCCCAATGGCGCGCCAGTACGAGGCCATTACGTCGTGGGACGAACGCTGCTGGTTAGTGGCTAATGAGGGACGCTTAGGTCAGAAGCAGCGATTGTGGACGGTGAAGCGCGAAAAGGAGCCATCAAAGCGGTAGTTGCCTAACCCGACCGCTTGCGGCTGGGAAAGAGTTGTTTCGGCGAAACCAAAAACGCATTTCAAAGGCGCTTCTTTTTGAAGACATAGAAAGAGCGGGTATCCACAGCCAGTGAGCACAACCGTCGGGGGCGCTTCCTCGTGTTAAAAAAGCCAGAGTAAGGCTTACACGCACGGAGTGCGCCGGCGTGCGTAGTTTTGCTGCGACTAAAAATTACTAAGCAAAAAGCGCAGTTATTGTTTTAACACATAAAAACAACATTTTATGAAAAGAACATGGTGTTCTCTGATTGCCCTGTTGGGCGCTATGGTGGCGGGGTTTTCCCAGCCTAAGGAAGGCGTCTTTGTATCGAATGCTGTGCAGCCCGTAGCTCAGCAAATGAAAGTGGACTATAAAGGCTTGGTAAGAAAAGCCTCTGCTAAAGACACGAAAGCGCTAAATGAGCTGTTTGAGTTTACGCGCATGCTGGACGGCAACGCGCTAAGTGACCATATGATAACGTGCTTAGAGCTAATACCGGTAGTTACAGACGCCGTATATGCCAAAGCGCTGGAAAGCCGGAGCGCTGGTCTGAAGGCGTATATGCTGAGCTTCATGGAAATTGCCCAGCAAAAGACCCAAAAGCAACACCTGAAAAAGCCTATCAAAGAGTGGGCACCCTATACTTGGGATGCGCTCAACGGCCGAGAGGTAAACATCACCGTCAGGCCGGCGGAGAGCGGAAAGCCCAGTGCAACCAGCCCTACCAGTCCGACTATGGTAGCACCTGACGCCGGCCAGATGACAAAGCCAGGTAGTATGCTGGCGCCCGACGCATCGAAGGGCAACAGCTCGACGGCTCCGGCCGGGCGCGGCAACTAAGTCAGACACATGAAAATTTACACCAAAACAGGAGACACTGGGCAGACTGGTCTTTTCGGTGGTAGCCGGGTATCGAAAAGCCACCTTCGCGTCGAGGCATACGGCACAGTGGATGAGTTGAACGCGTTCATTGGGCTGCTGCACGACTCACTAAGCGAAGAGCCGGTGCGCGCCCTGCTGCAGCAGGTGCAGCATCGGCTCTTTTCCATTGGTGCCACCTTGGCTGCTGACCCGCTTGGGCCGCCCCTACCGCCCGACATAGTGACTGAAGATGTGGTGTTGTTGGAAGGAGCCATTGACGCCATGAACGAGCAGCTCCCCGAGTTGCGGCACTTTGTCCTGCCCGGTGGCTTTCCTACCGTTTCATTAGCACATGTGTGCCGCACCGTTTGCCGCCGTGCAGAGCGTGTGGTAGTAGCCCTGCACGAGCAGGAACCGGTGCCACCGTTGGTGCTCCAATACCTCAATCGCCTGTCGGATTATTTCTTCGTTCTGGCCCGTTACTTAGGCCTTCAGGCTGGTGCGGAGGAGATAAAATGGGTGCCACGCACTTAGTTAGTTACTCTTCCAACATGGGCAAAAAAAACCTGAGAAAGAGCAGAAAAAAAGGTCTTCCGCCAGGCACATTGGTCTACACCGGTATGCATACCTCCGTGCGTGTGGCAGTGCACACCATGCGCTACAACGATGCAGAGTGCTTAGAGCAGCACAAATACCTTCCCGACTGGAGCCCACTGCCTTCACATGTACTTTGGATCGACGTACGAGGCCTGACAGACACTGAACTAATAGAACGCATTGGAGCAGATTTTGCCCTGCATCCGCTGGCCTTAGAGGATGTGCTCAACACCCAGCAGCGCCCCAAAATGGAGGAGTACGACCAGGTGCTGCTTTTCATCCTACACAACCCGCACTACGACACCGCCAGCGGCGAGCTGCGCAGCGAGCAAGTCGCCGTTTTCATAGGCCGACATTTTGTCCTCTCGTTCCAGGAAGACCCCGACGACACTTTTCGCAGCGTCCGAGAGCGCGTGCGCCAAGGGGTTGGGCGCATACGCCGAAAGGGCGCCGACTACACAGCCTACACGCTGCTCGATACCGTTGTAGATAATTACTACACGGTGCTGGACGACATAGAGGGTGCGCTCTCGGAACTGGAAGACCTCATCTATCAGCCCACTACTACTAATCACATTAAAGCGCGTATCTTCAACATCAAGCGCGCCTTAGCCCACTTCCGGCGGCTCCTCATGCCGCTGCGCGATGCGTCCCTGCGCCTCTATCGCACGGAAGTTGACCTAATTGACGACACTAACCGTCTCTACTTACGCGATTTGTCCGACCACGTAATACAGATACTGGATGGTGCCGATAACTGTCGCGAAATCCTGTCTGGCATCGAAGCGCTTTACCAAACGGAAGTCAGCAACCGATTGAACAACGTTATGCGCTTGCTGACCATCATCAGCACCATTTTCATTCCACTGTCCTTCATCGCTGGCATTTACGGGATGAATTTCGACCACATGCCCGAACTGCACTGGCGCTACGGCTACTTCCTCGTGCTGGCTTTCATGGCGCTTTCTGCTGGTGGCATGCTGTTTTATTTCCGTCGGAATCGCTGGCTTTAAAGAATTTATTTAACCACCTCAAAACAATAGGCAATGAAATCGGTAGCGGTTTTTTGCGGCGCCAACAAGGGCGCAGCACCTCACTTTGCCGAAGCAGCCGCCGAGCTGGGGCGCTTCTTAGCTCAGCGCAAGGTGCATGTACTTTTTGGCGGTGGTAGCGCCGGCCTCATGGGCATGCTGGCCGATACTATGTTGGCTTACGGCGGCCGCATAACAGGCGTTATCACGGAGCAGCTCAACGCGTTAGAATTAGGCCACCCTGGCGTGCGAGACATGATCGTCGTCGAGTCCATGGCTGAGCGGCGCACGTTGCTCATCAAGGGTACCGATGGCAGCATCGCCCTACCCGGTGGCTATGGCACCATGGACGAGTTGTTTGAAGCCCTCACACTGGCCCAATTGCATCAGTATCGAAAACCCATAGGGCTGCTCAACGTGCGCGGTTACTACAACCCCCTCTTGCAGATGCTGGACAGGATGGTGGAAATGGGCTTTTTGAAAGAGCGCAATCGCTCGCTCTGCCTCGATGCTGCAGAGGTGCCCGCGCTTATAGAAAAGATGGAGCAATACGAATTCAGCGCCGTGCCCAAATGGCTCTAAAAGAGCAAAAAGCAGCCGCCAAGAAACCTGCTTTCCCAACGAACGCCCTCTGATTTCCTTTTCACCTTGAGCGGCTCGAAGAAGTTGCTGGGCAACGCTCGAGAGCGGTTACGGAGCAAAAGCCTGGTAGTACTCGCTGGCCTCGGCAGACCCCCCGGCAGCATCTGTTTCCTGACAGGAAAACCACTGGCGGACAATGGCCTCGGCGTCACTGGGATGCTCCCGGCGGTGCCAGAATTGCCCATGCACGAGGTCAGCTTCGTACTCTTTGGCGTAGCGATGGTGATTTTGCCCTATGTCTTTGATGGCGTTAAGAATGTAGTGCAGCTCAGCATCGGTCATAGTAGGATGCAACGACAACCGTACCCAGCCTGGCTTCTCGCTGAGGTCACCGGCGTCAATTTTGGTGACAATCTCACACGAACGCTCCTGAGATATGCCGAACAGGAAATGACCGTAAGTGCCAGCACAGGCGCAGCCGCCGCGCACCTGGATGCCATAGAGGTCGTTGAGCAATTTGACAGCCAAGTTGTAGTGGAGGCCGTCTATGGTGAAGGAAATCACGCCAAGGCGGTTTTCATTGTTCCGCTCCAGGATGTTAAGCCAGGGCAGGTCGTCCAGCTCGCGCCAGAGCGTTTGCAGCAGCTCGTGCTCGCGCTCTAGGATACGGTCCACGCCCATTTGCTCTTTAAGACGTATTGCCATGGCCGCCTTGATGGTTTGCAGGATGGGCGGGGTGCCGCCGTCTTCGCGGATTTCGATATCTTCGATGTAATGGTGTCCGCCCCAGGGATTGGTCCAGAGCACCGTGCCACCGCCGGGGTTGTCGGGTACGCGGTTTTTGTAGAGCGCCTTGTTGAAAACTAAGACTCCAGGTGTGCCTGGGCCACCGAGGAACTTATGCGGCGAGAAGTAGATGGCATCGAGCTGCTCCAACGGATTGGCCGGGTGCATATTGATGTCAATATAGGGCGCCGTGCAGGCAAAGTCTACAAAGCAGTACCCGCCGTGTCGGTGCATGAGAGCGGCCGTTTCGTGATAAGGCGTCAGGATGCCCGTAACATTGCTACCCGAGGTAATGGCTGCAATCTTGAGCGGACGGCCCTCGTATTGAAGAAGCAATTGTTCTAAGTGGCTTAGGTCGACATGGCCTCTCTCATCCGGTGGGATGATAACGACGTCGCAAATGGTTTCCAGCCAAGAGGTTTGGTTGCTGTGGTGTTCCATGTGCGTGCAGAAAACCACCGGCCGCTCTTCGGGGCGGAAGCGAATACGCTCCTGAAAGCGCTCATGGATGCGCAAGCCGAGCATCCGCTGCAGTTTATTAACCACCCCGGTCATGCCCGAATAGGCTGCAATGAGCGCGTCGCCGTCGTTGGCGTTCACATGGCGTTTAATGATCTGCTGGGCCATATGATAAGCCTGAGTCATGAGGCAGCCCGTCAGGCTCGTTTCCGTATGAGTGTTGGCCATATAGGCACCGATGCGCTGACTGATGCAGTGCTCTATAGGAGCATATAGGCGCCCGCTAGCGATCCAATCGGCGTACACCAAGGGCTTCTCACCATAAGGCGTGCGAATGCGCTGGTGAATGCCTATAATATTCTGACGGAACGGCTGAAAATAAGATTCTAACGTAAGAGGCATGGCGCTGTGCAGATTTTAATAGATAGGCAAAAGTAGCCACTGTCACTGACGTACTTTTGCCGAAAATTTAGCGACTACTTGCAAACTAACCAACCCGAACCACCCAACCCACCCTACGCTGGCAATACTATGCCTGAAGTTAAACTTTTTGCCTGCTCCGCCTCCGAGAGCCTGGCCCAAGAGATCGCTTATTATTACGATGAGCCGTTGGGACAAAAAAAACTCAACCGCTTCAGTGACGGTGAAATGCAGCCCATCATCCAGGAAAGCGTGCGCGGAGCCTTCGTATTTTTTATCCAAAGCACCTATCAGCCCCACGACAACCTCATCGAGCTTCTCCTGTGCATTGACGCCGCTCGCCGTGCTTCTGCAGGCTACATCACCGCCGTCATCCCCTATTTCGGATACGCACGCCAAGACCGCAAAGACATGCCCCGGGTGCCTATTAGTGCTAAACTCATGGCTAACCTGCTCACTACGGCTGGCGCTAATCGTATCATGACCATGGACCTGCACGCTGACCAAGTGCAGGGCTTTTTCGACATCCCCGTAGACCATCTGCGCTCCGAAGCCATCTACATCCCTTACCTGGAACACAACCACGACCTCTCCAACGCCGTATTTGCTAGCCCCGATGTGGGCGGCGTCAAGCGAGCCCGAGAGTTTGCCAAACACTTCAGACGCGATCTTGTCATCTGTGACAAGTACCGCTCACGCGCCAACCAGGTGGACTCTATTACCGTCATCGGCGACGTAAGTGGCGCCGACGTTATCCTGGTGGATGACCTGGTGGACACGGCCGGCACATTATGCAAAGCTGCCGACGCGCTCATGGAAAAAGGCGCGCGCTCGGTGCGTGCCATCTGCACCCACCCTGTGTTGTCGGGAAAGGCTTACGAAAACATCGAAAAGTCGAACCTAAGCGAACTTATTGTGTGCGACACCATCCCGCTCAAAAAACAATCGACTAAAATCAAAGTGCTCTCCACGGCCAAGCTGTTCTCCCGCGCCATCCGGAACACCGTCGAGCATAAATCTATTGCAGCCCTTTTCCACTGGAAAGGCCGCTCAGATATACCGCTTCTTTGAAAAAATCCGCCGTTCCG
>JBEQAD010000141.1:0-8192 GCA_041640515.1 Saprospiraceae bacterium | reverse complement strand
CTGATACGTTCCTGCAGGTAGCTTGCCCACTTCGATACGCTCGGCGAATGCCCCAGCGGGCAGTACACCCAGATTACCCTCTAAGAGGAGGCGTCCCGTAAAGTCACGCACGGCATAGCGCAGTGGAGTGGGCTCGCTCAGTTCAAAACGGGCCCAAGTCTCGTGTACTGCGGGGTTAGGAGCCAACTGTAGCGTCAAGAGGCGGTCGCTCAAGTCGTTGGTGCGCACAAATACCGGTAAGGGGAACGTGGTACCATCGGGCAGCGCTACCCACACTTCGAAGTTAGGCGTGTCGTTAAGGAAGCCCGAGGCAAAAACCACTGCAGCCTGGCCGCCCAAGGTGCTAATATCAGCGCGATAGGACTGCACAATGGTGGTGTTATCGTTAGCAGGCGTCACTTGAATGACGTAGTTACCAACAGGTGCGGAGAAATAGGGCGAGAAATTACCAAAGGCAACATCATTGAAGATGATCGGCCCACCGCCTGCTAACTGCACATCTACCGCTGGCGCATCCGGAGAGCCGTGGAAAAGCGACAGGTCTACAACAGCAGCATCGGCAGAGCGACGGCGGCCGTTTTCGTTGACATACAACTGGAAGGGACGGGTTGAACTACCTACTACTCCTGCGGCCATAACAATGTAGTCTTTGCCTGTTTCCAAGCGAGCAATGGGCAGCGAGTAAATAGCATCGCTAACCGATGTGCTGTTACCCGGAGCTACAGACAGGGTGATGGGCTCACGTGCAGGCAACAGTTCAAAAGACGTAGCCTGGCGGAAGGCGAAATTGTCTAAAATGCGGATGTCGTCCAGATAGACGTCCACTGTTGGACTTGGAGAGTTGTGAATAACCTGAGCCCTCGTAAGGGGGACGAGCCCTATCACAAAGCCATTAGGCAAGACAACTACCAAATCAATCTCTGGTGAGCCATTTACTAAACCAGTGGCCATGACTAAACCAGCCAAACCGCCCGCACCATCTAGGTCAACTCCCCAGGTGCCCACTACGACATTCGGATTGCCTGCGGGTGTTACGTCCACAATAAACAAATCCGGGTCGAGCGGCAAATAGGATGTAAACTCACCAAAAGCCAGATTTGAAACAACCAGCGAGCCATCAAAGACCGAACGCACATCCACCGCTGGCGCATCGGGCGAACCATGCAAAACAGAGAACTCAATCTTGTTCGGGTTGAGCGCTTCCTCGCGTGCCTGGTCATTGACAAGCAGCCCGAAGTTCGCTCCTGTGCCATTAGCTACGACGTAGTACACCTTGCCATTTTCAAAAGTAACTGTTGTATTGTAAAACGCTTGCGAAGGCGAAGTGCTATTGGCCGGAGCTATGGCAATGTCGAACGGTATATCTGCCGGTACATAGTCGAAAGGTGTTGCTTGTAGGTATTCAAAATCGTCCAGCACTAAAGAGCCGTTGACATATACATCCACCGTTGGCGCGGGCGAATTGTGGATAAGCTGAACGCGGGCTACCGGCGACAACGGCAGTTCAATTACTTGACCGTCTGGCAAGGCGGCAAACAGCCCAAAGTCTGGCGACTGGCTCAGGAAGCCACTGGCAAACACGCGAATAGCTTGCCCGTTCAAGCCACCCAAATCGGCGCGATAGGTGGCTACTATCTGATCTACACCGGCAGGCTTGATGTCTAAGAAATACCCATCCTGGGCCAGTATATTCAAATAACCTGTGAAGGCACCATAGGCAAGGTTACTTACTAGCGGGCCAGCTAAACGCTCGAAGACGTCCACTGCCGGCGCATCGGGCGAGCCGTGAAGAACACTCAAAGAGACAAAGCCACCGAATGCCGCTTGACGCGCGGCAGGATCAATCACCAGTGTGAAAGGACGCACAGGGTCACCTACTATACCTTGTGCCATGACGGCCAGCGTGCCACCAGCAGGCAAGTTGACGTTTTGCGTAAAGATGGCGTCGTTAGCCGACGCGCTGCTGGCCGGAGCAATGCCCAGCGTAAAGTCACGATCAGCCGGCAGCTCCACGAAAGGCGTAGCCGAGCGGAATTCAAAGTCGTCAATGAGAAGCGTGTTGCCAGCGTACACGTCCACCGTAGGGGCAGGTGAGTTATGGATGACTTGCACACGCGCAGTAGGCGTCAGTGGCAGTTCCACTACCACACCACTGGGCAAGGCGGCAAACAGGCCGAAGCCTGGCGAGCCGCCCAGCAAGCCGCTGGCAAACACATAGGCTGCACCACCGCCCAAGCCGCTGAGGTTGGCGCGGAAGGAAGCCACCGCATTCGGATTGCCCGCAGGACGCACAGCAAAGTCGTAAACATCGGGCGAGATGCTGAGATAGGGCGTGAATTCGCCGTAGGCCAGATTGGTTATCACATCGTTAGCTACGAGCAGGGCGTCCACGTCTACAGCCGGCGCGTTGGGCGAGCCGTGCAGGACAGCGATGTCTACGCTGTTGGGATCACCAGAAGACTCGCGTCCTTCGTCGTTAACAATGAGTGTAAAGGGTGTGCTCGGATTTCCGACGATGCCCGAGGCGGTAACGATATAGGTTTTTCCTTCCTCCAGGTTAACGTCAAACGTGGCAATGGCGTCGCTAGCCGAAGTGCTATTGGCCAGCGCCACACCCAGCGTTATGTCGCGGTCGGCCGGGAAGTCGATGAAAGGTGTGGCCGAGCGGAATTCAAAGTCGTCAATGAGTAGAGCGTTGTCCGCATATACATCCACGGTTGGCGCGATGGCGTTGTGAATGACCTGCACGCGCGCAGTGGGCGTCAGTGGTAGTTCGATCACGTTGCCATTGGGCAGGGCAGCGAACAGACCGAAGCCCGGCGAGCCGCCCAGCAAGCCACTGGCAAACACATAAGCCGCACCACCGCCCAGGCTACTGAGGTTGGCGCGGAAAGAGGCCACCACGTCGGGCTGACCAGCAGGGCGGATAGCAAAATCGTAAGCGGCAGCCGGCAAACTAAGGTAGGGCGTGAATTCACCGTAGGCCAGATTGGTTATCACATTGTTAGCCACAAGCACAGCGTCCACGTCTACGGCTGGCGCATTGGGCGAGCCGTGCAGGACAGCAATGTCCACTGTATTCGTGTCCGCTGCGGCTTCACGGCCTCCAGTGTTGATGTTCAGCGTAAACGGCGTAGAAAGGTCGCCCAGAATGCCAGAGGCAGCGACAATATAAGTTTTGCCATTGTCCAAATTGACTGAAAAAGTAGCAATAGTATCGGCGACTGAAGAGCTGTTCTCAGGAGCAATCCCGAGAGCAATATCTACTCCCGCCGGCACAAAGAAAAACGGCGTGGCCGTACGGAATGCAAAGTCATCGATAAGTAGATCATCGTTAGCATACACATCCACCGTCGGAGCAATGGCATTGTGAATCACTTGAACACGGGCTACTGGTGAGGCTGGTAAGGCCAGTACCGTGCCATCGGCGAGGACGGCATACAGTCCAAAGGCAGGACTACCTCCCAAAAAACCACTAGCCAAAATGCGCAGAGCCTGCCCACCGAGACCAGTCAAATCGGCGCGGTACGTCTGTACGATAACGTCACTGCCGGCGGGCTTGATGTCTAAATAATACACTCCTGGATCAACGGACAGGTACGGGGTAAACTGCCCATAGGCTAAATTGGAGACGATTTTGCCTCCAGTGCGCACAACAACATCTACAGCCGGCGCATCAGGCGAACCGTGCAGGACGTTGAGGTCCACCTTGTTAGAGTTGGATGCCGTCTCTCGAGCGGCGGCGTCAGCAATGAGTGTGAACGGTGTGTTGGGGTCGCCCACGATACCAGAGGCCGTAATGGCATACGTTTTCCCTGGGTCTAAGGTCAGGTTGAACGTAGCGATGGCATCTGCTGCAGAGGTGCTGTTTTCGGGAGCGATAGCTACCTGCAGAGGCACCCCTGCAGGCAGGTCGAGATACCCTGTAGCCGTGCGAAACGCAAAGTCGTTTAGCGCCAGTAGGCCATTGACGTACACGTCGACAGTGGGATCCGGTGCATTGTGGATCACCTGTACACGGGCTGGCTGAGCCACAGCGGCGCTCGCAAACCCTGCGAAGGCAAGCAGTAGGTTGAATAGTGGTCTCATAAAAAAAGGATTGGTTAAAAATTTAGTGATCGTTGCGGCAGGAAAAAAGACTATATGCGTCAGATAAAAAACGCTCTATCTGGCTTACAGAATAATCAAAATTAGGACAGTAAACTTGCTGTAGAAACAGAGTTCGTTCAATGATGTTCTATCAGAACGGTTGCTCGTTTAGACAAAACACTTGTTTTGCTAATTTTAGACAAAACGAACGACCTTGTTACTGATGAGTAAAGGGGGCGGGCTAAGGCTAAACGAGAGGCCTTTTGATAAAAGGCACCATATTTACTCCCAGAACAGAGCTAAAACATGTCGCCAATCCTTCCAAAAATAATCGTTCCAGGAGGAATTGTGCCAAAGCAGTACCAATTCTCCGCGGTGCTCTTGCACGGTTCGCCAGAGCGCTTGCATACGGTCAAGCGCTTGTGTGGATGAATAGCCTCGGTAGTGCGCCAGCGTGACGTCCATAGCAAGAAGCGGCTTTTCGCGCAGCGGCAGCATTTGCCGGGTATTGATGTTGAACACAGGAAAATCGCAGCAAATGCCGCAGCGGAAACCTTCGGCTTCCGGATAGCCGAGCGTGCTGTCCCAAACCATACCGAAGTCGTTCCAGCGTTGCCAGGTGTCGGGCACGCTAAAACACAAGTAATGCTGCCGGCCTGTAGTTACGGGTACTGGTGAAACTCGGCGCAGAGAGGCGAGCTCTCGCTCAAATGCAGCAACGTCGGCGTGCGCTTGGCGCGAAGGATGAAAGCCAATGACGTGTCCGCGTGCGGCAATGCGTTGTAGCAAGCGGACAATAAAAGGATGCTGGAGCGAGTAGTGAGCATCAGCAGAAGCCGGGCGTTCGCCCAAAAAATTGAAGTGCCAGCATAGTCCTTTGCGCTCTGCTTGAACCATCCATTCCTCAAATACATCGAAAGGGTCGCCCGGCTTAAAAAAGTGATGTCGAACCCACCAAAGCGCCTCTCGCGGGCTTTTTCGCTGCAATAGACTTCCGGCCAAGGTTCGCCATCGCGCAAGGGTCGACCACCAGAGGCGTGGGTAGTCTACGTCGCACGACAGGTGCAAGCGAGCCGTCTGCTGGCGGCGCTCAGGCACGGGAAAACCCAATCGAGCTAACCCTTGGGCCAAAAAACGCGCATATTCGTTCACGACAGGCCGGTGCAAAAAACCTGCCCTGTAGGCCAGCGACGCATGTGCTGGGAAGCGCCCAAAGGCATCGCGCTCGGGTAAAGCGGCCTCCTCCCATCGCGTGAGCATAAAAAATGCAGAAGCGAACAGGTCTATCCCACAGCGCAACTCGCCTACCCTCTCAGCATAGGAGGGCTGACCGTAAATGCCTATGATATCTCCTTCAGAAAAGGGCGACCGAAGTAAGGAAACGCCTTCCGGCGGCTTAACACGCTCTCCATATACTGTGGGCGCAGACAAACGGCCCCAAAAGTGGTCTTCCAGCACAAAAGCCTGTCCGTTAGGCAGCACAATGCGATAATCAGAAACTTCCGGCGAAAATCGCAGCTGCCAGGGTAGCCCCAACAGCTCTCCTATCAAGACAGTACAAGCGTATGCCTTTTCTGCTTCAAAGCCCGGAGATGCGAATATGCTCAGCACGGCAGGACAAAATTCATACAGATGATGGAGAATACCCCCCAATTTTGGCGTTATACGGTGTGCTTTTGGGAGAGCAATCTCTTTTGTAAAGGGCTTTTAAAAGGGGCGTTAAACCTTGGTAAAAGAGCGGCAGTGCAGAGCGCGTTGTTTTACCTTCACCCTAGAAATTGCTGTGGCAGTAGAAGAACACACCTAAAAAGCAGCTACCTTTGCCTAACGTTTCTAACTGAAAAACACTGTTTAACAAAAGTTTCTGAACAATGAACAAAAATCGCTTTTACCTGCTCGCCCTCTTGGGCATGCTCTTGGCTATCACCCCTTCGTGCAATCCCGACCCATGTAAAGACGTAAATTGCGGAGCCAATGGCACCTGCTTAGATGGCACCTGCATCTGCGACACAGGCTATGAGGGAGCTTCCTGCGAAGTCGAATGGGCGACTAAGTTTGAAGGCTCCTATTTGGGTAAAGACGTATGCGGGATGGATACTTACATTTTGGCTAAGCATGCCGTAATCACCAAGCTCAGTGCCACAATGGTGCGCATTAGCAACTTTGGTGGTTTTAACTCCTTCATAGACGCCAATGTTACGAAGAGCGACGAATTGGGTTTCACCAACTTCGAAGATCCTGCAGGCCGTCGTTTTACAGGTACAGCTAAGATTAGCGGCAAAAAGTTGACGGGCAGCTATCGAGTAACTTTCTCTGACAATTCCTCCGAAAATTGCACCTTCGAGTATACTAAGGATTAACCGCCCGAAGTTAAACGATTAACCGAGAAGTCAACCCATCGAAGAGGCGAAAGCCGGGCGATGTGGTTGACTTCTTGTTTTGTAGCCTCTCCTTCTGCGTTAGTTTTGTGCTGTAAAAATGAACAGCACCTCAGGCCGGTGTGTGTTTTGTTTACTTTTGCGCCAGTTCAACTTTTGATATAAGTCTGCACCTAACATGTTTACGATCAATATTTACTTGCGTTTTGCGCTCATAGCCTTAGGCATCGTAGGCGGCATTATCCTGTGGGCAGCCTATGGTTTCTGGTATGGCTTTCCGTTCCTGCTCGTAGGGTTGTTTTTCTTAGTTGGTTATTTGATGCTGGGCACCTTAGTTTCTACTTCCATGCTGTTGAGCAAAGGGCATTTGGAAGAAGCGGAGAAGCGTTTGCGGTTGACTCTTTTTCCTCGTCTGTTGCTTATGGGTTACAAAGGCGTGTATTACATGACCCAAGGTATTTTGGCTATTCAGAAGAAGGATATGGCTACGGGCGAAAAATGGCTTCGCAACGCTTTGCAAGCGGGGCTTCCCTCCGATAACGAGCGAGGCGCGGTCTTGCTCCAGCTGGCAATGATAGCCGCTTCGAAAAATAACCGACAAGGCGCGCAGACACATCTCAACGAGCTGAAAAAGCTGAACATTACCGAACCTATGCTCAAGGAGCAGGTAAAGGAACTAGAAAAGCAGCTCAAACTTCTGAGCCAGGCGGCTGGGTCTGGTATGTTAGGCATGGTACAGCGCGGAGGGAGTAAGCGCCGCATGCCCCGCATGCGCTGATGGCGAGACGCCTTCAGAGAGGTGTCGGCGCTAACAGAAAACTGGCCAATATTCTCACTGACAACTCATGCTGCCCACCTACAGACAAACTGCTCTACGTTTATGCAAATAGGAGTACCAAGAGAAACCCATCCTTCAGAAACACGCGTACCGCTACTACCCGGCGACGTAATTCGCTTAGTGAAACTGGGTGCTGTTGTTGTTGTCGAGCGCGGCATAGGTGCAAGTCTGCGCATAGGCGATGCGGACTACGAAAAGGCAGGAGCCACCGTGGCTACCGACCGTGCCGCGCTTTTAGCAAATAGCGACATTGTCCTGCGTCTGCGCAAACCAGACCTTGCCGAAGTGCCATTGCTCCAGCCTGGCAGCCTGCATGTGAGCTATCTGGACCCTTTTGGTGAAAAAGCGTTAGTAGGCGCTTTAGCCGAGCGCGGAATTAGTGCTGTGGCTATGGAGCTCATTCCACGCACTACGCGCGCTCAGAAGATGGACGCTCTGAGTTCACAAGCGAGCTTGGCAGGTTACGCCGCCGTCATCTTGGCTGCCGAGCGCACCGATCGTGTGCTGCCTATGATGACTACGCCTGCGGGCACCATCAACCCTGCCCGGGTGTTTGTCATTGGCGCCGGAGTAGCAGGGCTGCAGGCGATTGCTACCGCCAAGCGCCTGGGCGCCCGCGTGGATGCTTTCGACACACGCCCCGTCGTGGCCGAGCAGGTGCGCTCTTTAGGGGCTCGCTTTTTAGAGGTGGACTTAGGCGAGACAGGCCAAACCAAAGACGGCTATGCCCAGGCTCTCACGGAGGAGCAGTTGCGCATCCAGCGCGAAGCAATGGCTCGCCAATGCGCCATGAGCGATATTGTCATCACGACGGCACAGGTCTTTGGTCGAAAGGCGCCTGTTATTATCACGCGCGACATGGTGGCTGGCATGCGTCCTGGCAGCAT
>JBEQAD010000140.1:0-8208 GCA_041640515.1 Saprospiraceae bacterium | reverse complement strand
CGAATACTCGGCGATCCGTTGCGCTCGATGATATCTTCGATAGCTAAGTAGTAGAACAGCCCCTTGCTCAGGTTGCCCTCGCTATTGTAGGCTGTGGCTAACTTTTGGTACAGTTGTACCAGTTCAGGATACCTTCCCTCGCTTTTATAGTGGTTGATGAGGCTTTTGTAGGCCACCTCAGCGCTGTCGTATTGGAGGCCTTGCAGGTAGGAGTCGCCAATTTTCTCCATCAGCATTTGCCGAGAGGGCGACAATTGCAGCGCCAATCGATAATAGCGTCGGGCGTTGGGATAGTCCTTTTCTCTAAAAAACAGGTCGCCAATGCCCACGTATACCTCCAAGAGGACCGCCCGGTCGGACACCGCCGGCGGTGTGCGCTCCGTGGGGGTGAGCTTCTCCTCTGCTTCCAGAAAAAGCTGCAGCGCTTCTTCGGACTGACCGCTGCGCATGCGTACCTGAGCCATGAGCAAGTAGGCACGTGCCAAACCGCCGTCGTAGCGCAAATCCCGGGCAATAGCTGCTGCCAGTTCTGCTAGTTGAAAGCGCTCTGCTTCGGAGCGGCTCTGGTGGGCGCGATCGAGCAGCTCCTCTACCTGCGCCACCGAGTACTCTAAATCGTCCAGCTCCTGCGCCGATGCAAGAGGCATCCAAAGGGCGAATAATAGAAAGACAAGAAGGTATGCGCGCATAGGCTACAGCGGACGAATAACAAAGGTACGCTGAGCACCCATTGAAGCAAGTCAATTGCCCGGCTCTCCTGCCGCTAAAAAGCGCCGAGCTGCCTGACGACCAAGGTATTCTCCGAGCTGGCGGTATGCTTCAAACTGTTCGTCGTCGAAATATTGGTCAGCAGTGCTCTCGTGTGGAAACGCACTGTGAGCCAGTGCGTAATTGAGCGCATAAGGGGGTATTGCTTCTTCTTCCCTCTTGGCCCGCACTAAGCAGGACTTCAGGTAGATAATCCGTCCTTTCATTGGAGGGGTGTCTTTTCTGGCTGGGTAGACGATTTCTCCCATCGCTATGCTCGCCGAGCAAAAGGGCGCCACCTCCGGCTTCTCGGGTCGTAGGGAGGTCAGGTCAATGCGAATTTCTACGTTGTAAATGGACTGGGCTAAGCGCAACGCATGGTTGAAGGAAGCAAAGGTAAAAGAGTGGTCCTCCTCAAAGTCAGCCACAACGATAACGCTACATCGGCGCTGAATGAGCGGAATGAGGCCTAAGTTGTCGCCTGTATGCCCACCGTCTGACACATATACCCGGCGTGTTTTAGCGTTCAAATTGCCTGTTATTTCGCGTATCAGATAAAGCAGCCAAAAAGGATAACGCCGCATTTTTGAGGAGAAGCGTTCGCGCCAGACATGCTTTATGGACTTCTCTTCCTGATTTAGAGCAGCTTCCAGAGCTTCCTTATGCAAGTACCAAGGGTTCTCGATCCAGTAGCCCGTTCGTAAATTGAGCAGGGTAAGGTAGAAGTTGGAAGCAGCAAAACCCATGAAACCCATGCTTCCGGTTACGGCGGCCGCAGAGATGGTCATGGCAGTATTTAGCTTCATGCCGCCTTTCCGATATTTGTGGGTGCGATAGTAACCGGTGGTTCGGGAGCCAACAAAGTATTTGGAGAAGATAAAGTGGTCACTCTTTTGAGTTTTCTGGGCAAGGTCTTCTGTGCCTTGTAGGTTTAAGGCTCCTACGATGATGTGATAAGGCCCTTTCCCATTACCTTCTCCCAAGCTAGCTAAACGCAGGCTCTCATGGTTGCGGAGGGTAACATCAAAAAGCTCTTTCGGATGCGCCTTTGCCCGTTCGCTTGTAGAATGGTGCTGGGTGGCTCGCTGCACTCGCCCGTTGGTGCGCAAAAACGCTTCCGTTAACCGGTCGCGATAGAAATAGTGCAGCGAAATGTCGTTGCTGTTAGCTGAAAAGCCCAACAGCATCAGCAGCCCTGTAGCACCGCATAGGAGTAGTGATGCTTCCTGCAGGCGATCAACGGGAGCGCCCGCCCAGGCCTTTTCCACCTCGAATAACACAGTAGAAACCCACGCCAGTGCTAACCCGACGAATAAGACAATAGACAGGTTGAGCAGTGGCTTCTGAATGGCCCTGCCGATACTCTTCCACAGTCTATTAACGCCGCTTTTACTGGCTAAGCTTTGAGCCGTGAAGTAGTAGGCTGTGGCCACTGGGATGAAAGAAAATACCAGCCGCGTTAAAAGCCCATGATCTCCAAAAAGCAGAATGATGCCCACTGGAAAAATCAGCGCTACTATTAGCCCTAAAAAGGAAGTTCCCTGTATGCCGTGGTAAAACGAGCGATACATCCGGCCGGCTACAGGCTCCGATAGGTTATTTACCATATAAAGCGAAGGAAATATGAAGGCCAGCAGAACCATTCCTCCAGCAAAAGCGGCTGGAAGAGCTAGCGTAATGAAAACCTCTTCTTTCGCTAAATAGCCCAGTCGGAACAGCGCGATGCCGGTAGTGTAAGCCAACGCTGGTCCTACTAAATAGGCCAATAGAAAGAATCTTCGCTCAAAAGGTTGAGAAATATGATGAAATAAGCTTTGGCCACCCGGACGGTCATAGTATTTATCAGTAACGGGGTCTTTATAGCGGCCTTCCTCGCTTTCCTTTTGCGCTATGCGGATAGGTATGCGCCGAGATGCAAACAGCGCCACTGAAACCAAAAGTCCGCCAAGCAAAAAAAATGCTCCTCCCAGCCAAGGATGCTGTTTCAGGGCATGTAGCACAAGATAGAACTGCGGCCACAGATGCCAGGAGAACCAGCGCGACACCTTATCCTGCAGCGAAAGAGCATCCCAGCCCTCGCAGGGCTTGGAATAAGCCCCTATTTTCTCATCTGGGTGGAACCGATTGTAAAAATCGGTAGGTTTCTGCAAGATATCTATGAAGTGGCCATCCGACATAGCGGCAAAAAGCACATGATGCAGCAGCACCACTACCGCTAATAAGGTTAAAAACAGGGAAAGTTGGATGAATGCACCCGACATCAGCGCTCCTACAGCCCGGCTAACGTCCCAGCTCAACAAGTTGCGTCGCGGGGTTAAGTACTCACCATACCGACGCAAGTGCAGCAGCTGGTGCTTAGATGTCAGGCGCGTATGCTCCAAGGGGGTGTACTCGTAATCCACCTTAGGCGAAAGCGGGCAGTTGTCTTCGTCCAGCCCTATCTCTTCGACCTTGAAGCGCTCGTTAAGACTCGGCTTGGCACTGTACTTTTCTAAGGCATTAGGCTCCCGACTCAGCAAAGAAGATAGACAAGCACCAATATACCCACCGCCGGAAACGGTGCTTAGGTAGTCAAATCTTTTCAGTATGCCTGCTCGGATGAACGCCTGAAAAAGCCCTAAGCCCAAGGTGGCGGCGCGAATACCACCGCCCGAAATAGCTAAGCCCACAATGTTATCGTCGGAAAGAGGCGGAAGACCATTCAACTCTCGACGCTTCTTGAGGTATAACTCCTGCTCTACAGCGACAACGTGATGCGTCCGCTCAACGTAGTCGGGCGGATTTTTTGGGTCAAACGGCTGAGCTGTCATGGCGACATTTTTTTAGAAGGAAAAAAAGAAAGCTCTCTTGCAGACAGCTCAAAGCAGCGCGTGGCTTATAAATACTTCTCGGCATTGTCTGCAGTAATGTGGATAGGTTCGGACTTCTTCTTCGCAGGTACCGTGCCGAATACGTAATCCCAAAAGGGTGAGGATACTCCGAACATCACGTCTTCGCTGCTGTAATGGTGGATGGCATGGTTTATCCAGAGCACTCGCAGCGCATTTTTAGGCATTTTAAAAATGTGTACGGAGTAGTGTACTACTAGATAAAGCGCATACCCTACCATAAAACCGGCCAAAAAAGAGAAACCGTACTGGCCTAAGAGTAGACGAAACAAACCCAGGAGGAGGGTGCCAATGACCACACTCAAGAGCGGCGGCATGGCTAAGCGGCTTTTGTCTTTAGGATGATCGTGATGCACCCCATGCATGGTCCACTGAAACTTGCGCCGAGTCTCTGTAGTCGGCTCGATGTGGTATACATAGCGGTGCACCAAGTATTCTACCAGGGTAAAGAACAGCAGTCCGCCGATAAAGAGGCCTGCTATTTGGAGGTTAGTTAGCGAAGTAGTAGCCTTCGTCCACCACACCAGCCCCGCGGCATACAAGAAAAACAGCGACACAGGAACGGCAATGTGGGTGCGCGTAAGACGGTCTAAAAACGGGTTATTAAAGATTCTGACTGATGCCTCTTCGTTCGATGAAAGCAGTTTTTGTTTAGGATTTTTCATGGTGAGATTACAGCCGTTTTTTGTAGATGTAATGCTTCCTTTTAAGGGAGTACAAAGTTAGTGCTGCCGTGAAAATCGCTTGAAAACAGCTTATTTCAATAGTTATGCGGCTTTATTAAAAAATTAAAAAAAATAGTTTTGTTTGCCAGGTTAATATAGATTTTTACATTTGTCGCAGGCCGGGATATAAAACATTGTTTATCAAAACAAAACGCAACAAACATGAACACCACACTGATCTCCTCAGCAATAACCCTGATAGCTGGTTTTCTCGTCAATAAGTTTTTGCCCGCAGGTTCGGCATCCTGGGCGCTTCCGCTCATCAGTGCCATTGCTGGCGTAGTAATGAAGCAGGATCCGAAAATGGGCGCGACATCGGGTGCGTTAGGCGGTGGCGTATTGGGCATTGTCGCTGGCCTACTAAATGACCCTGCTATTGGTAGTAACCTGCTGGGCGGTGTTTTGGGCCAGGAAATGGCCAGTGACCCTGTAGGCTCGCTCATTGGCGGCGGTGTACTAGGTGGCGTAGGTGGGGGTATTGGCGGCTTCCTGCAAGGCATACTCAATAAAGCAAAAGCTTAAAGAACTGGCCACTTGACCTCCATCCCCTACCGGTCCCCGGCCGCTGGTGGGGGATTTTTGTTTCCCTACCTTTGCTGCCATGCTAATGCGACGTTTTCTGAAAGCAAGTCTGCTATTCACGGGGCTTGTATGGTATGGCTGTGGCAGCGATACGCCAACATCGGAGCGTTTCTCCCGGATGGCCGACGCCTATTGTGAATGCACCGCCTCCCTAGTGCGGCTCAACAGGCAAGTGGATACGGCTGAGCATCGCCACTTGTCTCGCTATTTTGAACAGATAGAGACCGCCTACGAACAGGCGCGTGAGTGCATGGCTGCCGTCATTGGGCAGTATGGCCTATTAAATGATGCCGAAATGGACTCCCTCCGCCATATCCTGCAGTACCGTTGCCCTGCCGTAGCTGATCAGCGCGATTTGCTTCAGGAACTGTTGGGCCAGTAACCTTCTAACCATCCATACACAACGATAACCCATTCCCATGGCCTTTATCGCTATTGAGGGCATGCGTTTCCACGCTTACCACGGAGTCCATGAGCCAGAGCGCCGACTGGGAGCGGACTACCTGGTAGACGTCTTTGTACAGGTTGACATCACCGCTGCTGCCCAAACGGACGACGTAGAGAAGACGGTCAACTATGAAACTATCTACCGGCTGTGTCAATTGGAAATGAGTCACCCACGCAACCTGCTGGAGGCGGTAGTAGTGTCTATTGTAGAGCGCATGAAGAAACAGTTTACCAACATGACAGCGCTCAAAGTGTGCGTGCGCAAGCTGAACCCCCCTTTAGGCGGTCAAGTAGCTGCCGTATACGTGCAAGAAGAGCTGAGCTTCCTGGTGCAGTGTCCGCGGTGTAATAGGATGTTTATTAGCTACGCCGCTGGCGACTGCTGGGAGCGCTTTCCCAATCTTCACCCCGCCACACGGGAGACGCTCTTGCGTCAATTCGGTGGTAGGTGCTTGTGCGACAGCTGTCTGAAATATTACGCAGGTTGAAAAAGAGTGCCTTGCACAGCTTCAGCGTCGGCGTTTAGGTGAAGTAGGTCTAAGGAAACTATATCGTTTATCTTTCCTGCATTTGCCGATATTTCCACCCGAATGTAGTTATCGGTGAAACCGCCCAAGCGCGCTGGGTCTTTGTGCCGCTCCAACAGGACCGGCCGGACGGTGCCCAAGTGCTGCTGGTAGAAATGACGCCGCTTCATTTCCGAAAGAGCGCGCAGCATTTGACTGCGCTGTCGTCGCTCTTCCATGGGTACTGTGCTAGGCATAGTGGCGGCCGGTGTATTGGCTCGCTCAGAGTAGGTGAACACATGCAGGTAGGAAACGTCCAGGTTCTGTAAAAAACGATAAGTCTCCCAGAAGTCCTCTTCAGTTTCTCCTGGAAAGCCCACAATGACATCACAGCCAATACACGCATGTGGCAAGTAATGCTTGATAAGGGCTACGCGCTCGGTGTACAGGGAACGGCGATAGCGGCGGCGCATGTCGCGCAGTTGCTTGTCGTTGCCCGACTGTAGGGGTACGTGAAAATGCGGCATAAAGCGTTTGCTCTGCGCTACAAAAGCGATAATCTCCTCGGTGAGCAGGTTGGGTTCAATGCTGCTGATGCGGAAACGAGGCACCTCCACGCTGTCATCCAAAGCGCGGATGAGGTCAATGAAAAGGGCTTCTTTTTTAGGGTGCTTGCCCTCAATGACAGCAGTGCCGTTGCCGAAGTCTCCTAAGTTGACGCCCGTCAGCACAATTTCCCGGGCGCCTTGCTCCGCCAGGTGCTGGGCGTTGGCCACGGCGTTTTCTACTGTGTCAGACCGGCTAGCTCCTCGCGCTTGTGGAATGGTGCAAAACGAGCACTTGTAGTCGCAGCCATCTTGCACCTTGAGAAAGGAGCGCGTACGGTCGCCCAGCGAGTATGCCGAATGAAAGAGGTTTACCTCGCGCACATCCCCAGCGTAAACCATGCCTTTACCCTGTGCCTTGCTTAGGTTTTCCACGTAGTCTAACATGCGAAACTTCTCGCCAGCCCCCAAGACTAAATCTACGCCGGGGATATTGGCTATTGCCTCTGGTTTCAGCTGAGCGTAACAACCAGTAACGACTACTAAGGCATCGGGGCGGCGGCGCAAGGCCTGGCGCACTATCTTAGGGCATTCTCGATCGGCTTGTTCGGTCACTGAGCAGGTATTGATAACGTAAATGTCGGCCTCCTCTTCGAAGCGAACGGGTTGGTAACCGTGTTGTTCGAAGAGGCGGGCCAAAGCAGAAGTTTCCGAGAAATTCAACTTGCAGCCCAAGGTATGGAAGGCGACAGTGCGCGGCGTGGCCATATTTTTCCAAAAAAATCCGCTCGTGGTAGAGCAGTAGTTGGCTCAGGAAATCTCTTTAAACCAGCTAGCGTAGAAGACGTAATTATTGGCGATACGCTGAATTTGCCCGTTAAACAGTTCAGGGGTCAGTTCTTTTACACGACGTGCGGGCACACCGGCGTAGATGCCATTGGCCCGGCAGATGGTATTTTCCAGCACTACAGCGCCAGCGGCAATAAGGCAGTTTTCTTCCACCACGGCTTGGTCCATGATGATGGCGCCCATGCCAACGAGGACGTTGTCGTGCAGTGTACATCCGTGTACGATGGCGCGGTGTCCTATGCTGACGTTGTTGCCGATGGTGGTGCCGCACTTTTGGTATGTGCCGTGCACAATGGCGCCATCCTGAATGTTGACTTGGTTGCCAATGCGAATAAAGTTGACATCGCCTCGAACCACGGCCTGAAACCACACCGAGCAGTTGTCGCCCATCACCACATCGCCAACAAGAGTGGCGTTTTCCGCCAAGAAGCAGTTCTGGCCGAATTGAGGCTGAAAACCGCGACAGGGGATAATCAGAGCCATGCTATGAGCCGTTGTGAGTAGATGATGCGGATGCGCCTCAGACCCGCTCTATAACGATAGCGGTGGCGCCACCGCCGCCATTGCAGATGGCTGCCAAGCCTAAGGTGCCGTTTTGATGTTGCAGGACATTGTTTAGCGTGGTCACGATGCGCGTACCTGAGGCGCCCAAGGGATGACCCAACGATACGGCGCCGCCGAAGACGTTCGTCTTGTCGTGAGCGATGTCGAGGAAGCGTTCGAAAGCCAGGGCTACCACAGCAAAGGCCTCGTTGACTTCGAAGAAGTCAATATCGGCCTTCTCTACGCCGGCCATTTGCATGGCCTTAGGAGCGGCTATAGTAGGCGTTGTAGTGAACCATTCTGGCTCTTGCTCGGCATCGGCAAAGCCGCGGATTTTTGCTAACGGCTTCAGGCCGTATTCTTTCACCGCTTTGGC
>JBEQAD010000139.1:0-8399 GCA_041640515.1 Saprospiraceae bacterium | reverse complement strand
CTCCTTCTACAAAAAAAGCGGCTGCCTGTAGGGAAGCCCGGGCAGCCGCATAAGGCGGATTGAAAAAATAAAGCGTCGTTCACGGGATTGTACGCGCTTCTTGGAGGAGGACTCATTCACTTCCAGGGATATTGCCGTTGGGAAAGAGCATTGCGAATGCCCAACCGCAACGTCGCGAAAAAAAACGGCTAAAAGCGTGCCAAACAAATTTTAACCCAAACCCAGCCAACGAAGCAGAGGAAGCCGTTGTCTTTTATGGCGTGTCGGCGCAGCACAGCCCTCGGCCGTTGCGTCTTTATATTCGTCAAACTGTTTAAACCATGTTTTCTATGAAAAAAGGATCCCTCTTCTTGTTGTTTGGGACGCTGGTTGCCCTGTATTCTTTATTGAGTTGCCAAAAAAAGAACTGTGAGCCTTCACCTGTTTGGCCGGAGCAGGTAATACGCGCTGCGGAGATTAGCCAGGTCATAGGGTGGCAGTTGTTTCGCCAGGAGCAACTGTCTAAGCCAGGCCAGAATGTGCTTCTATCACCTTACAGTATCCAGACAGCGTTCTCTATGGCCCTCAATGGCGCTAGTGGACAAACGCAAGAGGAACTACAGGACTTTCTCGGCTGTAGAGGCTGCCGCCCCGACACTATCAACACCCAGCACCGCTACTTAAATGCTTTTCTTACTTCACACAGCGGTCATCCTACCCTAACAGTGGCTAATCGGTATTTCTATGACAATAAACGTATTGCGGTAAAAGCGTCTTTTCTGCAAACCTTGGAACAGTACTACCAAAGCGGCGCCGATGCGCTGGATTTTAGCGCTGAACAGACAGCCCTCAAGCACATCAATGGCTGGGTGAGCCACAGCACGAAGGGGAAAATTGACCGAATCCTGGACCGCATTACTCCCCTCGACGTGGCCTTTCTCATCAATGCGCTGCACTTTAAAGCCGACTGGGCCAAAGGTTTTGCTCCGGAGTTGACACAGAAGTCAGCTTTTACACGTCCCGATGGCTCCGAGGTACAGGTGGACTTTGTCAATGCTGACCGCGATTACTTTTTTGCCGCTACGCAGCAGTTCAACTTGATAGACATTCCCTTCCGCGACTCTACCTACAGCTTGAGCCTCCTTCAAGCGGCGGCGACGAACACCGATGCTCAGTGGCATCTCAACTTAACTCCTTCAACGTGGCGTATCTTGTACGATAGTCTACAGTATGGGCGGGCGCATGTCTTTTTCCCGAAACTGCAGCTGACGTATGAGAATGACTTGATAAGAAGCATGGAAGCCATAGGTGTTAAAGCGCCCTTTTCTGAGCGCGAGGCGGATTTTAGCCTTATGGGTACAAGTTCTACCGGCAAGCGCATTTTTATTAATCAGGTCAAGCACAAGGTCGTTTTGAACGTTGACGAAAAAGGTGCCGAGGGGGCAGCAGTAACGTCCATTGGCTTTGGCATTGATTCCATGCCGCCGACGTTTTGGTTCAACAAGCCTTTTGTGCTGGTGTTGCGCCACATTCCCACCAATACCATTTTATTCTTGGGTTATGTGGCCGATCCAACCGCTTGAGGCGAGCCTTATTTTTTGGCAAAAACCTGGACAGGGCCGTTGTTATTGGCGACGACAACGAGCCTTCGACCGTTGGTGCCACGCAAAAGAGCCATGTCTCTCGCCTCTTGGCGGGCAACAAAGCCCGATGACACCGGCCCTTGCCAGGTGAATGTGCCTTTACCATTGCCCAAGAGCAGGACTCCAGTGCCGGCATCGCAGCGGTTGGTTTCGTATTCGAAGCCGTATTTGTTGCCTGCCAAGAGGAGATCAGCCTTGCCGTCTCCGTTAAAATCATCAACGACAATACCTTGTACGGGCGACACCTGAGCCTGCAAAGGCAGGGAGCGGCGCACAAAACGCCCGCCTTGGTTTTCCCACCAGCATGTTTCGAGGGTGTAGCAAGAGAGGCCGAGCGCCTCGTTCAGGTTGGGCCACAGCATGTCCATGGTGGCTTTGCCGTAATCTTTGGCGTACAGGAAATTCTTTTTAAGCACTGGGCAGTGCTTGGTCACCACGTCCTTTTGCAGCAAGGGATACAGTTTCCCATCCTCGTGGTAGGCGACGAAGGGGTCGAGCGTGCCGTTGTTATCGAAGTCTTTGGCAAAGCAGCGCAAAGGGCCCTCATCGGAGGCCGTCAGGCGCGTGTTCAGGCCAAGATTGCCAGTGACCAGGTCTTGGTCGCCGTCGCCGTCTATGTCGGCCACGGCCAACCGGAACCACAGGCCGTTGGATTTCTCCAGGCCGTAAGCAGCCGTAACGTTGCGCAGTTGGCCGTTTTGCCACTTGAAAATACTCACGGGCATCCATTCTCCGACAACGATCAGTTCCTTATCAGCGTCGGCGTCCAGGTTGACCCAGGCCAGGTCAGTGATCATGCCGCAGCGCTCAAAATCAGGCGCTACTTGTGTGGTCACATCAGCGAAGTGGGTGCGTTCGTTGCGCCATACCATGCTGCGCGGAGTGAGAGGCCACTTGCCCGGCTCTACGCGCCCGCCGATGAAGAGGTCAATGTCGCCATCTTTGTCGTAATCGTGGGCAGCTACGCGGAGGCCGGCATTAGGGCTTAGAGGAACGGCCCCCCGCGCATGCACGAAGGTGCCCTTGCCGTCGGTGTTGATATACAGGCGATTTTGAAACGCCTGTGGCGAAGTAGCTTCAGCTCCGCCGCTCACAACGAACAGGTCCAAGTCGCCGTCTATGTCGGCGTCGAAGAACACAGCGCCGTGGTCTTCGTAGATTTTGTCCTGCTCCCAGGTGGGAGTGGAGGCTGCTCGGAAAGTGCCGTTGGCTTGCTGCAGGTAAAGGGCTGCCGGATGGTCGAAAGCATTGCCTACGAAGAAGTCGTCTAACCCATCGCCATTGACATCGCCAACCGCCAGCAAGGGCCCCAGTTCTGTCACCTTCCAGATATTGAGAGGCCAGGCTTCGAAATCGTTGTATTCGTTCTCCGTGTGCACAAAGCGTACTCCCGCGTTCTGCGGTGCTGCAGCGAATAGAGGGGACGCCGATAACGATGGGCTGAGGTGTGCCGTATAACCACTGGCGTCGCTTTGTTTGAGCACCAGGCGCTGATTAGCGCTCACATCGGTAAGCGTTTGCGTTTTGCCGTCGGGCCAGCGCACTATCAGGCGGTCTACTTTGGACACATCCCCCAGGCCAAAGTGCAACAAATGTTCTACGGAAGAGAAAATGCCCCGCGTAGGGAAGTTTTCAGCGTACTGTACCCGGTCATTGGCGTATTGGATAAGCACGGAAGCCCCCACTCCTTGCGTATTGGGCGCATTGCCCTGCAGTCGAATTTGCAGGTAATTGCTGTTTGGACGGCTGCTCGCCAAGTTTTCGTAGACAAAGGCGGGTTGCTCCAGGTTGTTGACTACCAGGTCTAAGTCTCCGTCGTTGTCCAGGTCTGCCCACACAGCGCCGCACGACCAAGAGGCCGGTATCGTCATCCATTGGCCGCCTTTGTCGGCAAACGTCCAGTCGCCCCGGTTCTGAAAGCAGAAGTTGCGCACTTTATAGGAGGGTAGCAGCTCCATGAACTCCTCGAAGTTTGGGAAGACCTCGCGCAGAGGGCGTCCGGCTGTGGCTTTAGCAATCTCGGGCATGCGGAAATCGCGGAAGTCGCGGTCAGTAATTTCGCGGCGATACCCGTTAGTGATGTACAGGTCGCGCAAGCCGTCGTTATCCATGTCGAAAAGGAGTGCGCTCCACGACCAGTCTGTCTGAAAGACGCCGGCCAGACATCCGATGTCGCTAAAAGTGCCGTCGCCGTTGTTGCGCTGCAGGGTATTGCGCATTACAGGCTCAAAATAGCCATTTTGTATCATAATGGTGTAGCTGCTTTGGCTTCCCGTGCCCAATAGAGTTTTACGACGGAAATTTTTGGCCGCTAGCATGTCGGCCGTAATTAAGTCCACCCAACCGTCGTTATCGAAGTCGGTCAGGTCGGTGCCCATAGTGTTCTGGCTACTGTGTTGAAAGTAGTCGCGGATGCGGTCAGTAAAGGTGCCGTTCCGGTTGTTGATGTATACCTGGTCGGGCTGGACGAAGTCATTGCCTACATACACATCTACCCAGCCGTCTCGGTTGAAGTCCGTTGTGCTCACGCTCAGGCCATAGCCTAAATTCCAGATGCCGGCCTGCTTGCTGATGTCAGTAAAGCGCACGGCCCCGCCTCCTTTAGGAGTGTCGTTGCGGTAGAAGCGGTCGGTGTCGTACTCGCTGCGCGGGTGAAGCAAAGGGTAATACTTGCCGTCCTCCCCCAAGCGGGCCTCTACCTTATTGGTGTACACGCCCTCTGTGGGGTAGTTGAGCAAATAGACGTCCAGATCACCGTCGTTGTCGAAGTCGAAAAAGTTGGCGCCAGTACATGCACTCATGTCGCCCAACCCATACTCTTGAGAGCGCTCGGTGAAGGTGACCAAACCATCGGGTCCAGCGCCATTGTTAACAAAAAGCCGATTGCGCCGGATGTCGCCCTTTTCCATGCCCCCGCGGCATACGTAAAGGTCGAGCCAGCCGTCTCCATTGATGTCCACCACCGTAACAGCGGTTTCAAAGCCGTCTGCTGAGCCGACACCGGCGGCATCGGTAATATCGCGGAACTTCAATCCGCCAGTGTTCTGGTAAAGCCGGTTTTTGCCATTGCTGCACACAAAATACAGGTCGGGTAATCCATCGTTGTTGAAGTCCCCTACAGCCACTCCACCGCCATTATAGATGTTGATGTTAGTCGTGATGTTATTCTCGTAGGTTTCGACGATGTGGTTCTCGAAGTCAATACCGCATTCGGCAGGCGTGAGCAAGCGCAGCAGCGGGTCGGAAGCTGTCAACGTGGGTTCGCCGTCGGCAGAAGCCGTGCCTTTTTCTGACGATTGGCAGCCGACCGCACCTATTACTATTAAAGAAAAAACAAAGCGGGAGATGAGTGTCCAGAGGCTTGTCATAGCAGTTACTTTTCGAAAAGTGCTACAAAGTTAGGGCTTTTAGCGTATGGCTTTTTGGCGCGACCATTGCGGGAGAAAAGTCGGTATACCTAATGAATAGCACTAAGGAAAGAACGCCTGCAATCGGAGTAAGGTTAGCAAAAACGGGTTGCCTGGGTCGGTTGAAAAAATTTTTATCCCATAGCTTGCTCTTTATTTCTGTCTCCAGTTATATTTGTGCCCTGAAAAGGAAGTCATGACGGCATCCCTCTGTTTTTTTAATCTGTTTTCTCATGAAGAGCATCCAATAAAGGGAGGCGAAAGGTTTCCAATTCTTTTCTCGGTTGCTCAATGAGAAAGATTCATAGAATGGCAAGGTATTTGCCCGTATTTCGTGTTTTTAGCTGTAAAGCGTTTAATCCTTATTCGAACAACAATTAGGTATTCATCCTATTGGGTAATCTCATGAAAAGAAACGTTTACGCTATTTCCATTTTTGATTAAAATAATTTAGGCAGTGGGGAAATGTCAGTGGCATTTCTTCATTGCCTAAGTTGTTTTTGCCTAAAAAATATACTGCTGCAAATTTAAACTAACGTAATTTTTTAACTTAAAATCGCTTAACACATGAAAAGAACGTTTGCAAATCTCGTCCAGAAGTCTCTGGTAGCGGCGTTACTCGTCTTCGGTGCGCTGCTCTGTGGTACTTCGAGCGTTGAGGCGCAGGTGTCTTCTATCCAGCCTGTTGACCAAATTGACTGGGTAGATACCGGCGAGGCAATGGCTCGGGTGAAAGTGGCGGTCGAGGCACTCGGCCAAGACCCAAATGTTAGCACGACAGGGTCGGATGCCTACATCCGTGTCCACTACTACAAGTCGGTTTATCGCCGCTTGGATGGCGGAGAAACGGTGTATCTGGCCGTAACCAACCCGTTACTGCAGAACCCATCCACGTTTGTTGCACCTGATGAAATTCCTGGAGTAGTCCTTTCGGACACCCAACGTCAGGGGCTGATGAACGAGATGGTTAACCTTCTCAAGAAGTAACCCTTCTATCGAAAACCGTTTGAATCCTTCTCTAAGCTCATTTAAAGTTTAAAAACAACGTTCATCTCATGAAAAAGAGAAACACGATCCTGTGGGTGCTGACGTTGCTGGGGTGTCTCGCGTCGTCCGGGGCATTTGCGCAAACCCCCGTCAACCACCCTTTCAACTTCAACGCTGGCACTTTCTTCAATAGTGGTGCTCCGGGCTTCTTTTACAACTACTACGACGACGGCGGTCCCTCTTTCAACTATTCGAATAACCAGTGCTATAGCTTCAATGCCATTACTTTCGCTCCGAGTAATGCGGCAACCCACCGGACACGGGTGTCGTTTACGTCCTTCTCGGTAGAAAATGGCTGGGACCCGCTCTACATCTTTAACTCGAACGTAGTGGGAACCAACCAGGTACCTGGCGGTGGTGCTGTGCCGATCGGCGTTGGTTCCGGTTGCCCGGCGGCCCCGGCGGGAGGTTTTTATACCAACCCAGGTACTGTTATCGCTAACACCGGCATCGCTGCAGTGGGCACCAACGCCTCTGAGGCATTGGCTTTCACCTTTGCTTCTGATTTCTCTGTGACGCTCGCTGGGTGGGCTGCTGTGGTAGACCAGGTAGCCAAGGTGCAGTGTGCCTTAGTTCAGCCGGCTAACATCACAGTAAATGCTTCGGCTACGGGTTGCCCGGGGCCAGTGAATATTGCTGCACCGGCGGCTAATCCGGCCAACTGTGTAATAAGCCTTGGTCTGACTTTCCAATACAGCGTTAACGGCGGTCCGTTTGTGACGACCCCCTACACGACGCCACTGACGATAAGCGGCCTGCAATTGGGCCCAAACGTAATTGTCTGGCGTATTGTAAACCCGGCCGATGGCTTGGTGGTATCCTCAGTGACGCAGAATATTACGGTAGTGGATGGAGTGCCACCGACCATCACTTGCCCTCCCAATGTGACGCTGAACCTCGGCCCAGGCCTGTGCTCGACGTTCTACTCCTACTCGGTAGGATTGACGGATAACTGTCCGTTCATCGTTCCGCAGCAGCCGGTACAGCTCCCTGCTAGCTTCTTGCCACACGGCGGTGGTACGGTATTCACCTTACAAGGCAACAATGCTCCGGGTGGATATTTGTTTGACCTGAGAAACAACAGCTCCAACCCGCTGGTAGTCACCGGTTTTGGCATCCGCTATGGCAACCCCGCTTTCGGTGCGGTAGTCCCGCCCAAGCAGGTGCGGGTATGGCGCAGAACTACTGCGGGTTCTTATGTTGGCTTTGAAACTAACGCTGCAGCATGGACGCTGGATGGCGGCGCTGCCAAAGTCATCACGTCCATTCCGCCGTATTTCGCCACGGGTACGGGTCCCTTGGCTCAAGTGCCGTTGAGCGCTCCGGTAACCGTGGCCCCGGGGGCAACGCAGGCCTTCTTCATTCATGGCATAGATGCTTGCCCGGTATTCAACTACTTCAATAATGTCGGTCCACAGACGAACGGTCCGTGGACGATGCAGGGCGGCCCGATTGCCTTCACCGACTTCCCTGCTGCCAGCTACTTCCAGTTGGGTGCTCAGTCGGCTCCCAACATTCAGGTGAATTACAATGCTGAGATCCCAGCTGTGCCGACTCAGTACTCGGGCTTGCCCTCTGGCTCGGAATTCCCGATTGGTACGACGACGAACTGCTTCCTCGGCACGGATGTGGCGGGTAATACGTCCACGTGCTGCTTTACAGTAACGGTGAACGAATTCCCCAACCCGACGCAAGCCCTGACGTGCAACAACAATGTGCAGGTGTCGCTCGATCAGAATTGTTCGGCGTTTGTCAATGCCGACCAAGTGCTCGAAGGTGGCCCGTACCGTTGCTACGACAACTACGTGGTAGAAGTGGATAAGACACCTCCCTTCGGCAATGGCCCATGGATTCGCATTAGCCAAGGGCCGAATTTCCCAGGCTTTGGCGCGCCCACGCCGCTGGGGCCAGACGACGTAGGTAAGACCTACCAAGTTCGCGTGACCGATCCGTCGACGGGTCAGCGCTGCTGGGGCACTATCACTATCGAAGACAAGCTGCCTCCGGTGTTGAGCTGTCCGTCAGCCATTGTACCCTGCAATGTACCTGGCCTCCCTGGCCCAGCCGACAACTGCCCAGAAGTAGTGGGTTCGGAGAAAGTCCTCCAACAAAATGTTGCCTTTACGAACTATTGGACGGGCTACATGGGCAACGTAGAAAACCTCTCGGGTGCTCCGCTGAACGTTACGAAAGTCAATGTTCAGGCCTCTTTGGCGGGTGCTCCTGCCGGTACCTATAATCTCAGAGCGTACATGCGCGTGGGTACGTTTGTAGGCAACGAGTCAAGCGCTGCCGGTTGGACGCTGTGCGGCAGTGTTGACGT
>JBEQAD010000138.1:0-8469 GCA_041640515.1 Saprospiraceae bacterium | reverse complement strand
AGGCACAGGGCTGCCCATATTGGGACCAAACATCTGACGCAAACTCTGAGCGCCGTAAAAAGCCCCTGCAGCCGTGCGGGCGCGGATAGCGACAAACCCAGGTAGGATTTCCAACTGATAGCCTTCCGCTTGTTCTATGCGGTCGTCTGGGAGGAAGTAGATGCCATTATCGCGCAAGCTGGTAGGCACGGTCTGGAAAGGCAAACCCGTAAGTTGATAGCCTGTAGCGGCTTGTGTCACAGCCATAAAATACTGTGCTGCTGTCGCCCAATCGGCCCTTCCTTGAGGAAAATGAATGCGCGTGTCGGGCTTCAGTTCAAACTTGCCTTCGCGCACGTAAGCTTGCACCGGCTGCGGAATGACGGTAACGGCTGTGCTGACCTGGCCGTACATCAGCAGCGATCCAAGACTTACCAAAATTAAGGTGAACAACAATCGCATATCCGTGTGAGGTTTTTTTGTGAATTTTTGTATGTCAATGAAAAAGGAGAGGCAGGGCAGCAACTCCTGGACGTGCAAATTTTTGGAAAGTATGGTCGTTCTCAGTACAAATGCGAAGCAAAAAGGCGCCGTTTCTTAGCCTCCAAGGCTAAATAGATTTCCCAAATGGTAATCTGCCCGTCGCGAGCAGAGCGCT
Source organism: Saprospiraceae bacterium (assembly GCA_041640515.1). Classification (GTDB taxonomy): domain Bacteria; phylum Bacteroidota; class Bacteroidia; order Chitinophagales; family Saprospiraceae; genus M3007. The sequence continues at coordinate 7,832 of JBEQAD010000138.1, read as the reverse complement.
TGTTAAAAATCTGCTGACGGCCGCTGCTGGTACTTGCCACATACCAGCCATCCAATCCGGCATTTTTATAGTAAGCAGGATTGTCTTTCCCGGCATAGACTACTCGATAATGCGGAGCCCCAATGTGCGCTGGCGCGAAGAGGGCCAAATAGAGGTCAATGGTATTATGCAAAGGACGACGCCCAGCTTGCTCGTAGCGGCGCATCAGATATTGCTCCGTTAGGTCCATCATAAAAGTAACGTCGCGCTGTTGACAAGCGCGTAACACGTCATCAAATCCTACCGGCCGCCCTTGATACATCAAGCCCTGCAAACCTGTACGTGTAAACTGAATCCAGCCCGCGGCTACTCCATCGGTACGCACTTCAAAAGGCTTCAGCCCACATTCTAAGTAGGCTGCTTCGTAGATGGCCAGTGGGATGGAACCAATCTTCTCTGCCATCTCCTGCGTACGGCGCACGATCACTCGATGCTCGTAGGGGTCGGTATGGCGGCGCAGTTCCTCTTCGAAAAGCGCTATCTGATGCGCCTCGCTCAAGTGCGAAAACGCATCCAAATAGACCGGCGACATATAGCGCTGTTCAATTTCCTGAATCAGGTCAATCAAAGGGTCATTAAAAGCCCATACCAAGGTGCCCAGAATGGCTGCTGCCACGAAGCGCCGCCAACTCCACGCGAAGGTAAGACGCCAGGCACGCCGCACCACTTCCCACCCCGTGCGCAGGGCCGTCCAGACGATGTGCCCTGCAAGCCACACCGCAGCTACCAGCAACACGCTGGCTATCCACCGCGCCCACGCGTCTTGCGACAGCAGGTACTGAAGAAAATCCAGCAGAGCCTTCGCGTCGTTCATGGGTAGGCAAAGGTAAGGCTTGCCCATGCTGTCTTTACCTAATTTTAGGCTGCTTTCCGCCTCTTCGGGTTACTTCTTAAAGACCAGCTCCCAACGAGTAACAAGCGCGCCCTAAGGCCGTTTTTGGGCTTATTCTTCTTGTTCTCGTCTTTTCACAAGTATCGAGGCGCTACCGAAATGCGGCATGGCCGGTGCTTATCAACTAAAGAGGCAGAAACCTTTGGCTTTGCCTCATCGCTGTGGAGCAATGAAGCAGAAAGCCGGACGGCACATCACCGCCCGGCCTCCACATCTAAAAAGCCTACCTCGCGTTAGCTCACGGCTCACCTGTATCTTGGCGTATGCCCTGGGTTTTGCGCTGGCAGTGGTCGTTTATTTGCCTGGATGTTTCCCCCTTATCTGTAAGGGGCCTTTGGGTTCAGTCCAGCGGTTGTCATAGCGGGAAGCCACAGAAATAGTCGCTTAGAGCCGATAGGAATGCCTGGCGATAGTTCGGCGAAATGCTCAGTGTCTTGCCGTTGGATAGCTCTATGGAGCCGTGCTTTTCCCGATGGTAGCGTACGATGTGCCTGAGGTGCACCACATACGAGCGATGAATACGGAAGAAGCGCTCTTTGGGCAATATGCGGCACATTTCGCCTAACGTGCGCGACAACAGCAGAGGCCGTCCCTCTGCAAAATGCACGGTGGTATAATTGCCGCTCGCCTCCAAATAGACAATGCGCTTGACCTTCTCAAATAGAAAACCTTCTGCGGTAGGTAGCGCTATTTTTTTGGATTTTGAGGCCTCCGCGGGCGATATACAGCGCGGGCACCTTTGTGAAAAGGCTCCTTCACTCGGCTGGGAGATGTCTTTTGACATGGGAAGAAATACGGGCGTAAACATGGCGGCGGTTCTTTTTTCTGCGTTTTTGGCTACCTAAAGATGTCTTCTATTGCTCTCAGCAGACAAACTCAGTTTGGCGTATAAATCAGGTTTCTGAAGACTTCGTAGTTTTGGGCTGATGAAGAAAAAGGGGCGCTGCCCGCATGTTTACCCAGATCGCCTGCTTGTTATGGCCAAACCACCCTCTGACAAGTTGTACCGCCTTATCCGAAGCCTAAAGCCCGCCGAAAAGCGCTACTTCCAGGTATTTGTCGGCAACGCGTATGCGCACAGCAAGTACGCCCAGTTGTTCGATGCCATAGCCGATATGGAGCACTTCGACGAGGACGCCTTGAGGCAGAAAGTTTACCCCAACGAGCCGCAACAAAGCCACAAATACTCTGAGCTAAAGGCCTATCTCTTCGAACTGGTGCTCAAGAGCCTGCAAGCTTTTGATGAGGAGCGCTCCGTAGAGTTTCGGCTCAATTACTTGCTGCAGAGCACCTCAGTACTCTATCGGCGTGGCCATTTTGCTGCTTGTCAAGACTGCCTGCATAAGGCTGAAAAGCTCGCTCAGCGCTACGAGGCTTTTGCTCACCAGCTCGACATCATCCGTTGGGAGAAGCACTTAGCGTATGCCCAGATGGATGTGGATTTGCTCTACAAACAGTTTGGCTCGCTGTTGACTCGCGAACGCACGGTTGCGGCTCAGTTCGCCGAGGTGATGGAGTACCGCAATCTCTTTTTCCAGGCTTATCTCTTGGTCAAACGGGAGGCCTTGTTGCGGGACAGCCGCGGCCAAGAGCAATTGCGCGCTCTGCGAGCGCATCCGCTTCTCCGGGATTCCGCCCGCCCCAGCTCGCACACCGCCCAGGTGCTCTACTATCGCACACTTAACCTTTGCCACTATGCCGCTGCCGAGCGCGAGGCATTCTATGAAAGTGGGTCTAAACTGGTGGCTCTCTTGGAAAGTAAGCCACACTTCCTGCGCGAAAATCAGGCGGACTACATCGCTGCCTTGAGTAACCTCATCCTCTCCTGCGGGCTGTTAGGGCGGTATGACGAAGTGAAAAAACACCTTGTCAAGCTCAAGACAATCAGACCTTTGACTCACGATGACATGCTCAAAATCCACCGCCAATACTACACCAACACTTTTGCGCTGTGCATCTACACAGGGGCCTTTGAGGAGGCTCGGCGCGAGATGGAGCGTTGCCAACAAGAGGCCGCTCTCCTCGCTCTGCATGAGTACGAGACCGTTAGCTTTTATTTTCAGTATTGCTGCATTTGCTTTGGTTGTGCTGACTACGACGCGGCGCTTACCTATTTAAACGCGTGGTATAATCAGCCCCGAACGTTGGAGCGCGAGGACCTTCAGAGTTTAGGGCGCATTTTGGCTATGATGCTGCACTTTGAGATGGGGAACATGCTGCTGTTGGAATCGCTCTTGCGCTCTACGGCTCAGCAATTGCGGCGAAAAAAACGGCTCTATGAGCTCGAGCGGCGCTTTTTTCACGGCATAAGTGAGCTGCTCAGTGCTCCAAATTCCACTACTCAGCGGGCTATCTTTCAAAAAATGCAACGCGCTATCCATCACCTTGCGGCTCAGCCCGAGGCATACGCTTTGCTACAGACCTTCGACGTAGGGGCCTGGGTAGAGGCCAAAGTTAGAGGATGTGCCTTTGCCCAAGTCGTTCGGGAGAAGTGGCAGCGACAGCAGAACACGAGGCCCTAAAAAAGGGAGTGCGGCAAGTTGCCCGTAGTCCCCTGGGTGGAGGCGTTAGGGCGCTCGCCGGTCTCATCCGAGCGTGTGTCTACCGACGTCCAGCGCGTGCGATAAACGAAGCGCCGGCCGCGTATTTCATAGCGCCCTCCTTTGATATGGTTCATTTCCCCTTCGTCGAGGGTAGTAAGGAAGCTGCTGATCTGCAGCTCTTGCAGGGTTAGTTTTGTCTTTTTCATAACCGAGATAGCACTTTGAGAGCAGTATGAGTGGATTGAACACAGCAAATTACTCGCGGCGCCGCGAATAAAGAATGGCGCTTTGCACTACATTTTTAAGCAAAAATCAGGTTTCTGATTCGTTAATAGAGAGAGCCAGGTCGGGTTCAAAACCGGCGCGCAAAAGCGCCGCGCGCACTTTCAAATCGGCCTGAGGCTGACCAGCGTAATACTGGCGCTTTTGCGCTACTAAGCGGCGAAAGGCTTCGGCGTATTCCTCAGGGTCGAGTTCTTGTAGCGCCTGTTCGATAGCGCTCTCACTGATGCCGCGCTGGCGAAGAGCTTGGCGAATGCGCAGGCGCCCCCAGCGTTCGAGTCGCAGCTTGTCGGTGGAAAAAGCACGGGCAAAGCGCTGCTCGTCTACGTAACGTTCGCGCACGAGATGTGCCCAAAGCGCCTGGCTTTCGTCGCTCGATAGACCAAAGGAATGGATACGGCGCAGGACGTCTGATGGAGCGCGCTCACGACGAGCGCAAAAGCGCTCCAGGGCCTGACGAGCAGCAGCAACCCTAGCAGGCTGGACGGAAGAGCGTCTTGAGTAAGCCATACAAGATTCGTCAGTCAGTTTAACACAACAATTTTGACCACTATGCCCTCTGGGTTGTCCAGGTTTCGGGTGCTTGTGGCAAATACGAGGTAGACTCCGCTGGCCACGCGTCGACCCAGATAGTCGCGGCCATTCCAGATTGCCTGACCGCCGATGGCACGACCTTCGTATACCAAATGACCTGCTACATCGGTGATTTTCACATTGGCATCGCGGGCTAAACCATAAATCGCGATAGGGCCCTCGTAGTTAGGGCGCACCGGGTTGGGATAAGCATAGGGCTGCTCGCTGTGGACAGAGCTGCCCTCTGTGGCTTCGGCGCGGTACGACATTAACCCCTTGGCTGTGGCTATCCACACCTCGCCCGTGGTATGGTCTATAGCGATGTTGCGGATGTTATTGTCTATCAAGGGGCTGTTTGTAGCTGTGAAACGCGCCAGCTGCTCGTCGCCGGACGGCGACTGAACGAAGATGCCGTTAGCCGTGCCAAACCATTTGCGGTTTCCGCCGTCCACAGCGATGGCTTGCACTGCTTCGTTCTCCAACAGATAGCCATTGAAGCCATCCACATTGACGATGCGCCGCGTGCCACGGCAGAGGTTGTCCTTGAAGATGTTACTGCCACATTGGAAGCTAACGGCTCCCTGCGAGGTGCCTATCCACACATCGCCATCTTGGTCTACAGCAATGCAGTTAACAGTGTTGGTTGGCAACACACTATTGGCTGTAGTAATGTGGCGATAGCGGTCGTCCGCCGGGTCGTCTATGTTGGCACCACTATCGTATACTAGCACGCCGCCGTTGAAGCCAACGACAAACCACTTGTAGCCGTTGCGATCTACAGCCACTTGCAACAGCGGGTTGACTGGCGCCGAGAAGTGGCGGAGTGTTCCATCTGCCTTGAGCACAGCAATGGGCGTTTGCGGAGCATTGTAGTTGCTAATCCACAAATTGCCGCTGCCGTCGAAGGCCAAGCCACCAATAGCCGTGCGGTTGGTTCCCGCAATGCCAGCATTTTGTAGGGTCGAGTTATATTGAGTATAAGTTTTGGCGGGTTGACCTACAGCAGTAGCTTCCACTAAGCCGCCCCAAAAGCTACCGATGAAGAACTTGGGCAGGAAGGGATGTACTGCCACGCGCCACAAGTCTACGTGGCAATCATGGGGCACCAATTCAGGGTTGGTGCCCTCGTGCAGGCGTGTCCATTGGCCATCGGGTTCGCGGATATACAGCCCGGCGCGATTGTACAGAGGAGCGAGGGCGGGTGTATTGCCTGGCGTAGCGGCGAACACACGCCCCTGGCCGATGGCGAGTTCCGACACGGCTTCGCGGTGAGGCGAGTTGTAGCGGAAGCGATCGCACGTGCCGGTGCTTTCGTCGTAATAACGGAAATCGTCTTTGCCATCGGCCATCCAAAAGCGGCGAGTGCCGTCTTCGATAGCATAGTAGGGGTCGAATACTTCGCAAGCCCAATGGATGTCGTAAGGGCCGGCAAAAGGCGCGGACATGTACTTCACGTTGCCGTTGAAGCCTTTTTTCCAGCCGATAACCAAGCCGCTACCTTCTGCTGTTAGGAAAATGACTTCGCGCTCGGGGTGCTGGTCAACAGTGTCGAGTTTAGCGCCGTCGTAGCGACAAAGTGCCCGTCCCAACCCTACGAACAGTTGTCCTCCATAGGAAACCATGTCGGCAGCAGCCCTTCCGAGCGGCAGCCCTTGAGCAGGACCGAGCGCTTCCCATCGCCCAAAATCAGCAGGATTGGCATCGTTGACCGGCAGCCTGAAGAAGCCTTCCTCAGTACTGGCGTATAAGTATCCGTCGTGTAGCGCCACAGAGCGCACCAAAGCGTCGGTGAAGGTGGTGTACACTACTTCGCCCTGTTCCATGTTTAGTTTAATCACGCCAAAACCACAGGCCAGATAGGCAAAAGGCCCGTCGAAGGCAATGTCGTAAATTCGTCTATCGCCCACGAGCTGTCGGTTTAGTACGATAACGGGAAGATTGCGCACGGCGCCGTTGTCGGCGCGCCAGATGTCCATATTGCTGTTTTGGTATACTACCAGCAGCGAGCGCGTCAGGCGGTTGAAGCCTATGCGCTCGATGCCGGCATCGCTTAGCCCCTCTATGCGCGTCAGGAAGCGCGGAGTACGTTCGGCCTTATCCACCTCTACTACGGCCCATTCGGTAGCAAAGTAAACCTTGCGCTCGCTCTGAGCTACAAACGTAGCGCGATGCCACGGCAGATGCTCGCGCCACTGACCAATAGTTATTTCTGGGAATCGGTTCGACTGGCCTATTGCCCAGCTGTTCCACAGCAGACCAATAACTCCTGCGGCTCCGGCGACAAAATATTTCAGTTGCATGGCGCAAAAATCGGATGGAGAAGACAGAATTGTTTGTTCCGGTTGGTGCCTTCATTTGAGGGTAGGTTGCCTGTTGGTTTTTTGCTCCATGTGAGCTGCGGCCGCTTGCAGCGAGCAAAAAGTGGTGCTGGTTTTCATAACGCATTAAAACGAAAAAGGCAGCCGCTGGTCAACGACTGCCTTGAGGCATGGTATGCGCTATGGCTCAATGCTCACTTGCAGCTGCTTTTTACAGCGGCCAGCTCGTCGGCATTGTTTACCGTAATGATTTCGCCTGTAGACCTCCTTTTCACTTGAAGCGGGAAGGCCAAAGTGGGCCGCTCCGCAGCACCCGGGTTATTGCGTTTCCACGTCTGGAGTAGCTGCCTCATGGTACGCGGGTCGGTAGCCTGGGCCGAAGTGCCATCGGGGAATAGGATGGTTATCGGGAAAACAAATTCAAAGCAGGCCACTCCGTGCTTGCCGTAGCCATTAGGGCCGCGATGGCCAAAAGAGCCGGCACAACGAGCCCGCAGTTGGCGCAGCTGTTCTTCCGACTCGACGACGATGATTTCACCGCTCTGGCTAACTACGGAAATGGGGAATATGAAGCCAAAGGCGTGGCGTACCCCCTGGCCGCGCTTAGGCCGGCCATTGGCCTCGAAGTACGCACGCAGTTTTTGGGCAATCTCTTCATACGAGTTTACCTCAGCGGTGGTGCCGTTAGGGAGTTGAATGGTTACGGGGAAAAGGAGCTCGTAGCAGCCATAACTGCCCAAGCCGCCGCGCTCTTGCACAGCATAGAGCGTTTCGTCAATAGCTTCGTCGGTAGAAAGGACATCTTCTGCCTTGTTGCAGGCAAACAGCAGCGCCACAGCGATAAGCGTCGAAGCCAACAGAAACTTAAGCGTTTTTGCCATGATTGGGTACAGGTTGATTTGTTAAAAAATGGTGAGAAATAACTGAACAACCGGTTGTACCTCATTAGGTCGCTCGCTTAGCGTGGGGTTGCACGCTTTGCGAAAAAACTCCGCTCTCCGTGGACTTAAAGTTTCTGAAGCGTCTTCTCTACAAACCTCGTTAGCGCTTCACCGCGCAACATGCCTTGCTGTAGTTGGGCTACATCGTAGAGGTACTGGGCCAGTTCTTGGCGTGCTTCGGTCTCTTCTGTACGCGCTAGTTTGGAGGCAATAAGTGGATGATTGGTGTTGACCACTACGGTGT
>JBEQAD010000137.1:0-8669 GCA_041640515.1 Saprospiraceae bacterium | reverse complement strand
GAACAACCCCGGGATATCGGCTACAAAGAGCGGATAGCCCAACGTATTGCCCACCTGCTGCTGAATGCGAAAGTACCATGGGCGCCAGTTGACCCATGTGGTGCCTTCAAAAACGGTGACCCACTCTTGGTTGTTGATCCAGCGCAGGTCGTATTTGGGCAATATGGCCGCCGAAAGTACCCCTGCTTGCGTGTTATATTTAGGGAGCGAGCCGACGACGTCGCCCAGCCCCCCTGTTTTGGCTGCCGGATAGCACTCTGCGGCAATATGTAGCACTTGTATCATAGCGTATTAGATAGGCTTGTGGATTTTTTGAGGGTATAAAAAACTGAAGACTTAGCCCTTCGACGGCTCTTTCATCTTTCAACCCAAAAATTGCTTCGAAAGTCCTTCAAAAACAGGCTATGATTCAGACAGCGATTCCCAAGCCTGGGTGGCCAGCTGGGCAGTAAGTTTTTCCAAAAAATAACTTCCTGCTGCCGGGTCGGTCAGTTCGGCAAAGCCGCTTTCTAACTTGAGCAAGTGCTGCACGTTGCGTGCAATGCGCCGGCTGAAAGTCTGCGGGTATGCGGCCAGCGCTTCGCGTCCGGCATCGCAGGGCAGCACAGTGAGGCAGTCGGCGCCGCCAAGCACTGCCGACATAGCCATTGTCGTTGCCCGGATCATGTTCGTATATAGCTCGTCGGTGTAAGCATCGGACCGGAAACGGACGTCGAGCTTGGGATAAGTTAATGGCACTTCCCAAGCCTTCAACACGTTAAGCCACAACAGGCGAAAAGCGCGCAAACGGGCAATCTCGACGTAGTAGCTCTTGCCGACACGCAGGTCAAACTGCAGTTGGGCAGCCATGCGCGCTGGTTCAATACCGTGCTCTGCACCGAAGCGCAAGTAGTCGTTACCTCTCTGCAGCAAGTGAGTCAAGCCCGTTAGCGGGTCAAGGCTTTCTGTCCCGGTGCAAACGCTGATGGCGCGGTAGCCCGGAAATTCACTCTCGACCTGGGCGAACAGATCACTCAAGTAGCGCCAATCCATCGCTATAGCATTGGCTAAAGGGTCGTAGTGCAGGGTGCCGCTTAGCCGATGCGTCGACACACCCTGGTCTGCTGCCAGCCGTCCCAAGGCCGCTAAGAGCGCTGCCGGCGCCTGGTCTACAGCGGGGCCACGAAAGTGAAGTTGGATGTAATCAAGGTGAATGCGATCGAGCAGGGTCGGCAGCGAAGCCAACTCCCCTACAGAGAAGCAAAGGCTCTCTGCGCCGAACGTTAGCGCCTCCAGAGCCTGGATGTTTGCCGCCGTCGCGTCGACCTGGTCTACATCCTCATTGATAGCCCAGCCTGTAGCCGTTTCAACAAGCGGAAGGGGTGGCAGGGGTTGATCGTCTGCATGGGCAAAGGGGTCAACGCGGATCGCATCGCTCAGATGCCAGTATAGGTCGTCGAGTGACTTCCCCTTCAGGTCTTTGGAGATACGCTCCAACCACTCGGTCTTGCTAACCGAGGGAAACTCAGCAAAGAAGTCAACAGGTAAACTCATGGCGCGGCGGCTATGTGCCGGCAAAGATAGGAGCCCCACGCATGTGGCTTCGCTCAAAGCAGCATTTTGATTGGGCAAAAAGAGCGCCCTGGCTGAATGTACCCTACAGGCGTTCGCGCAGCTGCTGCGCTTTGGCGTAGAAGAGGTGCTCGGGTTGGCGCAGAATGACGTCCAAAGCTGGCTGTAAGGCAGCTTGGCGTTGCGGCATTTGTTTGAGTAGGGTGAGCACCACCCCCCACTCGGCGCGCTGGGCATAAGGTTGCACGTTGGTGGTGGCAATGCGGCGGAAAGCCATCTCTGCTTCAGCATACTTCTGGTTCTTGTAGTACGCCACAGCCAATAGCTCCTGCTCTTGCACAGCGTCTATCGTAGGAGCGGAAGACCACTCAGGTTTTAGCGCGTTGGTAACGTTGTCGTACTGACCTTCTTGTAGATTTTTTAAGCCCTGTAAATAGGCATTCGAGCCGCCCTTAATGCCGCGCGGTGGCAAAAAGTCGCGCTCCTGAAAAAAGGCGTCGGCCACAGCAGCATAATCTACAGCCTCCTTCATGGGGGTCATTTCTTCTATGGGCGCCGGTGGTTGGGGGCTTTGTGCGATGGCGCTGTCGCGCTCAGCGGGCGGGTCAGGGCGCTGGTTGGGCTTGCGCCAGGTGGGCGGTTGTTTCTGGGGCTTAGGCGGAGTTTGCACGACTTCTGGCGTTAGAGGGGCGTCGGCGGAGCGATCGCGCAGCAACCAGTAGCCCGCGGCCAAAGCAGTCACCACAGCAGCTGCGCGCAAAGCCCAAGTCAGCGAGCGGAGGCGGGCGCGGCGAGGCTGTGGTTGCAGCTGTTGCAGCAGTTCTGTCTCGCGATCCCACGCCTGCATCTTGGTACGCAAGTCGCGCTCGACAAGCAGTTCCAATCCGATGCGCTCGAGACGGTGCTGGTACACCAGCGCCTCTAGTTCAGGGTCGCGGGCGATTTCGGCTTCAAAAGCCTGGTGCTCATCAGGCGGCATATGGCCTTTTAAGTAGCGTTCTATTTGTTCGAAGCGAAGCACAGCGAGAAATGTTTTTAGGTGGTACGGTCAAAAGGGTTTAAGGGCGATTTTCCAACAGCGCAGCAAAGGCTGGGTTGTTTTGCAGCACTTCGCGAAAGCGCATGCGACAACGGTAGGCCTCTTTTTTGGCCACGTCGGCACTGTTGTATTGCATGAGATGAGCGATTTCTTCCATGGTGTGGTCTAACTGGTAGAGGCGCAGTAATTCACGGCAGCGTTCTCCGATTTGCGCCAGGGCTGCTTGGAACAATTCGCGATACTCGGTGCGAATGGTTTCGGCCTCTGGGCTTTCTATCTCGGCGTCGTAATGAGCGGGCGAAAGGTCGGTGTATCGGCCTTGCTGTCGGCGCACCGTTACCCAACGCCACTTAGCAATAGCGACAAAGTACGTGCTAAGTGCACTCCTGGCTTCATAGCGCCCTTCGCGTACGTTGCGGTCGAGAATGACCAAAGCCTCTTGAAAAATGTCTTGTGCATCTTGTCGGGAGCCTCCTTGGGCTATGACGTGTCGAGTAACCGTTTCGCGCAGGCCTGGCATTAAGTAGAGCCGCTTAAGCGCTTCATCACGCGCAGAGCCACCCGCTCGAATGCCCGATACGATAGCTTCATCGCTCCAGTCGGTATTTGCCATGTTGATGCTGTTCGCGTGTTGAGGGTAACCTGTGGGTGATTAAAAAATCGCACAAAAGTAACGCACTCCAGTGCAGACCACCTCTTTCGTGGGTGTTAAGGAAAACGGTCCTGTCCAGGTAAATCCAAGCGTTAACGGGAATTGCCGCAAAGAGAGACATGCAGGGATAGTTAAAAGCAAGGCCTCTTTACTGTTGAGCACGCTCGTCAACTTCCCGACCTATTCCTTGCAAAAGAACAGCAGCGCAGGATCAGCGTCGAAAAGACCGCTTGTTTTTGCTCTAGTTTTTCGGCACTCTGCCTTCCTGTAGCCAGTGCGCTATGCTGAATTGGCAGGATAGGCTATTTTTTTGAAGCTTCCACAAACGCCAACAATGGATAATAAGCGCCCAAACAGCATCATGCCACCTCGAGTGGTTGTTAGTGTTTTCTTAAAAAATGAGGAGGTGTGGTTACTGAGGAGAGTGGGCGAGCATTAAGCGGCAAACACAGTCAATCACGGTATGTCAAAAACTGTTTTCGTCATGAAAAACCGCGTTTTCATTTTCGCTGCTTTTGCTTTGGTTTCCTTGAATACTGTCTACGCCCAGCTGAGTGGCATTGGCTTCCGCCCTATCGCTACGTTTTCTACCTACAAGCTGTCGCGAGACCTCAACGACAACTACGATAGTTATCTCCGATTGGGCGGCGGCGGTGCATTGTTTGCCGAGTTCAACCTGGGTAGCCGCTTCACTTTCCAGCCAGAAATTGCCTACGTACAGCGCGGCGCCAACATTAAGAGCGAGAGCCGGCTGTTCTGGGATGGTCAGCACTTCGGCTACCCGCGCGACTACCGGGTAGAGGAAATCCGCCAACAAGAGGTGCTGCACTACGTTGACATCCCACTCATGTTTGAGAAAAACTTTGGCGGCGGCAACGTGGGTGCCTACGTAGCCTTCGGCCCTGCACTGTCGTTCGCCGTGGCTAACGGTTCTGGGCGCGAAGAGCTGGCCGTGTCACATTTGAACTCAGAAGGAAAACCGACCAGTTTCACTGACCGCAAAGAGTACACCATCGAAATGGGTAATGGACGCAACGACGACTACCGCAAAGGAGACTTTAGTGTCAACCTTGGGACAGGGCTCGTGCTCATTTTGGACAAAGGTGAAATTGGTCTTGACATCCGCTATTCCCACGGGCTGCGCAACATTGACATTAGCGGCCTCAAAAACCGCACGTTCCAGGTAGGTCTGTCCTACATGTACTCCTTCTAACCTCCCCGCGTTCGCACAGGTGCGCGGCACTCCCTACAGGCTCTCATCTTCAAACCAAAAATCGCCCTATGTGCTGTCCTAATTGCGGTCACACAACCCTTCTTGACCAACCGCGCTGTCGTCACTGCAACTATCAGCTGCCGTCAGTCGCAATACCCGGAGCCGCCCCCGCCTCCAAGACCATCGCCTGCTGGAACTGCGCCACCCCAAACCCAGCGCATAGCTGCCGCTGCACCTGTTGCAACGCCCGATTAGATACGCCGGCCCAACGCCGTACCCATACAATCACCTTCAACGCTTACCGCTATGGCCAACCAAAAGAGCATTAACCCAATGTTTCTCTCCGCCTTAGACATCCTGACCGGCGCGCTGGGCGTGTTCATCATCCTAAACTTCCTCAACACACGCATGACAGGAACGGCACCCGCCCAGCCAACTGAACCAATAGCCCAAACAAGGGTGGAGGAAAAAAAGCAAAAAAACCCACCACCCAAACCAACTCCTAAGCGGCACCATCCACCCGAGCAACGCTCTGCACCATCCCAAAAACCTACTCCCCCGATGGCGCAAACGCCGCCCACCCAGCCCGAGGCAACGCCTAAGCCCGAACCTACACCGCCAACAGAATCGCTACCGCTTAATCCACCCCAAGACCCAATAGCTGTTGACCTGATGAAGCAAACCAAAGGCGACGTCACTCTCCTGCTGCAGCAGGAAGGCATAGCCAAGCAAAGCGTCGAGTTCATGCTCAAGCAGGGCAGTCAAACCTGGAAGCCCAATCGCGCTAGTAAATACCAGACCGACGAGTTCCAATACGAAAAGAGCCTGAACTACTTCTATCAACCGCGCATCCAACCAGGCCGCTACGAAGTGTGGGTGCGCGTGAAGAAGCGCACTCATGCCTCCGGCCAACAGCCCTTTACCCTCTACGGCAAAATCATCCAACCTGGCTACCGCAGTATCACCCACAACTTCGGCACCTACATGGCCTCCAACACCGATTGGGTATTAGCAGGAACCCTCACAGTACTCCACAATGCGATTAACTACCAGTCGGTCCTGCCAGTGAGCACAACCACCAAGCCCGCTGACGAGGCAACCCCCCAAGCACCCGCAGCACCTGGGCCCGCTCCTGCTAACGAGACACCCTCTGAACCCAAACGCAACGGCAAATGGGGCCGTTAACCCCGCGCCACACTCACCCTTTTTTCATCTGTTCACCAAAAACGTACAACGACGCCATGTTCTCTCAAAAAAATAACCACATCGCTTACAGTGTCGGCCTCACCGCCATCATCCTGCTTGTTGTCGTCGCTGGCTATCAGATGTCGCCCGTAGGTTCCTTCGCCGAAACGCTTTTCTTCGCTCTGGGCGGCAAAATGCCCGAGGGACTCATTCAAGGCGCCATTTACTTTTGCTTCTTTGTGGCGCTGTTTGGATCTAATGCCCTCAACGCACGACTGCACCGCGAGCACATAGCCTACAACGCACGACTGTTGCCCGAAACGGAACAGTATGTGCTCTATCCAGAAGACGTCAATCAAATCAAGCTAAATACCATCGAAGTGGAGCGCCACTTGGGGCAAAGCATCATTACAGACCTTATTAAGCAAGCAGCTACTAAGTTTCGCTCCAATCACTCTCCGGCAGAAGCATTAGCGATGGTGGAGACGGTGAGTGACATGCACCGCAAGTCGCTGGAACGCGAGTTCTGGCTCATCAATACATGCCAGACCCTAATTCCTGCCTTTGGTTTTTTAGGCACGGTGTTAGGTATGGCCGCCGCTATTCTCAACATGGGTAAAGTGCAGCCTGTAGTGCAGGCAAATCAAACGACTGGTACTGTTGCTGCCGCTGTGCCCCAGGCGGTCGTGAGTTCGGCTGACCTTTCGACGCTCATTGACAGCTTGGGCACGGCTTTTTTCACTACCATCCTGGCCATCGTGCTGGGTATTGTCGTCAACGTAGTGGTCAAGCGCTTAGAAACGCGCGTCGAAGATTTCCTCACTGGTAGCAAACGCTATGTGGTAGAGCATCTGGTGAACCGAATTCATCTGTGATATCGTATTGCCTGACCGAAAGCGGCGCCCTCTTCCCAGAGCGGCGCCGTCTTTTTTTGATGAGTAAACACCAAGAGATAGCCCAACGCCATTGGGAAAAACAGGACTTTACTTTGGAAAAATTTACAATGTAGATAGTTTTACAAACAGTAAAAATTCAGCCCTCTATCCTGCGTAGCTTCAAATTCAGCTAGAGCCTTTCAAGTACCAATGGGCGAGTCGATAAATCCATGGAGTGGCTGCAGATCCAAAAAACAAATTTGCATAAATCAGGTCATTTTTTTGCAAAAACAAAACTAATTGTTTTAAATTTGCCCTCGCATTTACAGATTTAGCATCCGGCAGGAGGGCTACACGATGCGTTGTAAGAAATGTTCCACTGAGTTGATACCGGGCTGTAAGTTCTGCTACCGCTGCGGTGAGCGGGTAGGAGAGCAAACTAAACATTGCTCGCTTTGCCAAGCAGAAAACCCGCTGGCAGCTATTTTCTGCCACGAATGTGGAAATCCTTTTGCCGACACCGAAGCCTGTGCGTCAACATACACACCGCGTTATGCGCTTGATTTTGTGCCAGATAAGATACGCATGCAGCTCAAGACGCTCTTTTTCCGACTGCTGCTGCAGCGCCTACAAGAAGAGCACAACGCGCAAAAACACAGCCAATACGTGCAGCGGTTCTACGACTCGCGCTTTGCCACCATCTTCGAAGCGCGCACAGAACAGCTAGCACGCGACGTCATGGCTCTGTGGGAACACTCAGGCAAGACGGCCCTGCCGCAGATTGACGATTTTTTGGAGAGCGCCTTTGAAGGACTACTGGACTACTTCCTCATCGAGTTTTGCCCCGATCTCAATGAAGTATGGTTGCCAAGCGCCATGTTGCGCTACGAGAACCTCTCACCGCAAAACATCGACCTGCAGCGCATGGTGTTCGATTTTCTCGATTTCGAACACGAGCCAGAGGTGTGTTATACCGACTTTGTCACCATGCCTCAGGAGTTGCTAGCCAATGCCTGCAAGCGCTTCCTCACGGCGGAGCGGGATGAAAAAGTATTCTTCATCTGCGACCTTTCCCTTCAGGGTAATTGCAAGGAAGGTTTCGCCATGACAGACCGGGCCATTTACTGGCGCGCGCCGTTGGGCAGAGCGCGCCGAGTAGCTTACGAAGACATGCACGACCTGCGCTTCGAGCGCGATTGGCTCATCATCAACGGCTATTTCTTCACGGCTAACCCATCGCTTCACCTAAAACTGTATCGCCTGCTGAAGAAACTCCATCGTTGGAAACGCCAAGAGGCTGTCAACGTCTGAAGCTTCGGTGCGGTGAACACCTTGGAAACTTCGGCTGTTTGAATCCACATAATTTCCCTGAGCAGTAGATACTGCGTTTATGCCCTATTTTTGCCATTCCATCCCTTGACAGCCAGCAATTATGATGATAGAATCACCTGAAACTGCGGACAAAGATCACGTTCTGCCGGAAGAGCCTGTTCAGGACATACTCGAAGACATGGCTGAAGAGCCCTCGACCGACGACGAGGACGATGACACCTTGGAAGAAAAAAGCGATGGCAATGGCGACGATCTTTACGAGCGGCGGGAGTTCGTGGCTGATCCCAAGCAGTCTTTTATCCGCCTGGATAAGTTCCTGCTGACGCGTCTGAGCAACCGGTCGCGTACTAAGGTGCAAGAAGCTATTCGGGCAGGGTCGGTGAAAGTAGACGACCAAGAGGTAAAACCCAATTACAGAGTGAAGCCGGGTAATCGGGTGTCCATTATTTTGCCTAAAAACCTGGACGAGGAATACGACATTGAGCCTCAGAACATTCCTCTGGACATCATATACGAGGACGAAGACGTGCTGGTGGTAAATAAGCCTTATAACATGGCCGTACACCCTGGCGTGGGTATCCCGGACAGGACGCTGGTGAATGCGCTGGCCTGGCACCTGCAAGAGCAGCTGGACCAGCTGCCAGTGAAAGAAGGCAACGAGCCTAACCGCGCGGGCATCGTACACCGCATTGACAAGGACACCACCGGCCTGATGGTAGTCGCCAAGAACGAGTACGCTATGGCCTACTTGGCCAACCAGTTTTTTCACCATACCATCGAGCGGCGCTACTGGGCGCTGGTGTGGGGTAATCCGAGCGAAGA
>JBEQAD010000136.1:0-8683 GCA_041640515.1 Saprospiraceae bacterium | reverse complement strand
AAATCACGGCTAACGACGCCCAACCTACCCAGTTCAGTCAGTATTGGTCAGAAAATGTCAATTGCTACCAGTACAAGCAACTTATCCGCATTGCTGATGGACAAAAACCTGTGGTGCTCGATTGTCCCGGTATTGCTCAAGAAGTCTGCGACCTTACCGACAACGACAATAACCTGTGGAACCAGTCTTACTGGTTAGATGTGAAGACGCTTTCTAACGACATGTGTGAGGCGCCCGCAGAGTTGCGCATTACGGCCACAGACGACTGTTCAAAGGCTAACGTAACCTTCCGTTATCAGCTCTTCCTCGATCTGGACGGCAACGGCACTCCGGAAACGGTGGTTAGCAGCCAAAATGCCGATGCAGGGGTGGTTTACTTCAACAATGCAAACAATCCCAACTTCTCAGGCGGCATTGCGCGCATCTTCGACCGCCGTCCTGTGCCTGCTGATCAGAAATACCGCTTTGCGCTGGAGATACGCTCTGGCAATGACTCGCGTACGGCCTATGTCCGATGGAACACCGCTGCTCAGCCTGACAGCTTCACCGAACCACAGTTACCTCATGGAACCCACAAAATCAAGTGGTTCGTCTCCGACGGCTGCGGCAATGAACAGGTGTGTGAGTACAAGTTTACTATTAAAGACTGTAAGGCGCCCACTACTGTATGTGCTAATGGCCTGAGCGGAAATATTGGAGTAGACAAAACCCTCACGATCGGTTACCAGCCCTTTATCCAGAGCACTTCGGACAACTGCACACCCGAGCATCGCTTAGTGCACGGTATTCGCAAAAAAGGGCAGGGCTCGGGCTTTCCTTTGTTGTCCAACGGTGCTCCCCAGACGAGCCTCTCGTTTGACTGCACAGAGGTTGGACCTAAACTGGTCGAAGTGTGGACCCGAGACTTGGAGGGCAACGCCGACTTCTGCGAGACGTACATCTTCGTCCAGAACAACGACAACAATTGCAGCAGCACCCAAGCTACCGTAGCCGGAGCCGTCTTAACCACCGACGGCTTTGGACTGGAAGAGGCCCACATCAGCATCGTTGGCCAGACTATTCACGGTACACCGCCGGTAAATAAACAGCAGACAACAGACCAGGAAGGCTTCTATAAGTTCGACAATGCCATCCCTATCGCCATCAATTACACGCTGACGCCTATCAAGGACGACGACCCGCTCAACGGTGTCTCTACGTTTGACTTAGTCCTCATTAACAAGCACGTGCTCAATCTGGAGCCGTTTACTTCTCCCTATCAATACCTCGCTGCGGATATCAATAATAGCCAAAGCGTTACTACTTACGATATTCTCGAACTGCGCAAGCTCATTCTTGGCATATACAACGACCTGCCTGACAATACCAGCTGGCGCTTTGTGGACAAGGCTTACCAATTCCCGGACCCCACTAACCCGTGGAAGGAGGTGTTCCCTGAGAGCAAATCCGTGTGGAATTTCCAGGCTAACCGCTTAGAGGACGATTTCGTGGCCATTAAGATTGGCGATTTGAACCACAGCGCCATTCCCAGCAGTGCCGTCTTTGCCGACGAGCGCACTACCGGTACTTGGCTGCTCGACACTGAGGAGCGCGCCGTAAAAGCTGGCGAGCATTTCACCGTAACCTTTACTGCCTCTGCTCCGGTGGTGGGCAACCAGTTTACGCTACAATACCGCGACGTGGATTGCCTCGGCATTGAGCCGGCAGAGGGGCTGCCCAGCGATTACTTTGCCCACTTCCCAGATAGAAAGACCCTGACGGCGGCCATTGACCTCCCACTGGCTGCTGGCCAACCGGTGTTCACCTTGCGCCTGCGGGCCAAGAGGGCTGGTGTGCTGAGCCAGATGCTCCAGCTGTCCAACAGCATCACACGAAGTGAAGCTTATGCCGACACCGACGGTACTGAGCGACTCGACGTTGGCCTGCGTTTCCGCAACGGCCGGGAGCAGGTGATTGCAGGTTTGCCCTTCGAATTGTATCAGAATACGCCCAACCCCTGGGTAAACAAGACGCAGATTAGTTTCTACTTGCCCGAAGCTGCCGAAGCCACCCTGGTTATTCACGACGAAATGGGTCGCTTAGTCTCCTCTCAAACGGCAGCCTTCCCGCGCGGATATAACAGCCTCTTTGTCGAGCGCGCTCTTTTGGGCAATAGTGGCACTTTTACTTACACGCTGCACACGCCCTTCGGCAGTGCTACGCGTAAAATGATACAAAGCCGGTAAATAGCCCCCCTGCAGCCATGGCCTACTGATCATAAGACGTTCGCATTATCATATGGTGCCTCAAAGGTTTTATCTCATGATAAGATCAGTCTTTGAGGTGACCCCTCCCTGAAGTGGGAGGGGTTTTTCTTTTTAGGGTGCCCCTGGAAAAGAGAATGGGCGCGCCCATAGCAAGCGCACCCATTGCTTTTCACACAAAGCAGTAATTTTAATAGTCGACTTTAGCTGGTGGCTTTTTCTTCGCGCAACAGCCGGCGCAGAATTTTTCCTACGTTCGTTTTGGGCAATTCCGTGCGAAACTCAACGATTTTGGGCACCTTATAAGCGGTGAGTTGTTCGCGGCAATGGGCTATAATCTCATCGGCCGTTAGGCTTGCATCTTTTTTGACAATAAACGCTTTGACGGCTTCGCCAGACTTCTCATCGGGCACGCCCACCACCGCTACTTCCAGCACTTTGGGGTGTAAAGCAATCACGTCTTCCACTTCGTTCGGATAGACATTGAAGCCCGACACTAAAATCATGTCCTTCTTTCTATCTACGATGTAGAAGAAGCCATCTTCTCCCATGTAGCCGATGTCGCCCGTGCATAGCCAGCCGTCTTTGATAACCTCTGCGGTGGCTTCGGGGCGCTGCCAGTAGCCCTTCATGATTTGGGGGCCTTTGGCCTGTATTTCGCCCACCTCACCCGGCGGTAGTGGCTGTCCTTGTTCGTTGATGATGCGTACATCGGTGTTAGGCACTGGCAAACCAATAGAGCCGCAGCGATTGTTTTCATCCACAGGGTTGACACAAAGCACCGGGCTCGACTCTGTCAAGCCATATCCCTCGACCAGCGGGCTGCCGGTTACCTGCCGCCAACGTTCCCACACAGCGCGCTGCACAGCCATGCCGCCGCCCACAGCCACGCGTAAGTTGCTGAAATCCAACTTGGCAAAGTCGGGGTGGTTGAGCAGGGCGTTGTAAAGCGTGTTGACGCCAGTGAATACGTTGGGTTTGTACTTAGCCCACTCTTTGATGACTGACTTGATGTCGCGTGGGTTGACAATGAGCACATTGCAGCCACCTACCGACATGAACGCCAGACAATTGACCGTGAAGGCGAAGATGTGATATAATGGCAGGGGGCACAGGGCCATCATCTTGCCTTCAGGCATCACCGGAGAGAGCCAGGCGCGTATCTGCTCCATGTTAGACACTAAGTTTCGGTTAGTCAGCATGGCGCCTTTAGAGACGCCTGTGGTGCCGCCGGTGTATTGCAAGATGATGGTGTCATCGGGGCCCGAGGAGTGTGGCTTGAGCGTGAGCTTTCTCCCTTGTCGAAGCGCTTCGCTGAAAGTAACAGTGTTTTCCAGCCGATACTTGGGCACCATCTTCTTGATACGGCGAATGACGAAGTTGACCAGCGCCCCTTTGAGGCCGAGCATTTCGCCGATGCTCGTCAGCATGACTATCTTAATGGGCGTCTCGTGGAGGATTTGCTCCAGGTTATGGGCAAAGTTTTCTGCAATGAGAATGGCCTTAGCTCCAGCGTCGGCAAACTGGTGCCGCATTTCGCGCGGGGTGTATAAAGGGTTCGTATTCACCACAATGAGGCCTGCGCGTAAGGCGCCAAACAGCGCAATCGGATATTGCATCATGTTGGGCATCATAAGCGCTATGCGGTCGCCGGGCTCCAAGCCGCGCGACTGCAAGTAAGCGGCAAAGTGATTGCTTAACCGGTCGACCTCGCCAAAGGTGAGCACCTTACCCATAAAAATAAAAGCCGGTAGGTTGCGGTATTTCTTAAAACAGGCATCCAACATATCGGTTAGCCGCGGATAAACTTCGGGGTCAATATTAGCGGGCACGCCTTTCGGATAAATCTTGAGCCAGGGTCGTTCTATCATGATACCGTGGTTTTAGTGAAAAATTTCATTGTGCGAAGATGTTAAAATGTTAGAAATTCTCTTCTCAGCAAAGTGGTTTTTTGCCAGATGGCTCCTCCTGTTTTGCTTTTAATAGCACAGCTTGTAAAAATCCTAAGAGGGGTCAGGGTTAAGCTAATGACAGGCACCTGCGGCAAAACCGCTACAAATACATGCTTTTTCGTCGGTGCCATAGGCAAAATTCCGACCTTCGCCCGCGTCTTCAGCACAGCTGCAGCGCCCGGAGCTTTACTTTTCGACATTGAACATCTGAAATTATATGCTGAAACAAGCTTCACTTGCCTTGCAAATTCTGCTCTTAGTGGCCGTCGGCCACCTGTACTACCTGCATTTTTCTCAAAAGAAGATGGCCCCGCTAGCCCCTCCGGCCCCTTCGGCGGAGGGCTCCATCCAGCGCGGCGTGCGCATTGCCTACGTAGATGCCGATACCCTCGACGCTAAGTATGAATGGCTTAAAGAGCAAAAGAAAGCCCTCGAACAGCGCGTGCAAAATGCCGAGCGCAGCTTGAGCACCAAAAAAGACGCCCTCATGCGCGATTTGGAAGAGTTCCAAAAAAAGTATGAAAGCGGCACGGTGCCGCCGGCGGTGTTGGAAAAGGAATATGCAGCCCTAGCCAAACGCCAGCAAAATTTAGCTCAGGAAGAAATGCGCCTCAGCCAGCAACTAGCACAGGAGCGCGAAAAGGCGATGAATGACCTCATGGCAAATGTAGAAGCGCAATTGCGCAGCCTACAGTCTCAGATTGGCTACGATTTCATCTTATCCTACTCTAAGGGCGGCGGTCAAGTGCTCTTCGCTAATGACAGCTTAGACATCACCAACCGCGTGCTGGAGCTGCTCAATGCCAAGAAGAATTAGTCTGGCGAAGGCCTCTGTAGAGGACATTCCTACCATTCAGGTGTTGGCCCATCGCATTTGGTGGGCACACTACCCAGGCATCATTTCAGAAGCACAAATTACTTACATGCTCGAGCGCATGTACAGCGACGAAAGTTTACGTCATCAGATGACCCAGGAAGGAGTGCAGTACTGGCTAGTGGAGCTCGTGCCCGGCGAGGCCATCGGCTTTATTGCCCTCAGTCGCGTTGCGCCAGAGCAGTATTTCATTCACAAGTTCTATTTGGACACCCACCAGCAAGGCAAAGGGCTGGGCGTTGAGGCTTTCCAGCATCTCCTTGAACACTACCCGGATGCCCGCGAAATACGCCTGACCGTGAATCGGCAGAACTACAAGAGCATCAATTTCTACTTCAAGATTGGTTTCCGCATCGAGCGCTGTGCTGACTTCGACATTGGCGATGGTTTTTTTATGAACGACTTTGTCATGTGCTGGCGGCGGCCCTCGGAGGGCAAGGAAGCTCAGGTCAACGACAGTTCGGCATAGTCGGCGCCCTCGCCTGAGCGAATGGTGAAGCCCTTGCGCTCGAAGAGACGGCGCATGGCGGTGTTTGTCTTCAAAAAGGTGGCTGTGATACGGCGGTATCCTTGAGCACGAGCGATTTCTATGATGTAGTCCGTGAGTAAGCTGCCAACCCCTTTGCCGTGCCAAGCATCAGCCACCAGGATGGCGTACTCGCATTGTTCGCGCCAGGCGTCTCCGACAATGCGCACTACGCCGATGATCCGCGGTTGGGTTGCCTCCTCAATTACAGCCACGATGGCCATTTCGCGGTCGTAGTCAATGTGAGTGAAGCGGGCGAGCATTTTGTGGTCAATGCCGGGGGTAAAGCCGAAGAAGCGGAAATACAAGCTTTCGCGCGAGGTGTTTTTCACTAGCTCTGCCTCTAGCGGCTCATCTTCCGGGCGTATGGGCCGCAACAGCAGGGTGTGGCCGCTGCGCGCGTGCTCCACTTTTCGAATCCATTGCGTTGGGTAGGGCTGAATGCACAAGTGCTCGTAAGGGTCGCGCTGAAGCAGAGGCGTTGGCTCGAGGGAGGCCGCAGCGTCTAACGCCACACCGCCATCGGGGCCTATGGCGAAAGGGTTGATTTCGATTTCAGCCACTTCGGGTAGGTCCATGAGCAGGTAAGCAAAGCGCACCAATACGTTGTACAGCTGCTCTACGGGTGCCGGCGGCAGATGCCTGAAGCCCCGCAATAGCTGTGCAATGCGTGTACCTTCTACGAGATGGCGCGCCAGTGCCAGGTTCAGCGGCGGCAGGCCAATGGCCCGATCGCGCCAGATTTCGGTAGCCACTCCGCCCAAGCCAAACACGATGACCGGGCCGAAGGTGGGGTCCTTGAACGAGCCAATGAGCAGCTCATGCTGCACATTGACCATGCGCTCCACGGTTACGCCAGTCAGGCGCGCCTCTGGGCGCTTTTTCCGTACGTTTTCCATTAAAAATCGGAACACTTGGCGGGTGCCAAACTCCGTCTCAATGCCCAGCCGCACGCCATGCACCTCTGACTTGTGCCAAATGTCGGGCGATTCTATCTTCAGAGCCACAGCCCCGCCCAGGTTGCGCATAATGGCGGCGGCTTCGTCTTCGGTACGCGCTAAATAAGCGGTATTGACCGGGATGCCGTAACAGGCCAACAGCCGCCGCGCTTCCGACTCTTCTAAATGCACGCGCCCGGCAGCCCGCACGCCCTCAATGACGCTGCGCGCGGCCAAGCGGTTGATGTCCGGCAGGTCAATAGGCAAATCGGGTGGCGTCTCATAGAGCATCTCTAAATTGCGCCGGTAGTGGGCCATGTGCAAGAAAGCCACTACGGCGCGCTCAGGGAAGGGATACCACGGGATGTTGCCCTCTTCCAACACAGTGCGGCCCGCCTGCACCCAGCGCTGCCCCATCCAGGCGGCGAAGAGGGGTTTACCCATTGTGTTGCGGCTTTCTTCTACCACGGCATGGGCCACAGCCGCGGCGTCGGTCACGCTTTGTGGCGTCAAGATGACCAGCACAGCGTCGGTATCCGCATCTTGCAGGCAGGCGCGCAGCGCGGCTCGGTAATGTTCGACAGTGGCCAGCCCTGTCAGGTCGAGCGGGTTAGTGCCGCTCCATTCCGCAGGCAAAACGTCGCGCAGCGCATCCAGGCTTTCCGGGTGCAAGGTGGCTAATTGGCCGCCGCGGTTCTCCAGGACGTCGGTGGCCAAAATGGCTGGCCCACCGGCATTGGTGACAATAGCCAAACGGCTACCGGCAGGCAAAGGCTGCAACGCCAGCGCCTGGGCGCAGTCGAACAGTTCCTGCACCGTTTGCACTCGGATGGCGCCCGCCCGCCGGAAGGCGGCATCAAACACAGCGTCGTTGCCCGCCAGGGCGCCCGCATGCAGCAGCGTCGCCTGGGCGCCCAAAGTGCTGGAGCCAGCTTTCAGAATGACGATAGGTTTTGAGCGCGCAAAGGCTCGGGCAGCGCTCATGAAGCGGCGCGCGTGGCTCAGTGTCTCGGTATAGATAAGGATGCACGAGGTGCGGCTGTCGGTACCGAAATAGTCGATCAGGTGATCTATGCCGACATCGGCCATGTTGCCTACGGAGACGAAGTGACTGATGCCCACTTGCTTCTCGGCGGCCCAGTCTAGCACAGCCGCGCCCAACGCGCCGCTTTGCGAAATGAAAGCCAACCGCCCTGCCTGAGGCATTGCTGGCGCATAGGTCGCGTTTAAGCGGACGGACGGCGTCATCAGCCCCAGCGAGTCGGGGCCAATGAGGTGCACCCCGTGCTCGGCAGCGGCCTCTTTCAGGGTGCGCATTAGCCCTTGCTCATCGGTGCCGTGTTTCAAGAAACCACTCGACAGCACGAGCGCACAGGTGGTGCCTACCTCGGCACAATCCTTGAGCAGCGGTGGTACGT
This sequence comes from Saprospiraceae bacterium, assembly GCA_041640515.1. Classification (GTDB taxonomy): domain Bacteria; phylum Bacteroidota; class Bacteroidia; order Chitinophagales; family Saprospiraceae; genus M3007. Next base: position 732 of record JBEQAD010000136.1, on the reverse strand, counting down.
AGGCAGCAGGCAACGCAAACACGACCAAATCTGGCGGCGCAGGTAAGGACTTCAGCCGCGAGTAACACCGCACCCCGTGCACTCGGCGGTATTTGGGGTTGACCGCGTACACCTTGCCCTCGTAGCCGCCTTGCAGCAGGTTTTGCATCGCGGCACAGCCCATTTTTCCCGGCTTTTCCGTAGCGCCTACCACCGCTATCGAGCGCGGAAAGAAACACTTATCCAAAACCTGCTTCATAGACCTACATTTTCCAGTACTTTGAAAGCGCCGCGGCGGCTTGGTGTAGGTACAATTCGTAGAGTTCCCATACCCGCCGGCCCGACGTTGTGGGCGTTTCGGGGACGGGCGGTGCTTCGCCGTTGACACCCGCCACGAAGCTGCGCACACTGCCCGGCAATTCGGCGGTGTTGTAACCGCCCTCAAGGGCGGCAAAGAGGTGTTGCGGGCCAAATGTGTCGCTAAGGAGGCGGCCTATCCAGTAGTAGAAGTGGTTGGTGGCGCGCAGCTGGAGCAGGGGGTCGGAGCGATGCGCATCGAAGCCTGCCGACACAGCCACCACATCGGGCTGAAACTGGACGGCAATGGGCAGCATGTACTCTACAGCGTGCTGGAAAATATCGTCGCCACTTTGGGCGGGGAGTGGGCAGTTAATCGTGAAGCCCGCGCCTGGCCCGCTACCTATCTCTATGGGGGAGCCGTTGCCCGGATAGGCAGGGTACTGATGCAGCGAC
>JBEQAD010000135.1:2723-8751 GCA_041640515.1 Saprospiraceae bacterium | reverse complement strand
AATGTAGCCCAAGTCACGTTTTTGATCGAGTTCTTGAGTTTCTTTGTGCAGCGCCTTTTGGCGATTGCTCATCTCGCACGTTTTATATACGGCGACGAGGACGAGGCCAGTCAACAAAGCATACAGCAGATAGGTCAGGATTTTGGTTGTATTCATGTGCGGCTCAGTTTCTTTTCCAGGAATTGTTACTTCGGTCGGTGTCGGGAATGAGGCGGTTGCCGAGTTCCAAATGGGCTACCGCCTTGCCTGTGGCTGCTGGCAGGGTGTACAGGCGGTCGCCGTTTTTCCATATATCAGCCCTGAGATGGACAGTTTCTGATGTCTTATCAGTATATGTGATTTTCAGGTGTATGGGTATCGGCAAAATACCCACACGTTCAATAACGATGAGGTCGCGTTCGGCGTTAGCGTCGCTCACCACAGAGCGCACGCCAAGGTCAGGATAACCCCACTCGAAAAACCAGGGCTTCCAGAACCAGTTGAGGTTTTGGCCGGCGGCGTCGTTCCAGGTAAAAAAGAAATCGTAAGGTGTAGGATGTTTACCCTTCCAGCGGTTCATGTATTCCACCATGCAGTGATGAAACGTATCGTAGCCCAATAGGTCGAGCAGCGTTACGTAAGCACTTTGCGGGCGTGCATAAGAAGCGATGCTGTAGGCTCGACCGCGCAAAAAGCTGGAGCGTACCATGGGAGGTACGTCGAAATCGCTCCCAGCGGACAATCCATAGCCGCGCAAGTTGCCTCTAGATCCACTGAGCGAGTCGCTGAGCAAAAGGTCAAAGAAAGAAGCCCAGCCCTCGTCCATCCAGGCGTATTCTTGCTCGTTGATGCCCATCATAAAGGGGAAATACGTATGGGCTACTTCGTGCACGGTAAGGTTGGTAGGGTCGCCACTGCCCATACTGGCATCGTTGACCATCATAGGATATTCCATGCCGTCGTTGCCATTAAAAACGGTCATGCACGGGTAAGGGAAAGGATAGCCCGGTTGCCAAAAGCTCATAAGCCGGATGCCATCAGCAGCAATGCGTGCCACGCGGTAGAAGTCCTGGGAGGCCGTGTTGTAGGCTGCGCTGACAAAGGTGCGGCGCCCGGAAGTACTGTCCACGACTACGGAAGTAGCATCCCAATGGTAGTGGTCGCTGGCGGCAAAGGTGAAATCGGGCACCTGAGTGGCGCGATAGTGGAAGACGTGCCGGCTGGCTTTTTTGAACACGCCTCCGCGTTGGAGTTCTTCTTTCGTAAAGATGCGCACTACGGTATCAGTGCGGTGTGCTCGCTGGAAGCGTTCTAAGTAGGTGGGTTCGAGCAAGTCAGTGGCATTTTGCCATTCGCCAGTCGCCCAAACCATGAAGCCTTTGGGTAGTGTGATAGTAACATCGTAGTCAGAAAAGTCATGGTAAAATTCCTGCTGGCCGCTGTAAGGTGTGCTCGCCCAGCCCCTAATGTCGTCGTAAACAGCCACTTGAGGATACCAGTAAGGTACGAAGAACGTGGTCGGGTCGCACACGCACTCGCGCGTAGCGCGCTTATCGGAAGGCAGCGTGTAGGACCACCGCACCGAGATAAGGACGGAATCTCCCGGCAAAAGGGGCTTCTGGCGCATGTTTACGTCGAGGAAGGTGCGTCTACGCGTACGGTCTTTTTCGGCCACTGCCTGGCCATAGAGGCTCAATGCCTCTATGCGCACGCCCTCGCCCACATCGTCGGGGTTGACGTCGTCGTCGCGCAAGCTGCCCTTCCGGTAGCGGTCGGCAGCCAGCTTGAGGCGCAACAGCCGCAGGGTGTCGGGGCTTTGGTTGAAATAGACAATAGTAGCCTGACCGCTTAGCCGGCGCTTCTTAGGCTCAAGGCTCACCTGTATTCGATAGACAGCCCGATTTTGCCAATAGTTGGTGCCTGGGCGGCCGTCCCACTGGCGCGTGCCTTTCTCGTAGGCGCGCAACAGGTTGCGATGAACAAACAGGGCAGTGTCCGATTGTGTAAATGCGTTTGGGCAAATAGCGCTCCACAGCAGGAGCACACTTAAGAGACGAGGCATGTATTACAATTTGAGGGCAAAGGTAGCGCAAAATGCCACGCTCATTGGCCTAAGCGATGCAGAGCGGTGTCCTACCTTTGCTGCAAATTGCTTTTTCTTATGCAAAAACCCGCATTACCTAAGGGTACGCGCGACTTTGGCCCCGAACAGGCTCGCCGCCGCGCGTTCATCTTCGACACTCTGCGCGACGTTTTCGTCCGCTTCGGCTTCGAGCCGTTAGAAACGCCAGCTATGGAAAACCTCTCCACTCTGCTGGGTAAATACGGCGAAGAAGGCGATAAACTCCTTTTCAAAATTCTCAACAACGGCGATTATCTCCAGGATGTTGACCCTGCCCTCTTGGCTGCCAAAGATTCAGACCGACTGGTACCTCATATCGCTAAGCGAGGCCTGCGCTATGACCTCACCGTGCCTTTTGCTCGATACGTAGTCATGAATCGCCACGCACTGGCTTTTCCTTTCAAGCGCTATCAAATACAGCCTGTGTGGCGCGCCGATAATCCTCAGCGCGGGCGCTATCGGGAGTTTTACCAGTGCGACGCCGACGTCATCGGCTCCGAGAGCCTACATTACGAAGCGGAGCTCATTCAGCTGTACGACGAAGCCTTCGCTCGCTTGGGTCTTCCTGTGGTCATCAAAATCAACCATCGCCAAGTGCTGTACGGCATCGCCGAAGCCGCAGGCACGTCAGAGCGCTTCATGGATATGACCGTGGCCATAGACAAGCTGGATAAAATCGGCCTCGAAGGCGTGCGTGAAGAACTCGCCCGGCGCGGCTTTGCGCCGCCGGTGATAGCGCGCATAGAGCATATCCTGTCGCTATCTGAGCGCACCGATCTGCGCCAGGCCCTAAGCCCAACCCGCATTGGCCTCAGTGGCCTCGACGAGCTCGATCGCGTGTGGGCCTTTTTGGACGGGCTGCCGCTGCGCAACCCTTTGCATTTCGACGTCACATTGGCGCGCGGCCTAACTTACTATACCGGCTGCATCTTCGAAGTGGTGGCTCAGGAGGTGTCCATGGGCAGCCTGGGCGGTGGCGGACGCTATGCTGACCTTACTGGCGTGTTTGGCATGCCTGGCCTTTCTGGAGTGGGTATCTCCTTCGGCGCCGACCGTATCTACGACGTGTTGGAACAGTTAGGCAGATTCCCCGAGGCGCTCTCCGACAGCGTGCGGGTGCTGTTCATGGCTTTGGACGAGGAGTCACACCGCTACGCCTTCCAATTAGTCAGCCGCTTGCGCGCACAGGGAATTACTGCCGAGTTGTATCCAGAGCCAGGCAAGCTCAAAAAACAGTTTGAATACGCCGCTCGTCGCCACATTCCCTGGGCAGCTATCGTCGGCGAGGCGGAGCGCGCACAGCAGACCGTCAACTTGAAAAACCAGCTCACCAGCGAGCAAAGCACCGTGCCGGCCAGTGAGCTGGTGCAATGGCTGGCCTCTCAGCCGGCCAGTTCGGGTTTGGCCTCTTCCAAGTAGGCCAAGATGCCGCCCTTGAGGTTATAGAGGTTGTCAAAGCCGAAGCGATCTTCCCATAGGCGGATAGCCTTGGCGCTGCGCACGCCCGAGCGGCAATGTACTACCACCGGCACCTCACGCGAAAGGCGGTGTGCGTTTTCGGCTACTGTACCCAGCGGAATGAGCGCTGCTCCGATGTTGACGGCCTCGAACTCGTGCGGCTCACGCACATCAATCAGTTGAAATGGGCGGCCTTCGGCCTGCCAGCGCAGCAACTCCTGCGGGGTAATCTCACGCACAGGCCGCTCCACCACACTGATACCGCAAAATTGCTCGTAGTCAATCAGCTGGGTAATAGTTGGGTTTTTACCGTTGAGCGGGTTGTCGTCGCGGCGCTTGATGCGGAAGGTGCGCGTTTCAAAAGAAAGCGCGTCAAACAGGAAAAGCCGCCCGCTGAGCGGTTCGCCTACACCCGTGATGACCTTGATGACTTCACAGGCCTGTAAGCTGCCGATGATGCCAGGCAGCACCCCCAGCACACCGCCTTCGGCACAACTGGGTACCAATCCTGGCGGTGGTGGCGTAGGGTACAGGTCGCGGTAGTTAGGGCCTAATTCACCACTCGGATGCCGGTAATTGAACACGGACACTTGCCCTTCAAATTGAAAAATAGAGGCGTATACATTAGGCTTGCCCAACAGCACGCAGGCGTCGTTGACCAAATAACGCGTAGGGAAATTATCCGTACCGTCGGCTACGAGGTCGTAGTCGCGTATAATGTCTAGCGCATTGCGCGAATTGAGGAGCGTATCGTAAGTCACTATTTGGATGTGGGGGTTGAGCGCCTCTAAGCGCTTTTTGGCAGCTTCAACTTTGGGCTGTCCTACCGCATCTACGCCAAAAAGCACCTGCCGTTGCAGGTTGCTATCGTCCACGCGGTCGAAGTCCACAATGCCGATGGTGCCTACTCCAGCTGCTGCCAGGTACAGGAGCAACGGACTGCCTAGCCCGCCCGAGCCAACGACCAACACCCGGGCAGCCTTCAGCTTCTGTTGGGCTTCCAGGCCAAATTCTGGAATGATGATGTGCCGGTTGTAGCGCGCCAGTTCTTCTTTAGAGAACACAACGTCAGCCCAGCTGCCCGTGCCCCCAGCGATGGCGGGCACGATGCTCAGTGTGGCGTCGGCAGGCAGCGGCGTGTCAGCCCATTGCAGGTCGCGCACGTCGTGTTCGCCTACGAAGAGGTTGAGGAACGCGCGTATTTGCCCTTGCTCGTCGAGCAAGTGCTTCTTCAAGTCAGGGTATTCGGTGGCCAGCTGGTGCAAGGCTTCGCCCACCGTGCCAGCCTGCACCTGTAGTTTAGAGGTGTTGTTGGTGTATTTGCGCAAAGGCGTGGGAATGAGAACAGTTGCCATGACAAAGCGTATTTTTTGATAAAAGAAAATGGGTTTATGACATAGTAATAGCCGAGACTTCTTGACTAATTGGCTCCTCGTCGAATTGCCAACTGTCGTTGAGGCGCCACGAGCGCACGTTTGCAATACCTCCGTCGCGCACCGACACAATGACGTAAGAGAAGAACGGCTGCGCCGCGATGCGGTCATGCTCTGAAGGAATGGCCGGGTGATTAGGGTGTGAGTGGTAAATGCCCAAAAGCGTCAGTCCGTGTTCGTCGGCATGGCGCTCGGCGTGCAGGTAGTCCTTAGGAGCAATCTCAAAGCGACGGCGTTTGTCACCCTCTTTGGCGTTATTCACAACGAGAATATCGATCAGATGGCGCGAGCCATCCGGAGCCTCTGTTCCAAAGAGGAAGCCGCAGCACTCGTCGGGGAAGGTTTGGAGGGCATCGGACAACATGCACTCGTACGTTTTAGGGCTGAAGTAGATCATAAAGAGTTGTTTTTAAATGGGTTAAAAAAGTTGCTTCATCACTTCACCATACTTATCGGCATTGTCGGGCAGTACCGTTATTACTGTGCCCGCTGTCAGGCGCTCCGCTACGCGCAGGGCGCCCGCCAGATTAGCCGCCGCCGAAGGGCTAAGTAGCAACCCCTCATGGCGTCTTGCTGCCCGAATGATTTCATATGCCTCGGCGGTATCGATTTCCTCGGAGGCGTCGGCCAGGGTAGGGTCGTAGATGCCGGGCACTACGGCCGTTTCCAGGTGTTTCCATCCTTCCAGCCCATGTAAGGCAGAGTCGGGCTGTAGGGCGATGAGCTGCACATCCGCTTTCAGTTCGCGCAGACGGCGCCCTGTGCCTATGAAGGTGCCCGTTGTGCCTAAGCCGGCCACAAAGTGCGTGACGTCGGGCCGCTCCTGAAAAATCTCGATAGCCGTGGTATGGTAATGTGCTCGCCAATTGTTGTCGTTGCGATACTGATCGGCGTAGAAGTAGCGCTCAGGGTGCGCCTCGGCTAATTCGCGGGCTACCTCCTGGGCGCCGTCAGTACCTTCAAAGCGCGAGGTAAATACAATTTCTGCTCCTAACGAGCGCAGGATTTCCTTGCGTTCGGCAGATGCGTTTTCCGG
>JBEQAD010000135.1:0-2713 GCA_041640515.1 Saprospiraceae bacterium | reverse complement strand
CGCTCGCCCAATGGCTGCATAGGCGATGCCTGTGTTGCCACTCGTGGCGTCTAACAGCGCTTTGCCGCGGCCCAGTGCTCCGCTCATCAGAGCGGATTTTATGATGAAAAACGCGGCTCGGGCCTTCACACTACCCGACAGCTGCTCCCACTCCTTTTTGGCCAGTACTTGGACGTCTCTCCTCGAAAATAAGTGCCGAATAGGGTACAACGGTGTGCGCCCTATAGACTCTTCAACCCGCTGCAATCGGTCCAGCAAGTCAAAATCACTCTGAAGCAAGTGTTCGAAATACATACAATGGATGAGATTGCTGTGAAAAAAAAGCCCTTCGGTTGTACACCGAAGGGCCAGGCTTTCTGTAGTCACCAATGAAGAATGTCCGTTCAAAGGGCATGAATGACCATGGCGCTCCGGTGTACGGCGTGCGTACAACAACAACAACACAGCAGCCGGCTCGTGCCCGTTCTCATAAACAAGTACTTTTTACAGGTCAGGTTGTGGCGTATAGCGCAGGTAAGGTTTGATTTCCCTGACGCCTTTCGGAAACTTTTGAATAGCCTCTTCTGTAGGGATAGAAGGTGCCACGATGACATCCTCTCCGTGCTTCCAATCGGCAGGAGTAGCTACGCTGTAATTAGCCGTCAGTTGCAACGAATCCAGCACGCGCAGCACCTCGTCAAAATTGCGCCCCGTAGAGGCTGGGTAAGTGATGATAAGTTTAATGCGCTTATCGGGTCCAATGATGAACAGTGAGCGGACAGTAAAGTTTTCCGAAGCATTGGGGTGGATCATGTCGTACAGAGTGGCTACGTGGCGGTCAGGGTCAGCAATGATGGGAAAATTCACCGTTGTGCACTGGGTTTCGTTGATGTCCTGCACCCAGCCGAGGTGCTTGTCCAGCGGATCTACGCTGATGGCCAACACCTTCGTGTTGCGGCGGCGGAACTCCTCCAGCAAGTGCGCCGTGCGCCCCAGTTCAGTAGTGCACACCGGTGTGTAGTCCGCTGGGTGCGAGAAAAGGATGCCCCATCCGTCGCCGAGGTACTCATAGAAATCTAATTCGCCCTGCGTTGTTTGGGCTTTGAAGTTGGGAGCAATGTCTCCAAGTCGTAAGCTCATAATGGACCATTAGTTTGATGTAGTGAACGGATAAAAATTCAACAGCCCTCCGGCATTGCGCTGCCGAAGGGCTGTTGGCTCGAGGTATGCGAACTTAATTTCTTTTGAAGATCACCCCACACAGGGCGCATACCACATGGCCTCCACTTCGGCAGACCGAACTAGACAACAACAGCAACAACACGCCGCTACTAAAACCATGTGGTTATTCATACTTCTTCGTATGCATTGACATCTCGTCTCAAAGGTATAGACAGTCACTTCACGTTTGCAAGTTAAATTTTTAAAAACAAAAAAACTCCAGCTTCGGCGTCATAAGGCAGGGCTAGCGAATGGTTCCAACGGCAGTGCCGTGCTATTTTTTACTTCCGTCATGACGAAGTGACTTTGCACGCGCCCGATGTTTTCGAGAGTGGCCAGTTTTTCCTTAATGAAATGCTGATAAGCATCCATGTCCGCTGCAACCACTTTTAGCACATAGTCGTACTCGCCAGTTACGTGGTAACATTCGAGTACTTCGGGGAGTTGGCCCACGCGCTGCTCGAACTGCATGAGGAACTCCCGGTTGTGCTCCTTAAGAGCCACATCACAAAAGACCAATAGCGATAGCCCTACTCTACGCCGACTAACCAGCGCCGTGTAGCGCTCGATGTAGCCCTCGCGCTCCAGGCGCTTGATCCGCTCGTAGACGGCTGTCGTGCTCATGCCCAAATGCCCTGCGATCTCCTTATTCGTCAGGGCAGCGTCCTGCTGAAGTTGCGTCAGAATAGCTTTGTCAATGGCATCCAGCGGCTCCGATTTTTTTTCCATAACCGATTTTTTTACCTTTCCTTAATAGATGTATTTTCTAAAAATGCGCTCAAAAATAGTTTTATTTTCTTTGTTTAAAAATAAAATAGGAATAAAAAGCTATTTTTTTACTTTTTTTGTCTGAAAAAGAGAAAGTCATGAAAAAGCATCTCCATCCTGAAACCCTCATGATGTCGTACGGCTATCGGCCCGAATGGTCGGAAGGCGCCGTAAAGTGTCCTATTTTTCAGACCTCGACGTTTGTGTTTCGAAGTGCGGAGGCGGGCAAGACCTTCTTCGAAGTGGCATATGGCCTGCGCGAAAAAGGCGTGCGAGAAAAGAGCGGCCTCATCTATAGCCGCCTGAACAACCCAGATATGGAGATATTGGAAGACCGTCTCACCTTGTGGGACGAAGCAGAGGCTTGCGCTGCTTTTGAGAGCGGTATGTCGGCCATCACCACGGTCTTTTTGGAATTTCTACAGCCTGGCGACCTGCTGCTGTACAGCAACCCGCTTTACGGAGGTACCAGCCATTTCGTCCACCACATTCTGCCTAAGTGGAGCGTTCATGTGTTGGGTTTTCGGCCTGGCGCTACCCTTCAGGAGCTCGTCCAGCTCCTCGAGCAGTCGGGACAGAAAGAGCGTCTGGCTATGATTTACGTGGAAACGCCGGCCAACCCCACCAATGACTTAGTGGACATCGCCATGTGCCGAGCGCTGGCCAATCAATACAGCACTTCCAAGCGCCATGTTTTAGTGGCGGTAGACAACACCTACTTAGGGCCGTTGTGGCAACACCCTTT
>JBEQAD010000134.1:0-8777 GCA_041640515.1 Saprospiraceae bacterium | reverse complement strand
CTTCTAGGTGGCCTCTTTTTCAAGCCTATGGCATACTTTTGGAGATAGGCTAACGAATGAAAAATTAGGTTTACATCTATCAAAACAATATTTATGAGGAAGACAAAAACCGAGAAAGCGGGAGCTCCTGTTATGCCCTACGTGAATGGCTCCGATTTGGAAAAGTCGCTTGGGGTGGTGCGCGCCATTAAGCACTCTTTGCGACAAAAGATGCTGTACCTGCTTCATAGCCACGGAGAAATGACGGTTACAGATCTTTATATCAAACTTCGCATGGAGCAAAGCCTAACAAGCCAACACCTGGCGTTACTGCGCCGGACAGGCATAGTTAAGACGCGCCGTGAAGGCAATTTCATCTTCTATTCCATCAACTATGAGCATTTAGCGCTGATTTCCGATCTGTTCGCTCAACTAGCGGCCATAGCTGAAGAACCTCGAGGCTATCAAGGCCAATAAACTCTGCGTATTCACCGCGCCGTTCCTACGGGCATGCCTGGGAGGTTGAAAGGTAGATTTATCCCAATAAAATAAAAAGGTTGATTCAACCCGAAATTCCAACACCAACCTGCACTGGCAATATCGCGAAAAAGGGTAGCGGCCAGGCCTGCTGCAAACTCAGGGATGCCGTCCAGGGAAAAATCGGGCGAAGCTGTTACAATACCAAAGCTAGGGTCGAGGAACCGGTTGTAAAAATGTGAGCGCCGGCTGCCGAACTTGACTAATAGAGCGGCCGAGGGCGAGAACCGAAAGCGCGCAGCTTCGGGCTGCTGGAGGGTGTACGGGTTACCCATTAGCAACCCAACCCGTGGCACGGCATGTGCACCCGCCTGAATCATCACAGCAGTCCGCTCCTCGATAACGGTGTAACGCTTCGAGGGTGCAGTAGAGGCTTCTTCTTCGGGTACGAGCAGCGCTTGGATAAGCAGCTCATCGCCCGGCTCGCGGCGGCCAGTGTACACAAGTTCCAAAATGCCTACTTCGGGTATTTGGTCGAGATCAAAACGCAATACTTCAGCGGCCAATTCGTCGCTGGCTAAGTAGACCTTGCGCAAATATTGACTTGGAAAGGAGCGAATAAAGCGATCTACACGATCTATGTCTCTGCGCGTCTGTTCGACACATTGCAGGAGATTACGCACGTGAATGTTGCTTTGCGGCAGGTTCATCAGGCTGCCCAAAGTTTGTTGGTAAAGGCTGTCCATGTGCATACGCAGGGTGCTCCAGCGCCCTTTGACATCGTACACATCTGTAGCGGGAGACAGGCTCTGCAGCTCGTCGCGCAGCACATTTAACTGTTGGCGTACATCGTTCCAGCTGCGGTCCAGAATAGAGCGTACCTCTACAGGGATGGTTTCGCTGGCTAAACGCAGCTCGGTAGGGAACTGCTCTAAACAGCTCAAGGCAGGTAACATTTGGAAAAGCTTATCGCGGAAGTCTTGAAGCGCCTTATCCGCGCCCTGGTTGAGTGAGGCAGCTAGGTCGCGCAAGTTTTGCATTTGCTGTAGCTGCTCAGGGGAGATCATTAGGGTCCAGTTTTCCATCTCATAAAACTGCCCTTGCTCAAACTGGTCGAAGTTTTCAATATGCAGGCGCATGCCGCCACTTTGATCCTTTCGAAAAGCGCGCAGGCTGAAGCGTACACGGGCAGCTTTCTCTAAGGTGCGAAGTTCGCCGCGCAGGCTATCCAGGGATTCGTTGTAACGCGCCAGGATGTAGAGGAAGCGGTCTTCTCGCTCGCGCAGGGTAGGGTCGGCCCGCAGGCGCTCGGTGTACTCCCTACTGTACTGGTTGTAACTGGCGCGTAGCAGTGTATCATTGCCGATGTCGCGCATCTTTTGGCGCAACAAGAGGAGCAATGAATCGGGCTGTTGCTGAGGCGTTTCGATAGCCTGCTGAATGTACCCTACCAAACGCTTCTGTTCGCGTAGAATGCGCTCCAGGCGACGGACGCGCTCGCGCAGAGCGCGGTCAAGCTGGCCCTTACCCGCCATGTCTATGGCTTTGCTCCGAATGGCCTCGCGGTTGGGCGAAATGCGCAACCTGCTGTTAATGTCCACGATGGCCAGCCCCGAATCCACTACCGGAATGATGCGGCCTGAATTGCGGCTAATTTCTTCAATGCGAAACAAAGGCGTTCGCTGCGCCAGAAGGACGTTAGCATGGCTCCAACCAAGTAACGCCCCTATGACGAGCAAAAGGAAACGTTGGCGCATAAGGGATGGGTATTTTTAACAAGCGTTGAAGAAGGCATTCGAAACAGCAAAGTCATCAATAACATCCAAAACGGTGAACACTGAACTCAGCGTACCATTGGCTTTCAACACCATGCAGCGAACGTCGGCCGGGTTAGGGTAAGCTTGTTGGCACAGCCAGTTCTGGATATCGGGCTTTAGCGCAGCCTGCTGTACCCACAGACAGCGCCCGGGCTTTTGGCCACCACCTGGGCTATAAAAAATAGGGTCAGCAGTTTCGGCTGCTTCGCGCGCGGCAGTATCGGCACCCACTGTGATGAAGCGCACGGCGGTGTTTGCGCGCAGAAACTCTCGCCACAACAAGCGCGCCAGGGCGGGCTCCATGTTGGCGGGTAGCACTACAGTGCACAAAAACCCGGGGCTGGTAATCGGCAGCCTAGGCAAAGCTGGCGGCCTGTTGGCAAGGAGCAGCATCTCTTCGCTGAGGGGGGCATGTGCGGTGTAATAAGCCCTTACGGCCTTGGCGTGTGCCAGCGCAACTTCAGGAAAGGGGGCTGCAGCCAATGCAGCCGCATCGGCAGGGCGGCTAGCTGCTGGTGTCTCTTCCAACACGGCCAATACCCAGCGGGCGACTTCTTCGGCGACGAGCTCGGCAAAGCCGTGCTTGTCGAAGTCTTGATAAATCTGTTGCAGAAAAGTCAAGCGAATGCAGTAGCGTTCCGTCGCTGAATAGCCGGCATCCGCAGCCAGGGCTCCACTACCAGCCATCCAATGCGTCAGGCAGCTGGCCAAGACCACCGGAACATCACCAGGTGTCAGTGTATCTGGGAGTCGCACCGCTGCCCGGAAAGCAGCTAACCAGCCCGCTTTGGGGCGAAGGCCAAGAAATCGAGGTGGTGTAGAAAACATAAGAGGAGCAACTTGGGCTTATCCGAGAAATATTCGGCAAGGTTACACTCTTTTTTCCGTTTTGTATGGAAAGCGGCCTTTCACCTTTTGTTCGACGCTTTACCTTTGTCTGGCAGACTTGCCTGAACATGATCAAGCGTATCGTGAAAATGACCTTCCGCCCTGAAGGCGTATCGATATTTGTGAACGAAGTCTTTGAGTCGAGCAAGGGCCGCATTCGAGCTTTTCCAGGGTGCCGCCACATGGAATTGTTGCAGTGCACTGACGATCCCTGCGTGCTTTTCACCCTCAGCCTCTGGGATGATGAGGCCGCTCTGGAAAGCTATCGTCAATCGGAGCTTTTTCAAAGGACTTGGGCGCGTACCAAGATGCTCTTTGCCCAACGAGCCGAGGCATGGTCAGTACGCCTGCTCGATGCTGGAGAGGCTGCTACCCACATAGCTGCGCGGTAGCCAGTGCTTGTTTGCGGATGCACCACACTGAGGAGAAGCAGGAGGCGCAGCCCGCTAATAATGCAGCAAAATAAAAAAGGCGGTGTGCCGTTGCACACCGCCAGAACAAAACCCATTCTATCGTATGAAGCAAAACTGTCCGAAGCAAGAAGCCGCTAATTGTCGCAGAGCGGCAAGGCGTTAAGGTCGCGAAAGAGGATTTTTTTGCGGGTAAAATGAAGAATATTGGACCTTTTTAGCTGATTGAGCACCGCCGTTACCATTTGGCGGCTCGTACCGGTAATATCGGCGATATCTTGGTGCGTCAGATCGTGTTTGACTAGTGTTTCCATACCTACCTGACGGCCTTGCTCTACTCCCATTTGGCGCAAAAATTCGAGGATGCGGCTGCGCGAGTCCTTGAGCACCACCCGCTCTAGGCGGGCTTCTGTTTGGCGCATGCGTTTGCCCAACAAATGAAGGAGCGATTGCGCAAAAGCGAAGTTGTGGCGCATCAGGTAAAGCACAGCGTTGGAGTCTAATTCCAACAGCTCTGTATCGTTTTGCATGGCATAGGCAAAGTCACATCGAAACAACTCACCCATCACGCAGGACTCGCCGAAGATATTACCCGGCTCGACGACATATTTTACCACATCTTTCTTGTTGGTTTGCACCGCTATCTTCACCACGCCCTTGAGCACGAAAAACACTCTTAACGCTCGCTGGCCCTGCGCATAGATGCCTTCTTGTCGTCCATATCGCTTAATGCGGGCTGTCTTCTGCAGAAAAGCCATTTCCTCAGGCTTCAGAACAGCAAAGAGGGGTACCTTCTCTAACGGGAAAGCGGCGTTGCGTGCGCTCATAATCGTAGTTGCAGGTATTTTTGTGATGTAATTTTTTTTAACTGTTGCCAGCACTTCTTAGACAAAAAAACGGACGCATTCCCCTATCCCCGCCTGAAAAAAATAATACTTGCAGTTGACAGAATGTGGGCTATCCGCCTGATTTATAATGCGTTTTTTAGCGGCTCTTATTATCAAAAAAATTTTGATCTCTCGATGCGATGAGGGATAGCTACAGGCAATCATGAGCACGACACCGAGCGATAGCATTAAAGATTTTGAGCAATTGCGGGAGGGCGACACCAGGGCGTTGCGGCGTCTCTTCGACCGCTATTACCCAGGGCTGGTGTCGGTAGTGTATACTTATGTAAACGATGAAGATACCAGCAAGGACATTGCTCAGGAGGTGTTTGTGGACTTGTGGAGCCGCCGCCATACCTTACATATTGAACAATCGCTGGGTGCTTACTTGCACCGCGCTGCCATCAATCGAGCGCTTAATCACCTGAAAGCCCAGCAGCGTTATCAAATATACGATGACGGTACGCCCTGGAACTATCTGCCCGACACCACGGAACAAGACCTGCAGTGGAAAGCGCGTCAGGACGAATTGGAAGAGCGTCTGCGGGAGGCCATCGAGCAGCTGCCCGAAAAGTGCCGTGTAGTTTTTCTGCTTAGCCGTTTCGAACGCATGACCCACCGCCAAATCGCCGAGCATCTCGGCATCTCCGTAAAAACAATTGAGAACCAGCTGCTCCGAGCCATGCGTCTGCTGCGTCAGGCATTAGAAAAGCATTGGTACCTGCCCTTATTGCTCATCTTTTGGGTAAAAGGAGGTTAGGCGAATAGGGGAAATACGGGGCAGAGTTGTCTCCTTAGCAAAGCGCTAACATGTCGCACGAAGAGTTACTTATCCTCCTTCAACGGCAATGGGCCGGCGAGATCTCTCCAGAACAGCTGGAGCGGTTGGAGGCCTATCTGCAAAGGTCTCCAGAACATGCGGCGGTAGCAGAGATGTACCGGCTTCTTTGGGAAAAAGCCGCTTCGCCGACGCCTAAAATCATTGAGATGGACCTGGACAAAGAGTTTGACAGGCTTATGGCTCGGCTCGAAGTTCTGGAGGCCCGGCCCTCGAGGCCGCAACGTTTGCCGCTACGGTGGTCGCGTGGCTGGAAGGTGGCTGCGGCAGTCCTTCTGTTGTGTGGCGCCGTTTGGTTTGTGCGACAACAGTTGGCGCCTGCGGCTGAACCAACAGAAGTGTATGCTGCCGTGGACAAGTACCTCATAACCTTACCCGATGGTTCGCAAGTAAGCCTTCGACAGGGTACCCGCCTGAGGTATGAAGCCGAGACTTATGGACGGCCAGAGCGCCGCGTGCGTTTGGAAGGAGAAGCTTTCTTCACTGTAGGGCATCACTCAAAATTCCCCTTCGTGGTGGAGACAGCCTCCGGCTTCGAGGTAGAGGTACTGGGCACAGAGTTCGATGTTCGGGCTGCAATGGGAGAGGTCTCGGTCTTGGTAAGCCAGGGTAGCGTTCGTCTGTGGCCACAGGGCAAGGGAGCCAACAGAAAGAATATTGACCTCATATCCAAACAGAAAGCCATCTGGAGTGCCCAACAGCCAGAACGGGTGCAACAAGCGCTTAATCCCGACTTCAACGAGATTGCCTGGCACACGCGCCGATTGTCCTTCAACAACGCGCCCCTTTCCGATGTGGCATCGGCCTTTTCGTCGAGTTATGGAATAAGTGTAGAGATTACCTCGTCCGAGATGCGCGCTTGTGCTCACTCTGGCAACTATTCCCTGGACAATTCCAACGCCGAACAGGCGCTACAGGCCATCTGTCGCGTGTACGGGTGTCGAATGGAAACCGCAGGGAGAAATCGATATCGCCTGATCGGGGGTAAATGCCCAACAGCGCGATAGCAAACCTCTGTGGGCAAGGCTGAGTGCCTGCTGCTGAGTCGGATTTCGTTTGATAGAAAGCGCTCCGTAGCATAAGCACCTTGCTTTAGAGCGATAAAAGAACTAGCTAGACTGTGCTTTGCGCACCGGGTCAAACCAATGCACCAAAAGAGGATGCCCAAACACAGATAATAAGATAATAGCAACGCCAAGATAGAAAGCCGGCGGCATTTCGCGGTGTTCTCCAAAGACAAGACCTGCAAGGATAACCCCGTACACAGGCTCGAGGTTGACTAAGAGGTTGGTAGTGAATGCGGTGAGATGGCGCATGGCAGTTAGCGTAAGGTAATAGGGCAGCAAAGTGCACCCCCAAGCCAACAGGAGCATCCAAAGCCAATCCCACGGCAGTGGGCGAAGCGAAAACTCTCCACCTGAAAGCGCAAAAACCGGCAATGCTAGCGAGCAAATGAGAAAGCCCCCTAACAATTCGATGAAGCTCATAGATAGTGCAGGTGGTGCTTCCGCATCAATCAGGCGTTTGTTAAGCACAGAGAAAAGCGCTGCCATGAAAGCGGCCAACAACCCTACGCCGAAGCCGTAGCGCATGTCCCAGCTCAAATGACCAATGATAAGCGCCATACCCGGTATTACGAACAGCCCTAACGCTACCTCATACCATCGCACACGCTGGCCTAACAGCAATGGCTCCAGCCAGGAAGAAAAAAAGGATGCCACTGCCATGCTAGCCACCGCTACCGAGGCATTGGACAGCTTGATGGCCCCATAAAAGCACAGCCAATGGACGCCCACTAAAGCGCCAATGCCGAGCATATGCACTCCTGTGCGGCGAGAAATTGCTCGCAGCTGAGCTTTAGGCAAAAACCACCATAGAGCTGCACAGCATAGCGTTACGCGCCACCACACTAAAGGCAACGCCGACAGGCTGATGAGTTTGCCCAAAATGGCAGTAAACCCCCACAAAAACACACAGAAGTGAAGGTACAGGTAGGCTCGGAGGCGGTCGCTCATGGCTGAGATAGGTATGGCTGAACAAAAGGAGCGGCAAAAGTAGCCGGCGCGCCGCATCGGAAGGCTGCCGAGGCGATGCGTAAAGGCCACTACCTTTGCCTGCCTTTTGGGAGCAAGAGTGCAGCTTCTGACAGCTGTTACTTAATCCCAGGCTGTTTCTATCAGAAAAGACATACCCATTTCTATCAAGCAATGAAGTTTGCCACAAAAGTTATCCATGCTGGCATTGAGCCAGACCCTAGCACGGGTGCTATCATGACGCCCATCTATCAAACCTCGACCTACGTGCAGGCAGCGCCAGGTGAACACAAAGGGTACGAGTATGCGCGCACGCAGAACCCTACTCGTAGCGCGTTGGAAAAAAACTTAGCTGCTCTGGAAAATGGCACCGATGCTATCTGCTTCAGCTCAGGGTTAGCAGCGCAGGATGCCGTTATCAAACTGTTGAAAAACGGCGATGAAATTCTCTCCGTTAATGATCTCTATGGCGGATCTTACCGCCAAATGGTGCGCGTTTACGGCGCCTGGGGACTGAAGAGCCGCTTCATTGACATGAGCAAGGCTCACAATGTGGAGGAGGCCATCGGGCCGGATACTCGCCTGCTATGGATAGAGACACCCACCAATCCCATGCTCAACATCGTAGATGTTGAAGCGGTGTGTGCTGTAGCTCGTCGGCGCGGCGTACTGACCGTGGTGGACAACACGTTTGCCTCGCCGTATTTACAAACCCCCCTAGATTTAGGTGCCGATATAGTGCTGCACTCGGCTACCAAGTATCTCGGTGGCCATTCGGATGCTGTTCACGGTTGCCTCGTTGTGCGCGACGCGGCCCTGGCTGAGCGTCTGCATTTCATTCAAAATGCTTCCGGCGCCGTACCTGGGCCAATGGATTGCTTCCTCATCCTACGGGGCATTAAGACCCTGCACTTGCGCGTGCAACGTTCGTGCGAAAATGCCGAGGCCATTGCGCACTTCCTGAAGGCGCACCCTAAGGTGGCACGTGTCTATTGGCCGGGCTTTTCAGAGCACCCTAATCACGACATCGCCAAGCGCCAGATGCGTCTCTTCGGCGCAATGGTATCGTTTGACCTGAGGGACAACACTTTTGAGGCAGCGCGCCGCGTCCTCAGCCGCACGCGCCTCTTTTCCTTAGCGGAGTCTTTAGGTGGTGTCGAGTCGCTCATTGGACACCCGGCCAGCATGACCCATGCCAGCATTCCGCGCGAAGAGCGCCTGAAAGTGGGTCTGACGGATTCGCTTATTCGGTTGAGTGTAGGCGTTGAAGATGTCGAAGATCTGATTGCTGATTTGGGTGCTGCTCTGTAGTTTTGTCGGCGCTATGAAAGACTGGAAGTACCTTATTGCGTATGTATTACATCTGAGTGCAGCCTGTGCACTTGCTGTGAAAGGTCTTTGTGCGTGGACAACGCCAGTGGTCAGCTTTGTACTGCTGCCGCTGGTAG
>JBEQAD010000133.1:0-8901 GCA_041640515.1 Saprospiraceae bacterium | reverse complement strand
CGCTGCATTGACACCCTGCACTGTTTGCTCCTTTTGCCCAAACACCTGCTCTTTTATGGCTAAAAACAGTTTCCGGCTCGAGACACTCATCATCATTGTGTTTCTGCTCACCGTAACCCTATGGGCCATTTCACAATGCTCCGAGTCGCGGCGCGAGCACCCGCGAACCGAGCGCACCGAGGAAGAAGACCTGCAGCTGCGCGAACGCACCAGTGTAAAACGAGAAACTATCTACGTGCCGCAGCCGGCAGCACCTGCCCTCATCGGTAATTACACCGCTCCAGCTACGA
The DNA here is from genome assembly GCA_041640515.1 of Saprospiraceae bacterium. Classification (GTDB taxonomy): domain Bacteria; phylum Bacteroidota; class Bacteroidia; order Chitinophagales; family Saprospiraceae; genus M3007. Next base: position 8,611 of record JBEQAD010000133.1, on the reverse strand, counting down.
CGCCGGCGCCTGCCTCGCCTAGTCCACCACCTCGGCGACCTGCTTTAGTGCAAGAACCAACTCCTGCTCCTGCTGCTACTACTCAGTACAGTACACTTTATGTGACCATCGACGGTCTCAATTTGCGCAAGGAACCTAACCGACACAGCGCAGTGATAACGCGCTTAAAGCTTTACGAACCAGTGCTTTTCCTCAATCGCAAAAGTGAGCATCCGGAAGAAGTTAACCTGGGACGCGAGAAGGTAACAGATTACTGGGTCAACATCCGCACCCAAAGCGGCAAGGAGGGCTGGGTCTTTGGCGCTGGTGTGCATTATTACCAAACCAAACGGCCGGGAGTGGAATGAGAACACACCCACGGCGCACCATAGGTTTGTCTGCCTTTAACCCACACATTCCTTTCCTCATTGAGCAACCGTTCGAGCAACGGCATTTATTGAGTAAATCCCGCCCATCTGAGTAGCACTATTGCGCTATCTTTCATTCTTGAAAAGCCATTGGCTGGCCTCATTAGAGAAAAAAGCGGCGACTTCTTGGCTTTTTCAAACAATGGCAAGCCTTTTGTCCGATTTATTCTACTTTTGTTGTAAGAAAAAGCGCTCTGCTTCAGGCAAGTGCATAAACTCTACACTATGGGTTTTATCGTTTCTCTATTGAACCATAAAGGCGGCGTCGGCAAAACCACCAGCGCTATCAATCTGGGAGCAGGGCTGGTTGCCTTAGGCAAGAAGGTGTTGCTCGTCGACTTAGACCCGCAAGCCAACTTGACGATATCGCTGGGCATTCCGCGCCAACGCTATACCATCTACGAAGCCCTGCGCGGCGAAGGAGAACTGGTCCCCGTCTCCTACAAACCCAATATGGACGTCATCACTTCGTCATTAGACCTCTCGGGCGCTGAAATGGAGCTCATCAATGAAGCCGGCCGAGAGTTCATTCTGCGCGAATTGCTTAGCCAACAGGTGGAAGCCGACTACGACTATATTCTTATTGACTGCCCACCATCGCTGGGGCTGCTCACCCCAAATGCTCTCACCAGTAGCCGCTATGTCCTCATTCCGCTGCAGACGGAGTTCCTAGCCGTGCAAGGGTTAGCCAAAATCAAACACGTTATTGATAAAGTACGTATGCGGCTTAATACCCAGTTGGAGATGGTTGGCGTTATTGCTACAATGTACGACAGCCGCCGCGTACTCAATCGGGACGTAGTGGATATTATCCACAAGTATTTCGGCGACAAGGTATTCAAGACCTACATTCGCGACAACGTCGCTTTAGCCGAAGCCCCCGCCCAACGCAAGGATATTTTCGAATACAGCCCTAAGTCCACCGGCGCCCAGGACTACCTTGACCTGGCGCAGGAGTTTTTGGCCCGCGTAGAAAATACGGCTGCCGTGCCCGTTTCTAAACAAGAACAAACCGCCTGAAGCCATGAGTAAAAAGCGTTTTTCAGAAGGCCTTGACGAACTTCTTCAGCCTTCAGGCGATACCTCGACAGCACCACTACCGCCTGCGGAGGATCTTGCGGGTGGACGCCGCAGTGGTGCGTCCAAAAATTTCACGCGCGACCTGGAAGCCCTCTTTGAGGCCGCCTTAAACGAAGACGACGATACCGTCGAAGGCGAGGCACATACACCCGTTACTTCTGAGCAAACACCGGCCGCGCCCACTCGGAACCGCGGCGCCGGACTGGATGCGCTTATTCGCCCCACCGAGATGCCCTCCGACGACACAGCCAATGCGGGCGCTACACTGAAGCGCTTGACGGTAACAGTGGAGCGGACCAAAGTGGAGAAGCTGCGTTCGTTAGCCCGCCTTGAAAATTTATATTTGAAAGACGTTCTGCAGCGCGCTATTGACGAATACCTGAAAAAGTACGAGGCGGACACCGGCGCAGCCTATTGAGCCTTCTGTCTATTGGTGCTCTCTCCCGTACTCGTATGCGACCGTATCACGATTTTCGAGTTTTCTATAACCAGAACATTTACCCTGAATTAGCCAACCTTGAGCGCCGGCGCCAGCGGCTTATCCGGTTGCTGGGTCTTTCGGCTTTTCTGGTAGCGGGCATAGGAGCCATCCAACTTTATTTAGGTATTTTCCTCGTCACATTGATGCTCTTTATTCCCGTAGGCCTTTGGATACCTTTTTTAGCCCATCAAGTGCGTGTCTATTATCTGGAATTTAAACCGCGCATCGTCGGGTTGATATTGGACTTTATAGATAACGACGTCAACTACAGGCAACTGCGCTATCAGCCAGAGGGCAAAATACCTAAGGAAAAGTTTCTGGCCAGTAAAATCTTCACGCGCGCCGATATCTATCACGCCGAAGACTTAATAACAGGCTGGGTACGCGAAATGCCCTTCGAGATGTGCGAGCTGGACGTACGCGAGCCTTCGCCTTCGCGCGCTCGCATAGACCGCGTGTTCCGCGGTGTTTTTGTATGCGGCGATTTTTATCGAGCCGATATGCTGGGCAGTGTGCTTATTTTGCCCGATGCCTATCGGAAGTACTTAAGCCGCAGCGAGCGCGCCTTTCACCGCCTGGGCGGGCGCCGTGTTAAAAAGCAGCTACTCCCTGAATTTGAAGCCGTTTTTGATACCTACGCAACCCCTCAGGTACGCGTGGCTGACATCATCTCCGTGGAGTTGCAACAGGCCATCCTGCGTTTTCGCCAGCGCTTTATGGAGGCCAATCAGCAAAAGGAGATTTACCTTTCCATTATTGAGGACAATGTCTACATTATGCTGTCGCACCCTAAAAATCTGCTTGAGCCATCGTTGTTCCGCAACACCGTTAGGTTTGAAGTAGTGCAGGAGTTTCACGATGATATCCGCCTGCTGCTGGAAATCCTGAGCGAGCTGGATGTGCTCAACTGATCGCTTGAGCGGGCTGTGTCAGGCGCTTGATCTCTTCGAGCAAGAATCGGCTTGTCCACCCTCGGTTACTCCGGGCCACCTCCTCTGGGGTGCCAGTGCACACGATGCTGCCACCGCGAGTGCCGCCTTCGGGCCCAATGTCCACAATGTAGTCTGCCGTCTTGATAACGTCGAGATTGTGCTCGATAACGATGACGGTGTTGCCTTTGTCTACGAGTTTGTTCAGCACGGCTAACAGGTGCTGGATGTCCTCAAAGTGCAGGCCTGTTGTCGGCTCGTCCAGAATGTACAGCGTGCGCCCGGTGTCTCGCTTGCTCAGTTCTTCAGCCAGTTTCACTCGTTGTGCTTCACCACCACTTAGCGTAGTGGCCGGTTGTCCGAGGGTGACATAGCCCAAGCCGACGTCCTGCAGCGTTTTGAGTTTTCGATAGATGTTGGGAATAGGCTGGAAAAACTCTACCGCCTCGTCAATGGTCATGTTGAGCACCTCGCTGAGGTTTTTTCCTTTGTACATAATCTCGAGGGTTTCGCGATTGTAGCGTCGCCCCATACAGCGCTCGCACGGCACTGACACGTCCGGCAGAAAGTTCATTTCAATGACGCGCATGCCCGCTCCTTCGCACACTTCGCAACGACCGCCTTTGACGTTGAACGAAAACCGCCCCGGCGCGTAGCCGCGAATTTTGGCTTCGGGAGTATCTGCAAAAAGTTTGCGAATGTCACCGAAGACGTTGGTGTAGGTAACCGGATTGGAGCGCGGTGTGCGACCGATAGGGCTCTGGTCGATCTCGATGACCTTATCTATGTGCTCCAACCCTTCAATGCGGTCGTAGGGCAACGGTCGCCTCAGGCTTCGATAAAAGTGTTGCCGCAAGATGGGATAAAGGGTCTCGTTGATGAGCGATGACTTGCCGGAGCCGCTTACACCGGTAATGCAGATAAAAGTGCCCAGTGGCAGACGCAAGGTAACATTCTTGAGATTGTGGCCACGTGCGCCGTGCAAGACGAGCCACTGACCTGTACCCGTGCGGCGTCGCGCTGGCAAGCAGATATTTCTGCGCCCTGTCAGATAGTCTGACGTTAGGCTGCGGTTTTGCTGATACACTTCTGGCGGGCCTTCATCTACAATGCGCCCTCCCAGGCGACCTGCTCCTGGGCCGAGGTCGATTAGGTAGTCGGAGTGGAGCATAATATCGCGGTCGTGCTCCACTACGATAACCGAGTTCCCCAAATCTCGCAGGTCTTTAAGGGCTGCGATAAGGCGGTGATTGTCGCGCTGGTGCAGGCCAATACTGGGTTCATCTAAAATGTAGGTAACTCCCGTGAGCTGAGAGCCGATTTGCGTAGCTAAACGAATACGCTGGCTTTCACCGCCCGATAGGGTTCGCGCTGGTCGGTTTAGGGTTAGGTAATCCAGCCCAACCTGGAGCAAAAAGTGTAAACGAAAGCGAATTTCCTTGAGCACATCGCGCGCGATAGTGCGCTGTCGGTCGTCCAATTGCGCTTCCACCTGCTGCGACCACTGGTAGAGGGTGTTCAAGTCCCATTCTGCCAATTCCGCAATGTTTTTTTCGCCGATTTTAAACCACAGACTTTCCTTCTTTAATCGCGTGCCATGACACTCTGGGCAGGGCACGACGGCCAGGAATTCCTCGGCCCACTGCCGGATTTTTTCGCTGGTGCTCTCTGCATACCAGCGTTTGAGCATGTTGACAATGCCTTCAGCGGCGAGGTCGTAGTTCCACTCGTCGCCGCCCCAGGTGATGCTGACTTCAAAAGTTTCGTCGCCGCCGTAGAGAATGAGGTCCAAAGCCTGCTTTGGAATGTCGCGTATAGGGGTGGCGAAAGTGAACTGGTATTTTTTAGCAATGGAGCGCAATTGTTTGAAAATCATGTTATCGCGCACTTCGCCCAGAGGAGCAATACCCACCTCGTTGATGCTCTTCGAGTCGTCGGGGATAATACGCGCCAAGTCGGGTTCGTATACCTCACCCAGCCCTTTGCAATGCGGACACATGCCGTAAGGCGAATTGAAGGAAAAGGTATTGGGCGAAGGCTCCTCATAAGAAATGCCCGAAACAGGGCACATCAGTCGCCGCGAATAGGCACTAACAGGCGCTGCGTCTCCCCCTTCCAGTGGCACTACCATAAGCATACCGTCGCCAAGCTTAAGGGCTGTTTTAACGGATTCGCTGAGGCGGGCAATGCGGCCTTTGTCTACCTGAAAGCGATCAACGACGACCTCGATATCGTGAATTTTATACCGGTCCAGTTGCATGCCCGGCTGAATATCGCGAATACGCCCATCTACGCGCACCTTAGTATAGCCTTGCTTGCGCACCTGCTCAAACAACTCCCGATAGTGGCCCTTGCGAGCGCGCACCACGGGTGCAAGCAGGGCAATCCTCTGAACAGCATACTCCTGCACTATATGGCCGACAATTTGCTCTTCCGTAAAGCGCACCATCTTATCTCCCGTGACGTATGAATAAGCCTCGCCAGCTCGGGCAAAAAGCAGCCGCAGAAAATCATACACCTCCGTTACAGTGCCTACTGTTGAGCGCGGATTGCGCCCCGTGGTTTTTTGCTCAATGCTGATCACCGGGCTCAGGCCTGATATCTGATCCACATCGGGCCGCTCCAACTCGCCGATGAATTGGCGGGCATAGCTGGACATCGTCTCCATGAAACGGCGCTGCCCTTCAGCATAGAGCGTATCGAAAGCTAGGGAGCTCTTACCCGAACCACTCACTCCCGTGATAACCACTAAGCGATTGCGCGGGATACGCACGCTGATATTCTGTAAGTTGTGTACACGTGCGCCGACAATTTCAATAAAAGCATCCGCTTCAGCTGGTGGTAGAGCGCCATTCGACGCATGCCCCGCCGGCGTCTGGCGTACTGGTTTCTTTTTTGCCATAATCGGACGGAAAAACAGCAGGCGAGGGTTTTTGGTTGGAAAGGGCAAAAGTACGCCCATTTTAGCCAATAGAAGGCAAGGAGATTAAGGCCAAATCCAGTCTTCGGGCAAGGGCGCCTCTATCAAGAGCATCCTCCCTTCAAATGGGTGCTGCACCTGTAAACGAAGGGCATGCAGGCGAATGGCATTAGGCCTCCACGCTGGGCCACCGTAGCGCACATCGCCTACGATAGGGCAGCCAATCTGCGCCAACTGCGCTCGCAATTGATGGAAACGCCCCGTGCGCGGCAGCAATTCTAAACGGGTTCGCCCTTCGCGTTGCTCCACCACCCGATAGGAACAAAGCGCTTGTTGGCTGCCTTCAAACGGTACGCTGCGCACCAGTGCCGCGCGTCCATCAGCACTGCGGGCTAAATAATGTGTTAACTCGCCCCCTAAGGCCGGCGGCACACCCGCTACTTCAGCAACGTATGTTTTCTGGACGGCGCGCGCTTCAAATTGCTGCATCAGCAAATGTAGCCCCTCTTTACTTTTAGCCAATAGGAGCACACCACTGCTAACGCGATCGAGCCGGTGTACAACGCGCACATAGACACGTCGACGACCAGTGACCTCGCGTACATACGCCTGCGCATTCGCCTCTGCTGAGGGATGCGATGCCTTCCCGCTCTCCGACGAAAGCCCTGCGGGTTTGCAAATCGCTAATAAGTGGTCGTCTTCGTAGAGCACGGGAATATTCTCTAACGAGCTCATTCTGCTATAGTTACGCTCTTCGTCTCTGTGAAGAAACGCATGGCCTCCCATCCGCCCTCTCTGCCTACGCCGGACTGCTTCACACCGCCAAAGGGGGTGCGCAAATCGCGCACTAACCAACAGTTGACCCACACAATGCCGACTTGCAAGCGCGCTGTCAGGTACTGGATTCTCGGCAAATGATTTGTCCAAATAGTTGCACTAAGACCGTAAGGAACGCCATTGGCCAAAGCCAGCGCTTCTTCGTCATTGTCGAAGGGCGCTATTGTAACCACAGGGCCAAAGATTTCCTCCTGGCTGGTGCGGCACGCCAACGGCAGCCCTTCTATCACCGTGGGTGCGATGTAATAACCTCCGGCTAAAGCTCCTGGTAACTGAAGGGGATGCCCGCCGCACAAGATGTGCCCTCCTTCTTGCCGGGCCAGTTCGATATAGGAGAGGATTTTTTCGAAATGCCCTTTAGATACCACCGCTCCCAAGCGCGTCTGAGGGTCCGCAGGGTCGCCTACGCGCAGGGATTTCACTCGCTCTACAAAATCGCGTCGAAACCGTTCATACAGCGGGCGCTCTACGTATATGCGCGACCCACAGAGGCATATCTGGCCCTGGTTGTTGAAGGAAGAGGCAATGGTTGTCTCTAGCATTCGCTCGTAGTTACAATCGGCAAAAATCAAGTTGGGGTTTTTGCCGCCCAGTTCCAGTGAGAGTTTTTTAAACATAGGTGCGGCTAAGCGCGCAATTTCTGCGCCAGCACGCGTGCTCCCCGTGAAGGAAATTGCCTTTACGTCGGGATGGCACACGATAGCCTCCCCTGCCTTTGGCCCTAAACCGTGCACAATGTTGAGGACTCCAGGCGGCAAACCCGCTTTGTTGCAGATTTCTCCTAATAAATAGGCCGTGTAAGGCGTAACTTCGGATGGCTTGCCCACCACACAGTTGCCAGCAGCCAAGGCGGGAGCAATCTTCCACGTGAACAGATAGAGCGGCAGATTCCACGGCGAAATGCCACCTACTACCCCTAAAGGTTGGCGAAGGGTGTAGCTGAGTGCTCCTGGCATATAGTAGCTTTCCGAGGCAAAATGGAGCAGGGCCGTAGCGAAAAATTTGAAATTTAGCGCTGCCCGTGGAATATCCACTGTTTTGGCTGCCGTAATGGTCTTACCGGAGTCTCGACTCTCTGCGGCCGCCAGGCGCTCTAATTGGGCCGTAATACCATCGCTGATGGCACGCAGAATGTCGTGCCGCCGCTCCAAGGACATAGCAGACCACGCAGGAAAGGCCTCTTGCGCCGCTCGAACGGCAGCCTCTACATCCTCTGGCCCAGAGTCGGGCACCAGGCAATATACTTCTCCTGTAGCTGGCGCCACATTGTCTAAGTACTGTCCAGAAAGCGGCGGCAGGAACATTCCGCCAATGTAGTTCTGCAGCTTTTCCATCGCCAGTGCAGGTTTTTTGCTGGCGAAGATAGGGCTGCAAGGCACATTGCGTTAAAAAGAGCCTTTCAGGCTGCCAACTCCCGACGAACCACTGAACAGTGCCAGCGCGACTCCTTCCAAGAGCCGTCGGGCATCTTTTTCCAGATGATGGTTACCACGCAGTAAAATTTATGATGTTGGCCCCCTACTTCCAGATGCTGGCAGAACTCCACAGCACAGTAGCCCATGTCCCTATTGACGAGGCTTCGAAAGTCCTCGATATGGGTATAGGTTTTAGCCTGCATGGTATCCAGTTGGTGAAAGAGGTGTTTGAACCAGTTTTCCCACCCAGCGCGATCTCGGATGACGACGCTGCTGCCATCCGGGGCGATATCCACGATGCCAAAGTCGTCGTCGCACAGCTGGCTGAGCGTGGCCAGGTCGTGCCCTTCGACACAGGTGAAAAGTTGGCATGTTTGCTCAAAGAAGGGCATTCCGGTATTTACTTCGGGTGCATAGGTAGTCATGATTCCAGATTTCTCAGATTTAGAAGAAAAGACCGAATACCCGACTCGGGTACCCGGCCTTTCTTTAGATCACGTCGGTTGTGTTTTGATTTTGATTAAGCAGCTGCTGGTTTTGGG
>JBEQAD010000132.1:2800-8916 GCA_041640515.1 Saprospiraceae bacterium | reverse complement strand
TCCCCTTCGTCTTTGCTCACCGTAAGGGCAGTTTGGGCACCTGCGCAATTGAGCGCGGCCACATCTACTTGCACTGTAAATCGGTCGCCCAAGTAGGCAATTTTATTGTAAAAAACTCGCTTAACGAACAGGTCTTTTCGCGGCGTGGTATCGCCCAAGGCTACCGTAAACACCGGCGCTGCTATGGGGGCGCCCGCATAGGCAGGGTGGCTGCCCTGATTGTAGATGCCATCCGTAGCCATCACAATAGCCCCCAAATTTTGTGTCCCGAAACGGTCGTACATTTCACGGATGAGCCGCGACAGGTTGCTCACCTTGTCGGTAAACTCGAAATTCACCCCTTCGCGCACGGCATCGCCAAAGGCAAACTCATGCACCTCGTAATCGTCGGCCAGCGCCTCGCGCAGGCGCTCCCAGTCGGCTTTGTATTGCGCCAGAGCGGCGCCTTGTAGCTCAGCGCCCACACTTTCCGATTGGTCTTGAGCCAACACCACCACCGGCTTCTGGGTCTGCGTTTGCACGCGCCGCAACAGGGGCGACAGCAACAGCGCCGCCATCACTGTAACCACTAGCCACCGCAACACGCCCAGTGCTCGATGCAACCAGAGCACCTGCTCGCGAAAGGCCGTCTCCCGATAGTACAGCAGTAAAGCATAGCCCAGCCCCAACAAAACACACAATAACAGAAACCAGGCTGGATACTGAAACGTCACTTGAGGCATGCGTGCGCAGTTCTTTTGTTTGGTCTAAACAAGACGCAAAGGTGACGAAAATGTTCGAGCGTGCGTCGCCCAACTCCCGCTGACCTGCAAAAGAGTACCTCCAAAGGGAGCTATCCGCCGCCATCCGCATGTTCTTCCGCCGGCGCTTTATCTTTAGTCCTTAGAAGTGGCAGAAGAATATAACCGACAAGCGACCGAAAGGCTCGACATTGGAAGTGCGCCAGCTGGGCCAAATCCGCGAAGGGAGCGTCACGTTTGGCGACTTGACGATACTGGTGGGCGGCCAGGCGAGTGGAAAGAGCGTTTTCCTTCAGACCCTTAAGTTGATTCTCGACCGACGTCCCATCCTGGATGCTTTAGAAAAACATGGCTATATCTGGAATAATCCAAGGGACGTGCTCGAGCTTTTCTTTGGCGAGTCTATGGCTAACCTTTGGAGCGAAGCCACTGAAGTGTGGTGGAATAAGGACATCCAATCACTGGAAACCATCACGAGTCGCAGAGGTACCCGAGAGGCTAAGAACAAAGAACGGCTGTTCTACATTCCTGCTCAACGGGTAGTAACCATGGCCCAGGGGTGGCCCCGACCCTTCCACTCTTTCGACACCGGAGACCCTTACGTACTTAAAGCCTTTAGCGAGACGCTGCGCCTACTTATGGAAAAAGAACCAGGCAACGGCCCTGCGCCCGTGGCTATTTTTCCTCGCCAGGGGCGTATTAAGGAAGCCATTCGCGACACCATTGAGAGGAGCATCTTTTATGGCGCTACCATCGAGCTCGACCAAGCGAGGCTGCGCAAGCGCTTTATGCTTCGGTTAGGAGATAGTCGGCTGCCGTTCATGATCTGGTCGGCAGGGCAGAAGGAATTCATGCCGCTGCTGCTGTCGCTGTATCACCTTACGCCCCCAGCCAAAATCTCTACCCGGGATGCCATTGAGTGGGTGGTCATCGAAGAACCGGAAATGGGGCTTCACCCCAGCGCTATCCAAACGGTCATGCTCCTGTGCTTAGAATTGCTTTCTCGCGGTTACCGCGTAGCCATGACCACCCATTCTCCTGTGCTCCTTGAGCTAGCATGGGCGTTCAACCAGTTGGTCGAAGCCGGTGCCACTCCTGACACCTTGTTCGAACTGTTTGGCCTCAAACAAAAATCTCCAGCACTAAAGGAAGTATTCCAGATTTGTTTGAAAGACAAAAAGTTCAAAACTTATTACTTCCGCCGCGAAGAACAGGACATTTACATCCAAGACATCTCTCACCTCGACCCCGGCAGCAACGACCCCGCAGAGGCGTACTGGGGCGGCTTATCTGAGTTTGCAAGTCGCGCAGGAGAGGTAGTGTCGAAATTGGCGGGACAATGAACCCGGTTCAAAAAAAGCAAGAAAACCTCTTCAAACAGGCAGTAAAGGCCACCTTGCCCATCGCTTCCTGCTATCAGGAAGGGCTGCAGGCATTATTAGCGCCGGACAGAAAAAAGATTGTTCCTAAAGACTCGCGCCACTGCCAAGGCAGCATCCACCTGGACGAGTGCCTGAAAGAGGCCTACCCCCAGAGCAGCCGCTGGGACTACGCCTTGGGCTACCAAAATAAAGCTTATTTTATCGAAGTCCACCCTGCTCGCGCCGGCGAGGTAGAGGCCGTGTTGAAAAAATTAGATTGGCTAAACGAATGGCTCCACACCAGTGCTCCTGAGCTGCTACAAGTCGAGGCAAAAAACGGCAAGATTTGGATCGCCTCTGGCAAACAGCAGATAACTCCGACGATGCCGCAATACAAAAAGGTGGCTAAAGCGGGGCTCTTACTTCAAAAGGTGCTCCAGCTGCCATAGCCTCTAATCTTCATCGCAGCGCTGCGTAATACACCTGCAGCAGCTGCTCTGCAGCCGCGAAAGGCGAGAGGTTCCCAGCCACCACTTGCTCTTCCAGCATATGTCGCAGCTGCTGGACGGCGGGATGCTGGTAAAAATGCTGCCGCAAACTGCTTTCGACAGTCTCCTGAAGCCAGTAAAGTGCCTGTTGACGGCGTTGCTGCTCAAAGTAGCCGCTTGCTTTCAGTTGCTGCAGACACTCCACCACCGCCTGCCATACCTCCTGGATGCCCGTGCGTTCCGCGCTGCTGCAGGTAAGCACTCGGGGCACCCAACCGCTGGGATGTGGCGGCAGCAGGCGCACAGCGTTGAGATAATAGCCTTGGGCCTGTCGGGCCAACTGCAAGCGCTCGCCGTCGGCTTTGTTCACGACCAGCAGATCGGCCATTTCTACAATACCGCGCTTGATGCCCTGCAATTCGTCGCCCGCTCCGGGCAGCAACAGCAGCAAAAAGATGTCGGTAATGTGTCGTACAGCAATTTCGGACTGCCCTACGCCCACCGTCTCCACCAACACCGTGTGGTAGCCTGCGGCCTCTACGAGCCGGATGGTCTCCCGCGTTTTGCGGGCCACGCCGCCCAGGGAGTCGCCCGAGGGCGAGGGGCGAATGAAGACCTGCTCCGACATCGAGAGCTGTTCCATACGCGTCTTGTCGCCCAAAATGCTGCCACCGCTGACCGCACTGGAAGGGTCAATGGCAAGCACGGCCACGCGCTGCCTCTGTTCGACGAGGTGCAAACCCAAAGCCTCGATAAATGAGCTCTTGCCCACCCCCGGCGCTCCGGTGATTGCTATGCGCAAGGTGTCGCCAGCAGGGCTATTGCCCAACGCCTGAAGGAGCTGCTGAGCCAGCACCTGGTGTTCAGGTCGTGTGCTCTCTACCAAGGTAATAGCGCGAGCCAGCACCACGCGGTCGCCAGCGCGAATGCCTCGAGCGTATTCATCGACAGACCATTGCGGGCTCGGCATATGCAAAAAAATAAAGATGCCGACAAAGGTGCGGCAGTTTACGTACATATAAGGACTCCCTAAGCGAGCAATACCCTCATTAACCAATGAGCCAGCGCGCTAACGGACACTTGCTCCAGCGGATGTGGTGTGCTAGCAAGCATATTGAAGTGCCCTTGGGGTATCCAGCGGGCCACCTGTTCTGACGCTTCGCGGGAGGCCATCTGGTCGCGCTCGCCCCACCCAATATATACCGGGCAAGCCACTCGCCGAAAGTCGCTTTCTCCCAAAGCCTCTCCATGACCTAAGCGATGCACCAGGTCAGCCGTCTGATGCACTACCTCGCGCCAACTCTGCGAGCGATGGCGCTGGGCCAAAGTGGCGGCAAAGGCCGGTGCACGCACTGCGATGCGGTCAGGATGCAAGCGCGCCACCTCGCGGGCAGCAGTCTCGGGTGTCCAGTCGAATTGTGTGCCCAGCGTAGCAATACACCGCATCCGTTCCGGCGCTAGCAGGGCCATTTGCAAAGCAACATAGCCACCCATACTGTAGCCAAAGATAGCCACCGGCTGGTCTATACCCTGCTCCTCTAAAAAGGACAGAGCGTAGTGGGCAAAGTGAGCTATTGAGAATGCTCCTTCGAGCGGCGCATCGCCATGCCCAGGAAAGTCAAAAGCGATGGGCTGCCACGAAGCTGACTCGTGAGAGCGCAGCGGGTCGAAGGTAGCTGCGCTCCCCAGAGCGCCATGTAAAAGCAGAAGAGGCTCCATGACGAGCAAAGAAAAAAGCCTTAGATGTGGAAGCACCCCAAGCGCCTCAGGCCAAGTGGGCCTGGTAGGCAGCAGCGTCCATGAGCGCGTTGAGGTCGTCAGGGTTGGCAACCTCTACCTTGACAATCCAGCCTTTGCCGTAAGGGTCCTCGTTGATGAGCGCTGGATTGCCCCCGCGGGCGTCGTCAATCTCAGGGTTGAATTCGAGCACTTTAGCCTTTACCGGCATGAACAGGTCGGACGTAGTTTTTACCGCCTCTACCGTGCCAAAAACGCCGTGGGCTTCTACAGTCTGGCCCACCGTCTCCACTTCTACGTACACCAATTCGCCCAGCTCGCTTTGGGCAAAGTCCGTGATGCCTACGTAAGCAATATTGCCGCTTTCTAAGCGGATCCACTCGTGGTCTTCAGTGTACCTGCAATTGTCTGGGAAGTGCATAATGATAAGCGTGAATAAGGTTTGTTCTCAAAAAAAGCGCCCGAAGGCCGCGGGCGCGCCAAAGGTAAAGCACCTACAACGATAGAATAAGTCCTCCTTCAATTTTGCGCCTGCCCTACCTTTCGGGCAGTGCCTGTGTTGTTCTGTTCACCCATGTTTTAACCACACTTACGCCTATGAAGGAGCATGCCAACGAGCACATCGCATTTATGCGCCTGGCCATCGAGCAGGCGCGCAAGGGCATAACCAATAACGAGGGAGGTCCTTTTGGCGCGGTCATTGTCAAAAACGGTGCGGTTATTGCCGCTGGCAACAACCGCGTTACCAGCACCAACGACCCTACAGCGCATGCCGAAATCGTTGCCATCCGGGAAGCTTGCCAAAAACTGCATACTTTCCAGCTCGACGGCTGCGTGCTGTACACCTCCTGCGAGCCGTGCCCCATGTGCCTGGGTGCTATTTACTGGGCCAGGCCGGAGCGGGTCTTTTTCGCTTGTACGCGACACGATGCCGCCAGTATTAACTTCGACGACAATTTCATCTACGCCGAAATAGCCGCGCCGCTCGATCGGCGCCGCATCGAGACGGTGCAGTTGCTGCGCGAAGAGGCGCTTGAGGTGTTCGAAGCCTGGAAAAACAAATCGGATAAGGTACCCTACTGAGCAGTGTGCAGCCAGCGCAGACAACGCACCCACCGGCGGCGTGCTTCTTCTTCCGTCAGCAACAAAGAGCGCAGCGAGAACGGCTCCTCCCCCGGCACGGCTATGCGCACCTGGCCGTCGACGTTTTTTTTGTCTTGCTGCATGAGTAGCCACAAGTGTGGCCACATTTCTGCCGATAGGGGCAGCAAAGGCAACAGCGGCCCGAGCAATTCGAGGTCCGAAGGCGTGGGGGCCTCCCATTCACACAACATGCCTACTGCGATGGCTTCGCCGTGAGTAATGGGCGTGCCAAGGCTAAGAAAATAGGCCTCCAGGGCGTGGCCAAAGGTGTGGCCAAAGTTGAGCAAAGCGCGCAGGCCGCCTTCGTAAGGGTCTTGCTCGACGATGTACGCTTTGACCGCCACCGAAGACCGCAGCACCGCTATCCACTCGTCGTCGCTGGCTGTGTGCGGCGCCTGCAGCAGATGAGGGTTCCGGCGCAGCCGTTCCAGCAGCGCCGGAGCACCTATGTAGGCGTGCTTGACCACTTCCGCTAGACCGCTGCGCCATTCGCGCAGGGGAAGGGAGGACAGAAATGTAGGGTCAATGAAGACCGCCACCGGTGAGTGAAAGGCGCCAAGGGCATTCTTGACACCGCCAAAGTCAATGCCCACTTTGCCGCCCAAGGCGGCATCCGTCATGGCCAGCAGCGTGGTGGGCAGCTGGAC
>JBEQAD010000132.1:0-2790 GCA_041640515.1 Saprospiraceae bacterium | reverse complement strand
ACCGCGCTTGTACGTAGCTGCACAAAAGCCGCTCACATCCCCCACGACGCCACCGCCAAAGGCAAGCACCAAGGCGCGACGGTCTAAGGTCGCATCGAGCATGGCCGACCATAGGTGCTGACAGGTAGTGAGGGTTTTTAGGCGCTCGGCTGCTCCGGGTATATGGGCACTATCGGGCACGGGCAGCACGTACGTCGTCGAAGGATGCACCGCAGGCAGGGTGCGCTGCCAGTGGCCATAAGGGTTGGCATCGGCCACCCAGAAATAGTGGGTGTAACGCTCGGTCTGAGCCTGCAGCCACGCCTTCAGCGTCTGCTCCACAGGGCCAAACCAAACCGGGCTGCTGCCTACAGAGAGGTCGGGAGAGGTCATACGTGTCCGTTGATTAACGGCATTTGAATGCTTACCGCAGTGCCTTGGCCTGGCTCGCTATTCAGGTCTATTTTCCAGCGGTGCTCTTTGCAAATGGTGTACACATAGTACAGACCGAGACCGAAGCCTTTGACGTTGTGCACGTTGCCCGTGGGCACGCGGTAAAACTTTCGAAAGACGTGCTTTTGGTGTTCCGGAGCGATGCCGATGCCGCGGTCTTTTACCATCAATACCGCGTGGCTGTTGCCGCTGGATAGCTCCACTTCGATGTGCGGGGCGTTTTTCGAGTACTTTACGCCATTGTCCACCAGATTGTGTAAAATGTTAGTCAGGTGCAGGCGGTCGGCGCGCACCCAGGCGTGGTCGGGGTGCAGGTTGATGTGTAGCGTCCCCTTCTTCTCTTCCACCTTCAGTTCCAGCGAGGGGCGCAGTCCTCGGATTAAATCCGCCAGGTCTACTTCTTCCAAGTTCAGCTCTACTCGGTCGCGCTCAATTTTGGCCAATTGCAGCACTTTCTCCACCTGCGTATTAAGGCGCATAATCTGCTCTTTGATGATGCCGGCATAGCGAGTTAGCCGTGCATCGCTTTGAATGAGTGGGCTTTGCAAAAAGACGTCGGTAGAAATATTGATGGTGGAAATAGGCGTCTTAAACTCATGCGTCATATTGTTAATAAAGTCCCGCTGCAGTTCGGAAAGTTGTTTTTGCCGCAGGATGACGCTTATGGTGTAGATGAAAAACAGGACGGCCAAGACGACCAACACTGTGAAGGCGACGACGATCCACATGTTGGCCAGCAGGGTTACTTCTTTGTTGGGGAAGCGCACTCCGAAATAGTAGATGAAGTCGCTGTCGTGGTGTGCGGGCAGGGGCGCTTCCAATTGGGTATTGGCTTCGCCGTTGGCTCGCTTCTTATATTTCACCAGCCGCCCGCTGACCATTTGATTGCTCGAACAGTCGAAAATACCGTATTGAAAATCTTCTCGAAGACCCTGATTTTCAAAGGCTTTTTGTAAATAGAACTCCAGCGACGCTTCGTCGAATTGGTTGTTGATGTTGACCACGTAATAGTTAGACTGCACCTGCTGAATGAGGTTGGCATCTTCCAACACGAACACGCCTATGCGCGCCAGATCGCGCGCCGTGTCTAACAAGGCCTGGCGGACGCGGCGGTCAAAATCTTGTTCTTGCAGGCCCCACATGCGCCATACCCAGTAGGCTTGAACGCTTATCAGGCCTATTACCGACAAAGCGCCTAAGATGATGACCCTTTTGATGGTGCGATTGGTCATAAGAAACAGTAATTTGAGATAAGAAAACCTTTCTGCTCTCCACAAAGGCGCTCTCAGGCTGGACCGCCTAAGGTCGTTTCATAAAAAATGCCCTTCCAATATTGCACTGTTTGTCAAAAAGTAGGGTAAGGAAATATGGCAGTGTCTTCCTGAAGCATCGCTCCTTAACAACGGCTACGAAATGCCTGAAGCAGGAGCCAGATGCAGCCAAAACTCGCGTAACCACTCTACCAACATCTCAGGCGCCTCAAACATGCCCATATGCCCTACGCCGTGCAACACGCGCACTTCGCCGTGTGGCGCTTGCTCTATGATCTGGCGCGTTGGCGCCAGGGGCACGAGGCTATCCTCATCCCCCAGCACGGCCAGGACAGGTTGCGCGCAGTTGCGCAGGGTTTGGGAATGGTCTTGCCGATGCATAATGGTCTGAATGGCTGCAGCTATACCCTCTGCCGACTGGCGCAAGCCCATCTGCACACAGCGCTCTACCACCTCGGGATGCGCCGAGGCAAACGCTGGCGCAAACAGGCTGCCGAACAACTGCCGTACAAAGGTCTCTTTATGACCTGCTCGCAGAATTTCAATGCTGCGCAAGCGAGCCTGTACGCGCTCCGGCGTGTCCGGAAAAGGGTGAGAATGCACCAAAACCAAACCGGCTAGCATGTCGCCCTGCTCTGCAGCAAATTGCAGCGCAGCATACCCGCCTAAAGAATGACCCGCGACCACCAGGCGAGGAACGCGCTCCACCTCGGCCACCTTGCAGACGGCCTGTGCATACCACGACATGCGCGGCTCAGGCGGCAACGACGAAGCACCAAAACCCGGCAAATCCAGGCTGTATATGCGACCATAAGGCGCCAGCGCTAAGACGACCTCGGCCCACACAGCGTGGTCCTCGCTCAAGCCATGCAACAAGAAAAGCGGCGGCAAGCCAGCCTTTTCATTGCCGGCTGATAGGTAAGCCACTTCGCTTCCAGGCTGTAGTCGGGCGTATTTTTTAATGAGGGCAAAGCTGCAAAAAAAATCGCAGGCGCAGCTCATTGGCGCGCTATGGGCGCGGCTAATGGATTTATCTGTCGGGACGAAAAGGTGAGCGCTCTCGGTAGCGGCGGATTAACCCGCTTAA
>JBEQAD010000131.1:6861-8971 GCA_041640515.1 Saprospiraceae bacterium | reverse complement strand
CTTCTCGTTGCGCTTCAGGTTCAATTCAAACTTGGCCAGCCAACTGGCATCCGTGCAGGCGAACTCATAGCAGTAGTAAACACCGCTGGAGCGCTTGTTGATGGGGTAGGCCAACTGACGAAGCCCTATTTCGTCCACGGCCACGATGGTGGCGCCGAACTGCTTGAGCTCCGCCAGAATTTGTTCCGCTGTCGCTTTTACTTCATCGCCCGACAGCACTGGATCTACGATGAAGGTGACTTCGTAATGTCTCATTATCAGATTTTTATACCAAATTTTAGGAACTATTGAAAAAGCGGGCACAAAGGTACATCCCGCTTGAAGAACTGCAAAGCCCAAATGATTTTTTGTAAAAAAAGCCAATTTGCCAGGCCCGATGGATTTTTCGAGGCAAGTGCGAACTTCTTTGGCGTTGTCTCTTCCCCTGTTTACGGGCAGCGCCGCTGCGCTCTGGGTGGGGTTGTGGGCATCTCTATGGCTCAGCAGCGAGACTAACTAAAGCAGCCTCGAAAACGCCCGACAACAGGACCTTGCGCGATAATGCCCTTATTTGGGGAATTCCATGATGAAATTCCGATAATACAACATTAGCACCAAAGCCACGAAAAAAAAGATGCCCATTAAAAGATAAAGCAAACAGTAGGCTTTGCCGCGAGCGTTAGGAATGTTCTCCATATTTTCCGAAAGTGTCTTGCAAAATAGGCGGCAAAAATAAGCAGGGTGTCTCAAGTAGACGGGCAAGGCCGATTTTTTTCCACGAGCCTACCCACCCAAGCGGCAGCCACCGAGCCGAAAAACTGCTACCTTTGCCTGGCTCATTACCGACTTTTATGCGCAATAGGAAGCACCTAGACGAGTAAACTACTTAGGTGGCCACCACCTGCCTTTTTTATGACAAACGTAATCCAGTTACTGCCCGAAAGTGTCGCCAATCAAATCGCCGCGGGAGAAGTGGTGCAGCGCCCGGCCTCAGTGGTGAAAGAGCTGATGGAGAACGCCATAGATGCAGGTGCTACCCACGTCCAGCTCATTGTTCGAGAGGCTGGCAAAACGCTCATCCAAGTAATTGACAACGGCTGCGGTATGTCGGAGACCGACGCGCGCATGTGCTTCGAGCGACACGCTACTTCTAAAATCCGAGACGCTCGAGATCTCTTTGCCATACGCACGATGGGCTTTCGGGGAGAGGCCATGGCTTCTATTGCCGCCGTAGCTCAGGTGGAACTGCGTACGCGCCGCGCGACGGACGAGCTGGGCACACGTGTGGTGGTCGAAGGTAGCATCGTGAAAATGCACGAGCCTTGCTCTACGCCTTTGGGCACCAGCGTAGCTGTGCGCAACCTGTTCTACAACGTGCCGGCACGGCGCAACTTCCTCAAAAGTGACCCCGTGGAAATGCGCCATATTATCGATGAATTTCAACGGATAGCGCTGGCCTATCCCGATGTGTTTTTCTCACTTCACCATAACGACCAGGAGATCTTTCACCTACAGGCCGGCAACTTGCGTGCGCGCATTGTCAAGATTTTTGGCGAAGCCGTCAATAAGAAGTTGGTACCCGTACAAGAGGAGACGGAAATACTCAACATTTCGGGTTTTGTAGGCAAACCGGACTACTTCCGTAAGGCCCGTGGCGAGCAACTGTTTTTTGTCAACCGGCGCTTTATTAAGAGCTCCTATCTGCATCACGCCGTAATGAGTGCCTATGAGGGTATGCTGCCAGCCGAGACGTATCCGCTGTATGTGCTGCATTTGGACATCGAACCGTCGCGCATTGACGTCAATGTTCACCCCACCAAACAGGAAATTAAGTTTGAAGACGAGCGGCTGGTGTATAATTACCTGAAGGTAGCCGTTCGGCATGCTTTGGGCATTCACAACGTGACGCCAACGCTCGACTTTGATCAGGAACCAGCCTTCACTGCACGTCCGGTGCCGTGGCCTGCTGCACCTGCCTCTGTCGAGCGCGTGAGCGATCGCCCTGTAGGCAGCGCCCGCGAACGGCCGCCCATCGACAAGCAACTGGCCCACTGGCAACGCCTCTTCGAGGGTCTGGATGAGGCGCCCACCGATGCGGCCGACGTGTTGCCTTCCAAGGCTACTGATGGGC
>JBEQAD010000131.1:0-6851 GCA_041640515.1 Saprospiraceae bacterium | reverse complement strand
GGGCCTTTCGAAGCACAAGGAGCGTTTCAGGGAGATACGTTCGAAGGCAGCGAAGCCAATACCGTGTTAGCAAGAGGCCAAAAGGCACCGTATCAGATTCACGGTCAATACATTGTAAGCCACATCAAGTCGGGCTTCTTGCTCATTGACCAGCAGGCCGCCAGCGAGCGCATTCTCTACGAGCGCTACTTGGATGCTTTGCGTCAGCAACCGGCAGCAGTGCAACAATTGCTTTTCCCTAAGAACATTGAACTGTCTCCAGCCGATGCTGCCCTATTGCGCAGCATCCTACCAGAGGTCAACTGTTAGGCTTCGATATTGCGGAGTTCGGTGGTAACACCTTTGTCGTCCACGGCACTCCTCTTACACCCGCTACTGGCCTAACGGAGGAAATGCTGTTGGAGCGCCTGCTGGAGCAATACAAAAACAACCTCGAGCCATCGCTGGGTGTTCACGAGCGCGTAGCGAGTGCACTATCGCGCAGTGCTGCGGTGCGACCGGGCCAGCCTTTGTCGGTGGAGGAGATGCAAGCGCTCATTGACCAGCTTTTTGCCTGTGCCCAGCCGTATCGCAGCCCCTCGGGGCGCTTGTGTTTCATTTCATTTGAATTGGATGAGCTGCAGCGGCGCTTTGCCGGGTAGTTTTTATGCGGATGGCCAACTATTCCCAGAAGTTATGTTTTATCAACCCTTCTCTGGTGTCGTCAAGCACCTTATTATTTTGAACGTACTATTCTTCTTTGGCTCTTATGTGCTCTTAGGAGGCGAGTCATGGGGCCCCCTTTTAGGGGATTACGATGAGTTGGGGCGTCTTTCGCTCGCACTTTTCATGCCCGGCTCGCTGCATTTTCAGCCTTATCAGTTGGTCACGCACATGTTTATGCACGGCGATTTAGGGCACCTGGCCTTCAACATGTTGTCGCTCTTTTTTTTCGGGCCGATGATTGAGCTGGTGTGGGGGCCGAAGCGCTTCTTGTTCTATTACCTGTTCTGTGGTTTTGGCGCCATGGGGCTACATTTAGGGGTGCAATGGTGGGAGTTGAAACAGGCCGGTATTGACCCAAGCCACTGGAATGGGGCCATGTTGGGGGCCTCTGGAGCCATTTTTGGTATTTTTGTGGCGTTTGCCTATTTATTTCCCAACCAGATTATTCGACTGTTGTTTCCGCCGGTGGCGATGAAGGCCAAGTATTTCGTCCTGATTATGGCTGCTTTAGAATTGTTCATGGGTGTGCGGGGATACCGAACAGGCATTGCGCACTTTGCCCATTTGGGTGGGGCCTTGTTCGGTTTAATACTTGTCCTATACTGGTATAAAGGACGGCTGAGATAAGTTTTTTATTGGAATAAGCAAACCATGTCACTATTACGCTCCATTTGGAACGATCTGCTGTACACCCTGAGGGTGTCTAACATCGTGACTCGTCTGATCGTCATCAACTTTGCCGTATGGCTGGTGGTCAATTTGCTATACGGTGTCTTGTTGCTGGCGGGCCATTCTGCGGCGTTTGAGACGGGGCTGCACTGGTTTTGCATGCCGGCATCACCGCGCACACTGTTGTTTCAGCCGTGGGCGCCCATTACATACATGTTTCTGCATCTGAGCCTGTGGCATCTTATTGGCAATCTGATCTTCATGCACATGTTTGGCAGTATCATCAGCGACCTCATCGGGCCGCGCCGAGTGCTACCGGTGTACTTGTTGGGAGGGTTTGCGGGGGCATTAGCCTTCATGTTGTCGGCACAGGTGGTGCCTTCGGTAGGGCAATACGCCTTAGGAGCCTCGGGAGCGGTTACGGCGCTAGCAGGAGCAGCGCTAGTGTTAGCGCCTGAATATCGGGTGCGGCTGCTGCTACTGGGCGACATCAAAGTAAAATACATTGTACTGGTGTTGTTGGTTTTCGACCTTATTGGCATTGCCGGGCACTACAATTCTGGCGGACATATCGCACACTTGGGTGGTTTTGCTTTGGGTTTGCTTTTTGTTTATGCCATGAATCGGGGTTCCGATTGGTCGGAGCTCGTGAATCGAGGGCTAGACGCTATCGGCGGTTGGCTATCGCGTCCTGAGGCTCGGCCGCGCTCGAGGCGTCCTTCGCCGGCGCCTACTCGCCGCAGCAAAACCTCGGAAGAGCCTTCCTTTCAAGAGCGGTTAGACGCCATTTTGGATAAAATAAAAGCCAGCGGTTTGGAAAGCCTGACCCCTGAAGAAAAGGAGTTCCTTTACAACGCCAGCAAGAAATAGTACCTGAAGTCGCCCATGCCATATCTGTTGAAGTACGCACTCCGGTGGGCAAGTGCGGCGGTTATTGTATGCACCTTTTTGGCCTACCTGTCTCCCTTTGTCAGCCCGGCAGTGTTTCGGTGGCTGGCCTTTTTTGGTACCGCTTTCCCGTGGCTATTGCTAGCGCATGTTGGGCTTTTGATAGTGTGGGGGTGGCGATTTCACCGCTATGCGCTCTATCATTTGGGCATGCTAATCTTAGGCTGGCAGCATGTAACGACGTTCGTTGGGCTGAACCCGGGCCGCCACGATGCTCCTGCCGAGGCACTTATTGTAGCTACGCACAACGCCGGCGGTATTTTTCGGGGTATTCACTACGAACCGGAGGTGTGGGAGGGCATTACTGCTAACTACGCGCGTTTTTGGAAAGAGCAGGGCACCCCGTCTATTCTTTGCTTGCAAGAGACGGGATACAAGTTTTTCAAAAAATTAGGCCCTCGTATGGGCCTGCCCTACATTTTTGACTTAGGCCGTGCTGGCACGGCTATCCTGAGCCAATATCCTGTTCTGCGCGGGGGCCCATTGCCCTTTGAAGAGGAGGACAACACTTCCATGTGGGCAGACTTGCAGGTAGGTGCGCGTGTGGTGCGCGTGTACAACGTACACCTGCAGTCCAACCGCGTTACTTACGACACGCAGCGCATCGTCAAGGAGGCACCTATTGACAGTAAGGACACTTGGAAAGGCGTTGGCAGGGTGCTGCGCAAAGTGGGCGGAGCCACAGCTGTGCGCGCCCATCAGGCTGAAATCCTCCGCGATCTCATTGCTGCCAGTCCTTATCCCGTCATCCTTTGTGGTGACTTCAACGACACGCCCACTTCTTACGTCTACGGCCAATTGTCGAAAGGATTGAAAGATTCCTTTCGCGACAGGGGCTTTGGGGTAGGCACCACGTTTGCTGGAGCGATTCCCTTTCTTCGGATTGACTATATCCTGTGCGACCCAGTGTTCAAGGTGTATCGCTGCCGGGTTCCTCGCAACGATTTGTCGGACCATTATCCCGTTATAGCGGTACTAGGCTTCTAAGGGTAGCCTCATTGGCCACGCCGCGACTTCACGGAGGTGAAAGCCATGAGGCGATCGGCCCGTGCTCCTAACGGGCGATAGTATACGAGAACCTGATAGTCGTTTTCGGTTTCGTACCAGTTGCCCTCGACACCCGTTTCATCGCGCTCGCCAGTGACGGGATTTACAAGGACGTACTGGTAGTTGTAGTAGCCCTGTTTTAAGTAGGCATCGCACACATAGGCGCGTTGCGCCTCGTTGTAGGTCATCTTGAATTCAGGCTTTAGCAGCCAATCGGTGAGTTGACCATACACATAGACGTCGTGATGTTCAAAGGGCTGCCCGGCTTTGAGGGTGAAACGCACAATGGCGTAGTCGCACTGGTCGAGCCCTTGGTTATCGTTGCGGTTTTCAATGCTGAAGCGGCCGTTGATGTCGGGCGTTTGTACGTAGGGTTTGTAGGCGCGGTTTTCATCTGGCGTGAGGGCCACTTCGTAATAGTCGCGCGTCATGCGGATGCTCTGGATGAATTCGCCACGAAACTGAAAAGTGCGCATGTCAAAGTAGCGCCATTCTTTGCCGGCAGGGAAAACGATGCTATCGCGATAGTTGTAAAGTAGCTGGTTTTGGCGGTAAACAAAGGGCGCCATGGGGCCGATGGCACTGTCCCAGCGGGCGTTCTGAAGCACTACGGCCTTCACTTCTCGCTCTGGTATCTGGATGATGGCACTGCCGGTGTTCACGCTGAAATTTAGCTCGTGGTGGGTGTTCATACGCTCTACGCGCGCAGGCGCCATGAACTCGACAGACACACTCCAGGTGTTCTCCGAAACGACAAAGCGGCGTACCAGCACCAGCTGCCGGCCATAAGTGACGTCGTACACTTTGAGCAGGTAGTTGCCCGATTGCGTCCAGCGCATGTTGCGGTTGGGCAGTTCTACCCAGTAGTGAAGGTAAGGCTGAAGGGTGTTGTTAGCATTCTGTGCATGCTGGATGCGGTCTTCTGAAAACCCATCGAGGTATTCCATCTCGTTGAGGGAGGAGCGTTGCCAGTCGGCGTTGCAGTGCTCGATGGTGTAGACATAATCGCGTAAATCGGTGCCCAATCGGTCGAAGGAAAGCAAGAGCGTACCCAGAGGGGCCTTTAAGTTTAGAGCAGGGAAGGTGAGCGGTGCTTGGCGCAGATGAAAGCGCACCGACAGGATGTCGGGGTCATAGTTGCGCTCTTCATTGTGCGGGTTATCGGGTTGAGCCAGAGAGGGCTGGGTGGCCAACAGCCCAGCTAGCCCAAAAAGCCAGCAGCAGAGCAGTGCGCAAGGATGGTTTGTCATCTTATTACTTTTTAATGTAGTCCTCAAAGAAAGGGCAACGAGCACATTCAGTGACGAAACGCCGCCTTACAAGGACGTGGTTTGGCTTTTTGCCTTAAAAATACGCGCTTGCATAGAAAGGCCCACATAGCGGGTAATGCCCTGGATACCTTTGTCCTTGTTTTTTTTAATCCAAATACCAATTGAATTGAGAATGTCGCATACGTCAAACCTAATCAATCAATCAATACAACACTGTGAGAAACTTTCCATCAACGACCGATACCATGTCTGCCTGGGGGTGTGTGCCCACCTCGATGGTCGGTTTGGGCCTACTCTTAGGGCTGTTGTTGTGGCTTGTCTCATGCAACGATAAGCCGTTTTATGAGCAAACGGTGCCTATTCGCGAAGGACAGTGGGACTATGCTGATACCGTTCGTTTTTCGTTCTCGATTGCTGATACTTCGCAGCGCTACAACCTCTACCTGAATATCGAGCACGCGGATACATTCCCCTATCAAAACATTTACGTGCAAATTCACACCGTATATCCTGATGGGAAGCATTTGGTGAAATTGCTTCCTCTCGATTTGTTCGATGCTAGCGGCCAACCCAACGGCACATGTCGAGGGCGCACGTGCGCTACCGACTTTGTGTTGCAAAGACAGGCCGTTTTCCCTCAGGTAGGCCAGTACACTGTGGCTGTAGAGCAGTATCTGCGCTTCAACCCCGTGCCAGGCATTCGGGCTTTGCGCTTAACGATAGAGCCATCCGAAAAGCCTTTGGGCGGCTAATTGCGCACGTCGGTGCCCCAGGTGAGTTTTTCGCGCAGTGTCTGTAAAAACGAGGTGCCTTCTAACTGAATGAGTCTGACGTTGAAGTCATTGCGGCGAATGGCCAGCTGCTGCTGGGCATTGATGATGGTGTACCTCGAATCGAGGGTACAGACGAATTTGTCAACCCTTCCCTCCATTTCGAATGAAATCACGGACTGGTCAGAAAGCACTAAAGGGCGCAAATTCAAGTTGTGGGGAGCTACCGGCGTCAGGACGATGTTGCCCGAGTCCGGCATAACGATAGGCCCACCACAGCTCAACGAATAGGCCGTACTTCCGGTAGGTGTGGCAATGACGATGCCATCGGCCCAGTAAGTGTTCAGATAGTCGCCATTCAGGTAGGTGTGGATGGTCACCATCGAAGAGGTCTCACTTTTTAATATAGTACAGTCGTTGAGAGCAAAGGGCAAGTCGCCAAAGAGGGGCGGAGCACTTTCTAAGTAGAGCATCGTGCGCTCTACAACAGAGTAGCGGCCTTGCATCATTTTTTGAATGGCGTCTCGAATATGCTGCTTTTCAATGTTGGCCAAAAAGCCAAGCCGCCCTAAATTGATACCCAGCATAGGTACGCCGCTATCGCGCACATGGGTGACGGCGTCCAACATGGTGCCATCCCCTCCTAGTACGATGGCCACATCAATATGATGTACGCGAAAATCAAGATAGCCGTCAAACACCCCGTAAGCTTCGGGCAAAGTCATCTGGTCGCGGATGAGCTCCAAATATCCTCGATAGATATAAATAGTAGCGCCAGCCTCTTGCAATACTTTGAACAACTCCTGTATGTAGGGCTGGTTTTTCTCCTGATATCTTTTGCCAAAGATGACGACCTGCATAACGCTCGGCTGCAATAGGTTTACCTATGAACGAAAAGCAGCCTCTACTAAATCGACTTGTTCTTTTTCATGGCGGCTTACAAACCCTGTCGCTGGGCTAGCGGCTGCAGGGCGGCTGATGCACTTCCAACCGTACTCGCCGTGGTTAAGTAACAGATAGCCCCATGCGCCCATGTTGAAGGGCTCCTCTTGCACCCAATACAGGGTGGCCTTCGAGTATTTTTTCCGAAGCGCTTCAAACTGTACTTTCGGGAAGGGATAGATTTGCTCTAATCGCACAATAGCTACGTCGGTGCGGTTTTCTTCCTGCTGGCGTTTGCGCAAGTCGTAGTACACTTTACCAGAGCATACCAGCAGGCGCTTCACCTGAGCGGGCTTTACTTGGTCATCGTCTATCAATTCGCGAAAGCGATGCCCTTCCAGTAGTTCGCTGATCAGCCCTAAATTATAGGGTGCGCGCAGGGTAGATTTGGGCGACATGACAATGAGCGGCTTGCGGAACGGACGCGCCAGCTGGCGTCTCAGTAGGTGGAAGAAATTGCTGGCCGACGTGACATTGGCCACAGTAACGTTATTGCCTG
>JBEQAD010000130.1:0-8997 GCA_041640515.1 Saprospiraceae bacterium | reverse complement strand
AGGAGTAGAGAGGTAAGGATGTTGCTAATGGCCTCAGAAGCTGTGCGCGCAACGCGCGAAGGAATATTGGGCACGCAATAGTGAATGACGCCGTGTTTGATGAACGTGGGCTTGTCGTGGGTAGTGGCGCGGGAGGTTTCGAAGACACCGCCTTGGTCAATGCTTACATCCACGATCACAGAGCCGGCTTTCATGCGCTGTACAATGGACTCAGGCACCAGGAGCGGCGAGCGCCCATAGCTGGAATGCATAGCCCCAATAGCCACATCCGCCGTCAGCAGTTGCTCAGTCAGATGAATGGGGTTGACCACAGAGGTGTGCAGTTGGCGTCCAATGTGGCGCTGCAGGCGCATAAGTTTATATACGTTATTGTCAAAGATGCGCACCTCGGCCCCCAAACCAATAGCCGTTCGGGTAGCAAATTCAGCCACCACACCGGCGCCCAAGATAATCACCTTGGCCGGCGGCACCCCGGCAATACCGCCTAAGAGCACGCCTAACCCCCCTCGGGCTGTCGCCAGCAGATCAGCACCGATAAGGATGGCACTGGTGCCGGCAATTTCGCTCATGGCGCGCACGATGGGATAAACGCCCATCTCCGTGTCACGGATATACTCCATGGCCAGGGCAATAACGCGCCGCTTTTGCAGGTGAGTGATGTATTCAGCAGTAACCAGGGGCAGATGAAGGGGCGAAATGATAACCTGGTTAGGGCGCATAAGGTCAATTTCCTCCAGCGTAGGCGGCGCGACCTTGAGAATGAGGTCGGCCTTGAACACTTCCTCACGCGAGTAGGCGATTTCTGCGCCCGATTCCGTATAGTTGAGGTCGGAAAAACGTGCCTTCTCACCAGCGCCACTCTCGATGAGCACACGGTGGCCGTGCGCCGTCAAGGTAGCTACTGAATGCGGGATGAGCGCCACGCGGTTTTCCTGCAGCGTGGTTTCGCGCGGGATGCCGATGAACAGCTGATGCTGGCGACGACCCACTTCGAGGATCTCGGGTTGAGTGGTAAGTTTAGCGAAGGTGTGAGCAAGGGTTTCCATACAACCGAACACTGATGTGAACTTAAAAAAGAACGAAGAGGCGTTCTTCAGCACCGCCAACAAAGCGCATATCCAGCCTGGCGGTGGTAGAAGGCAGTATCGGCTCTACGATTTGAGGCCATTCTATAAAGCAATACCACGGGTCATAGAGCATTTCTTCGATACCGAGGTCTAATGCCTCTTCTATGCGTTCGATGCGATATAGGTCAATATGGTGTACCCACGCAGAGCAGCCGTTGGCGTCGGTGTATGCGTAGTCATTCACTAACGAGAAGGTAGGACTGTCGGGGCGTTCGACTGTGCCTAGCCAGCGGCAAAAAGCTTGCACAAAAGTAGTTTTGCCTACCCCCATGTCGCCATAGAGAGCCACTTTGCGGCGCTCGTCTAAAGCTTCGGCCACCCGGGGCACTACCGCCCCTAATTCAGACAAAGAAGAAATACGCCATTCCACACGTCAAAGGTAGGAACTTGCGGTGTGGTGTTGCACCTTTGCAATTTGTATGCGAGCCGTAATACAACGCGTATCTCAGGCTTCTGTCGCTGTAGATGGAATAGAAAAAAACCGCATTGGCTGGGGATTGCTCATCCTCCTGGGCATCGAGCACAGCGATACCCAAGAAGATGCCGAATGGCTGAGTAAGAAGATCGCCTCCCTGCGTATCTTTTCCGATGAAGCCGGGTTGATGAACCTCTCAGTACAAGACATCCAGGGCGAATTCCTTGTGATTAGCCAGTTTACCCTGCACGCCAGCACCAAAAGAGGCAACCGCCCCTCTTTTGTGCGTGCTGCACGCCCTGAACATGCCATTCCCTTATATGAAGCCTTCGTACACTTGCTCGAGTGCAACTCCGGACGCCCTGTAAAAACCGGTGTCTTTGGAGCCAATATGAAAGTGTTGCTGCTCAACGATGGCCCTGTGACCATCTGGATAGACTCGCGCGCTCGCGAATGAACCCCTGCCCGCGTACCTTTGTTGCGTCAGTTGCTCATCTGAATTTTTGCCTCTTATGCATGCTCTTCTCAGTACCCTGCATTCCTACAACCGCTACCTCATCTTGGCGGCACTTCTCCTTGTGCTTGTACGCGCATTCAGCGGCTGGTTAGGCCGGCGCCCTTACGAGACGCTGGACAATCAAGCATCGCTGGCTCTGCTCATCCTGTCGCACCTGCAGTTGCTCCTGGGTCTCATCATGTGGGCGTTTACCAGCAGCTGGACGCAGACGGCGTTTGCCAACTTTGGTTTGGCTATGAAAGACCCCAACCAGCGCTACTGGGCCGTGGAGCATCTTGCTGCCATGCTGCTGGCCATTGTCCTCATCCAGTTAGGCCGCACTTTTTCCAAGAAAGCCCCCGACGCCCTGACCAAACATCGCAAGACGGCCATTTACACCGCCATTGCGGCGCTTATTATCGTCGTTACGTTAGGGCAAAAGGGGCTTCTCTTCGGTTCGCAGTACAGTGGCTGAAGTATGGATAGCCCGTTAGCTGCTGAGTTTCGGGCGCAAGCCCTTTTCCGCCTGGAAGAAAGCACGCGCATGTGCCGACGCGCCATCGAAGTGTTGCCTGAGGCAGCGTTGTGGCAACGCTCCAACGAAGCCTCCAACAGTGTGGGCAACCTGCTGCTGCACTTGCGCGGCAACATCCGGCAGTACATCCACGCCGGTCTGGGCGGTCAGCCCGATGTACGAGAACGAGACGCTGAATTTGCTGCTCGCGGTGGGTACACCAAAGCCGAACTGTGGGCCGCCTTGGAGCAAACCGTCGCCGAAGCGTGTGATATCATCCGCCACGCCGACGAGTTCAACCTCTTGCGCGTTCGCCGGGTGCAGGGCTTCTCATTGTCGGGGCTTGGCCTCGTCTTGCACGTAGTGGAACACTATTCCTACCACACCGGCCAAATAGCCTTTTGGGTGAAGCAGCTGCAAAATGTCGATTTGGGTTTTTATGCGGACTTCGACTTGAATGCAAAATAAATGTTTTTGGGCAGCGTAGCCTTTTAGCCCTCACCTACGGCTCTCTATTAAAAAGAGTAGGCTACTTTTGCGCGTCCGCAACACCTTCGTTTTCCCAAAAATAAAAAACACTGAAGCGACTATGTCAAAATTGCGTTTGCTTGTCATTGCTCTAACGCTTTCCGCAGGCATAGCTCAGGGGCAACCGGGCGAAGAGTACCACGACGATCCGGTACTATTCACTGTAGGTCAGACGCCCGTGCGCGTGTCAGAATTTGTGCAGATTTACACCAAGAGTAACCAGCAGAAGGCCGACTTCTCTGAGGCCTCGCTGAGTGAGTACTTGGATTTGTATATCAAGTTCAAACTTAAGGTCCAAAAAGCGCGCGATATGCGCTTGGACACCGTGCCGGCTTTCCGCAGCGAACTCGACACCTATCGCCGCCAGCTGGCTGCCTCGTACTTGGTTGACCGCGAGGTAACCGATAGACTCATCCGCGAAGCCTATGAGCACATGAAGCGAGATGTGGAGGTGAGTCATATCCTCATCAGCTGCGACCGCAACGCCCCGCCCTCCGATACGCTGGCGGCTTTCAAACGCGCCAATGCGTTGTTGCAAAAGGCGCTCCAGGGCGCCGACTTTGCCCAACTGGCGCGCGACAGCTCGGAGGATAAGTCATCTAAAGAAGCAGGCGGCTACATCGGCTTCATCACCGCCATGCTCCCCGATGGTTATTACTGGTTTGAAAAAGCCATCTACAACGCCCAACCGGGTGTAGTGCCCTATGTTGTGCGTTCGCACCAAGGCTATCACGTCATCCGTGTACACAGCTTCCGCCCGGCCCGTGGCGAGGTGGAAGTAGCCCATATTCTCATCCGCAAAGGCGACAGCGAGGAGGCTAATGTGCTCAAGCGCATGCGGGCCGACAGCGCCTACCAGGCCGCTCTGCGGATGAACTGGGATGAAGCCTGCATGCTTTACTCCGAAGACCAGGTGGGCGCAGCTAAGGGCGGCTACGTCGGCTCTTTTGGTATTAACCGTTACCAGCGCAGCTTCGAAGAGGCCGCCTTCGCCTTGGAAAAAGATGGTGCTATCTCCCAGCCCGTGGAGACGACGGTAGGCTGGCACATCATCAAGCGCCTCAGCCGCCGCCCACTCCCCCCCTACGAAGAAATGCGCCGCGCTCTGTCCGAGCGCATTAAGCGCGACAGCCGCAGCGAGATCGCCCGTCGCAGCCTCATCCAGCGCATTCAGCGCGAGGCCAACTTCCGCGAATACCCCGACAACCTCAAGGCATGGGCAAGCCAACAGGTGGACTCTATCTTCCATACTTTCCGCTGGAAACCCGACTCCACCCAGCCACAGATTCCCCTGATGCAGTACGGAGACCGCCTCTACACTGTAGCCGATTTCGAGGCGTTTCTCGCCCGCGCCAGTCGCGAACGCATGCGCGGGCTGGGGTTGCCTATCGAGCAAACCATTCACTCCTTGTATCAAAACTGGGTAGACGAGGCTGCTGTGGCTTACGAGGAAAGCCAACTGGATAAGAAATACCCTGAATTCAAGCACCTTATGCGCGAATACGAAGAAGGCATGCTTCTGTTCGATGCCGCTAAAATGGAAGTCTGGGACCGCGCCAATACCGACTCTATAGGGCTGCAGCGCTATTTCGACGAACACCTCAAAAACAAATACCTGTGGGACGAGCGCGCTGTAGTGAGCTTCTACACCCTCAAGTCGGAAGACTCTACTCTGCTTAAGAAAGTACGCGAGTTTGCCGAACGCAACGAACCCGAAGCCGTATTGAAAAAGTTTAACAAAAAAGGTGAGGTGCTTGTGCGCTTAGAGAAAACCTATGAGAAGGGCCGAAATAAAGACCTGGAAAACATCTGGCGCCCTGGCGGTATGTCGGAGCCTAAACGAGACCCTGCCACTAAGACGGCCTCCTTCGTCAAGGTGGAGCGTTTGTTGCCGCCTTCACCCAAGGGACTTAGCGATGCCCGCGGGTATGCCGTAGCCGATTATCAAGACTACCTGGAAAAGCGCTGGGTCGAACAGCTGCGCACTGAGTATCCAGTTAAAGTGAACGAGGAAGTGTTCCGAGCACTCATCAAGCAGCGTTAATTATTCCTACGCAGGGTAGGTACGCGAAACCAGAAGGCTGCTGGAGAGGCTCTGAGCACAGCCTTCACCACATCTCCGCGCTATTCTTAAAACCAGCCCGCTTTCCGGCTGTTTACATGGTCTTATTTTTGCCAATACCTACGGGTAACCTTTCTGGAGCACCGGTGTGCACACGTCATCATGAGCGAGAAAAAAAAGACAAAAGAGACCTTTATCAACCCTATAGATGAGGACAAAGTGGCCGACAACCCTGGCCTGTTGCCCTATGCCCACACTACCGGTAGCGCTGTCATTCGACCAGAAGACAAAGGACGCCTCCGAGGCAACGCCATGTTGGCCATGTACGACCAGACCGAACGCCAAATGGAGCAATTGCGCCGACAAATGGAAACGCTCGTCACTCAGGCCAAAGCCTTACAAAAGCGCGTGGACATTTCAGAGGCCATCTATCAGGCCGATATGCCCTTCCAGCCCGTCATTCACCACATCTATTACCTTTACGAGCGCAAGAGCGACGGCAAGCGCCTGTTGTCGCTGGTCTCGCCCGAGGAGTGGGGCAGTCGCTCGCCCTACGAGCATTTGGCCACCGTGCGGCTGTTGGGCGACCACACGTGGGAAGTGCTCAGCTGAGCTCGTTAGCGGATAGCTCATGCCATTCTTCGCGCCAACGCCGCACGGGCATGCGGTCCAGAGGGTACCAGTTACCCCACCAGTCGAAGTATTCTAAGTTGTGAAAGTTGAGCTTATAGTCGAACTCGCTGGGTAGGTCGTATACAAAGCCCGGGTAATAGTACTTTTTGCCCAAGTAGCGGGCATATTCGATTTCGAGTAGCATGGTATAGGTGCCCAAGCTGCGCCAAGCCTCGTCGGGGTGATAGATACAGTAATTGCCCGCCAGGCTGCGCTGTCCCAAGTGGAAGAAACTGGCAGCTACCAGTTGGTTTTGCCGAAAAACATCGAACTCGACCCCCACCGACGGCATGAGGTGGCTCCAGGCGCTGAAGAAGCCGTAGATAGAAGCAGGGCGGTTGTGCTGGAAGCGACCGGCGTGCAAGTCAAAAAGTCGTTCGTGTTGCTTCAAGATTTGCAGGGGGCGACGCAGTACCCGCAAATCCGCATTGCGACGCAGGCACTTGCGTTGGCTTTTACTCAGTTGAAAGCCATCTAACCGGATGCGCAGGATAATGACCCGGCAGCACCGACCGCGCCATTCCCATAAGTTGCGCCGAAAGAGCAAGTCTGACCAGTAGCACCAGCCATCTTCGCAAAAAAGGTCAAAAACCATCGGGTCGAGCATCTGCATAGGCAGATACTCCTCGATGTGATTGGGATTGAAGGCGATATCCCGAAAAACCGGCAGAGACCTAGCGTGCACACTCAATGCATTTTAATCACAAGGCGAAGTTACACCGGTGTCGAATGCTCAGTTCAATAAATCTGCTCACAGGTGCGAATCCACGCCTCTAATGCAGCTATTGTCCAGGCGTTATCTACGGTAATGGCGCCGCTGCGCACGCGACGCAAGCTGCTCAGATAGGCGCCACTGCCGGCCGCGGCGCCTATGTCAGCCACCAGCGAGCGGACGTAGGTACCTTTGCTGCACACCACGCGAAAGTCGCTCTGCAACCCTTCGGGATAATCCGGGTGCAGGTAGATAGGCGCTCCTTTTTGGTTGAGAGCTACGGGCTCGGTTGTGGCGGTTGTCGCTACTACAGAGCGCAGCGGGCCTATTTCCAAGGTGCTGATATGCACGCGGCGAGCCTGCAAGGGCTGCTCTTCGCCCGAGCGAGCCGTTTTGTATAAGCGACGTCCGCCTACCTTGATGGCCGAAAACAAGGGCGGCATCTGTTCCACATCGCCTACAAACGACTGAGCTACTTTCTGCAGCAGGGCATGGGTCAGGTGTGCCACGGGGTAAGTAGCCTCCACAGGCCGCTCTCGGTCGAGCGAAGGCGTAGTGGCACCCAACGTCAAGGTGCCTGTGTATTCTTTTTCATCAGCTTGCAGCTGTTCAATGAGCGCTGTGGCTTTACCTATACATAGCACGAGCAGCCCGGTAGCCAGTGGGTCTAAGGTACCGGCGTGGCCGATCTTGAGCCGCCGCAGCGCCAGTCGGCGGGTAAGTAGATAGCGCAGTTTGTTAACCACATCAAAGGAAGACCACCCTAACGGCTTGTCTACTGTCAGTAGAGCGCCCTCGGGGAATGGCTCTGGGAAAGCGCTCCCCGGCAAGAGCAGCGGATAGGCGAGGGTTTCAAGTGTATTCTTAGGCATTTATCGCAAGTTTAGATTTTTTGCGGGCGGCCAAGGGGTGGTCTGACAGCGGTCGATGGGCCTCCAGCCCAGCCACCTGCACCAGTCCACCTCCCCTGATGTAGTCCCGCTCAAAATGGTGCAGGTTTTCCATAACGGTATGATCCACTAGGGCTGTTTCGAAAAGGTCAATTTTTACCTGCTTGCCCGCCGGAATAGCCTCTAACTTATTCTTCAGGCTGAGCCAATTGGTGAAAACAGCCAGCTTTTCTACCTTTATTGCCCAGTGCTCGCCCTCCAACGATACACTCACTGGTGCGCGAAACAGCCAGCGGTGAGGCGCTCCGTGTAAGAGGTGAAGCGATATTTCCAACACTGTACCCGCTAGTATACCTACCAGCAAGTCTTCGTACAGGGCGAAAAATATAGTGGTCAGAAAAATGGCCAGTTGCTCCTTTCCAATGCGAAAAACATGCCTAAACATCTTAGGGTGAGCCAATTGGAAGCCCACTGCTATAAGCATGGCCGCCAGTACTGTGTTCGGTATCATCTCTATGAGCGGGGTAGCCAACAGGACAAAAACCAACATAAAAGCACCGTGGAAGAAGTTGGCCCAGCGCGTACGAGCGCCGTTGTTTACGTTAGCTGAGCTGCGCGCCACCTCCGATATCATAGGTAACCCGCCCAGGATGGCCACCAGGGTATTGCCTATGCCGATGGCGACGAGGTCCTTGTTGGCATCCGATTTTCGGCGGTAAGGGTCGAGCATATCTATAGCCCTAACGGTGAGTAGCGACTCCAGTGTGCCGATGAGGGCAAACATGAGCACGTGTTTAACAAAAATTACCGGCTGCTTTAGGCCGTCCAGTCGAAGATGAACGCCGACGTTATCGAGCAAACTGCCTACACGCACCAGAGTGCTGGGCGGCTCTGCATGCTGAAAATCCATCATCAGCGCAGCGGGCATGGCCACTAACAAGGCCATCATAGGGGCAGGTACCCTTCGAAGCGCAGCACTCTTAAGATGAGGCCAACCTATCATCGCTACCAGACTAACCAAACCCAGGGCTGCCACCCGAGAGTCGAGATGGGCTATAAAGAGAGGAATAGCGCCCAACAATTCCAGCGGTTCTTTGTCTTCGGTCATAGCCGAAGGAACGTGGAGCAACACCGGTATTTGCTTGGCTATAATGATGATACCAATGGCCGCCAACATGCCGCGAACGGCAGACAAGGGAAAAACGTCCACGAGCCTCCCCAATCGCAACACTCCGAACAAAATTTGCAGCAAGCCTGCGACCACCAGAGCTCCCAGCGTCAACCGCCAGCCCAATTCGCCCCCGCCAAAATCCGCAACAGCTCCGGTCACCACCACAATAAGGCCTGCTGCTGGCCCCTTAATCGTCAGAGGAGAACCCGCCAACGGAGCTACCACCAGCCCGCCTACTATGGCGGTAACCAGCCCCATAATAGGGGGAAATTCAGAGGCCCTAGCAATGCCAAGGCTGAGAGGTAGCGCCAGCAAAAATATGATGAACCCAGCCGTGGCATCGACTGCCCAGTGTTGCCTAAGCCCAGCCCACCCATCGGCCGGCACTTTCAAATGTCTTGACGGAAGGC